>CAKRAT010000018.1 GCA_934295165.1 uncultured Dorea sp. | reverse complement strand
AACCCTCGCGCCGGTTACCCGACCTACACCCTTAGCAGGGGCGCCTCTTCAGCCTCTTGAGTATTTCTCCAGCGAAAATAATTATAACAAGCCTTTATATGAATGTCAATTACTTTTTTCATCTTTTTTACATTTTATTTCAAATTATTCATTTTCATCTATATTGACCCTGGATTCCAAAACACCATCAATCATTTTAATCAATTCCAAAGCTGATTGAAAGTTTTCTGTCTTTCCTTCTTCTACCCACGTAACCTTTCCTTGCCAGGTATTATGCTGTCTCTGCTCTACCCTTATTACAAAGGTTCCTTTACCACCACTGTTTTTCAACATCTCTTCATCACTCCACATTTTTATCATATTCGATTTCATTACTTTTTTATTATTTATAAAGTAATGATACTTACTCCCTGGAAAAGGATATCCCAGTTCATCAAAGAATTCGTCTATTAACAAAAGAGCTTCCACCATTCCATTAAATTCTGTTGGCTCTTTCTGGTATCTATGATAAATGCGCCCTTTGATTTTTTCTTTCTTATAATAATCAATACAAAGTATGATACCCCATGGAGTCCCTATGTATTTACCCATATTACTCATTTTTAGAATTTCCTCCTTTTAGGTTCGTGTTTTCCTAAAAGTCTTTTTGGTATAAAACATTATTCACATAATATCTTACCCCTGTCCGCTGACGGTCTGTCAGAAACTGATGGTCAATCCGTTTTTGAATGATTTTACAATCTTCTCTCGTGGTATTAATCAATAGAACGAGATATTGTCCTTTGCTATAATGATTTACAACATCACTGCTTCGAATGGACATGCAGATGGCATATTCCAGTCTCTTGGCCATCGCTTCCAACTGAGGACCTTCCTTCATCGGCTTTCCTTTACTGTCTATAATCGTACACAACATAAGATAAATAGACTGCCCGCTTCGTTCCAACATTCTTACAAGCTGCTGATAGATTCCCTGAAACGTTGGATAACTACACAGATAGGCTCCTTTTCTTTCCATGTTGGCTTTTTCTTCAAGATTTTCCTGTATATTATCAAGCACTTCATACGAATGCATAACTTGATTTCCCAACTGATTCAGCGAATCAAGAAGACGTCTCGATGGTTTTAACCCACGTTTTTCAAAATATCTTTCTGCTGTATCTGCATATAATTTTCTTGCCTCTTCATATCGGCCAAGTGATACTATAGCCTCCATGATCAATGCTTCCCATTCTAAAAATGGTTCAATCTCTGATGCATATTTTCCAAGTGCTTCCAACCTGTCATAATCCTGTCTTTCTCTGTATAACCCGGCGGCTTCTTCTACGCATTCACGGAACATATCCTGATAACGGTTTGATTCTATTACTATCCAGATTGCATTTTGCCGCGTCTTAAGGAATTCTCCTGTATAAATTGCAAATATCTGTTCCAGATATATAAGCTTCTTTTCTCCATCTTTTTCATTTTTTATTTTTTGATATAAAAGATCAAACTCCGAAGCATCCTCCTGAACTTCTATTTCTTTTGTCCAATATACAACTCCATTTTTGATTTCTATATAATTTACCTTCGGAAGTCCGGCTTTTTCCAATCTTTTTTTTGCATTGTAAATCACACTTTGGAGTGCATGCTGCACGTTAACTATTTCTCGTTCTCCAAACAATACTTCTTCAAGTCTCTCCCGGCAGACACCGTTCCTTCTTTCATGTATCACCATCTGCATTAATGATGTAAATTGCGTTTCTCCAACTTTTTTTCCAAGCAAAGACTTTCCATCATATTCCATATAAAAATTTCCAAATGTTTTTACCAGTAATACTTTTTCTCTCATTGTCTGAAATCCTTTTATACATTTTCGTTAATCGTATGTTGAATTTTCTCCCGTACCAATGTTGCAATTTCTGTTGTTTTCATATTTTTATATTCTTCATAGAGTAATGGTTCTAAAAAATGTACCTGCACATTAACTTGTTCTGTCGTCTTGGAATCAAATGGTACAAAACAATTAATCAATGCTACCGGGATGATCGGACACTTCGCCCGGGTTGCTGCTTTAAAGCTTCCACCTTTAAATTCCTGTACCTGATTTCCCTGTTTTGATCTCGTTCCCTCTGGGAAAACCAGAAAATTTTTACCGTTTTTTACATCATTGCTGACATTTATAATCACCTGAAGTGACTGACGCACGTCTTCACGATCAATCATATATGCTTTCATGCATGTAAATACCTGTTTCAAAAATGGTACATTGGCCACTTCTTTTTTTGCCACAACAGAAAAAGGTTTCGGACATGCTTCCATAATTGCAAGTACATCATACAATCCCTGATGATTCGGATAGAATATAAATCCATCCTGTTGTGGAATATTTTCCTGTCCATATACTTCTATCGTAATATTTCCTGATGTATTGGCACGGTGATCGATATATTTTAATAATTCATAATGTTCTTCTTCTGTATATTTATCTACATGTCTGGCATGGTAGCATAATTTATACCAGTAAACAGGCACAAAGAAAATATTCCGAAGAACCATTAAAAAGATTCTTCTCATATCTTCGCATACTCCTTGATTGCAGTTTCATACAGATTGTTACCTTCACTGTCGACGACTACAATAACCGGAAGATTCTCTACCTGTAATTTTCGGATTGCTTCGGTTCCGAGATCTTCGTATGCGATGACTTCTGAAGATTTGATGCATTTGGATAACAATGCACCGGCTCCTCCGATAGCGGCAAGGTATACGCATCCGTTACGCACCACCGCATCGATAACCTCCTGGCTTCTCTTACCTTTTCCAATCATAGCTGTCTGTCCAAGATCTAACAGACGTGGAGCATACTTATCCATACGGCTTGCAGTCGTTGGTCCTGCAGATCCTATTGGACGTCCTTCTCTTGCCGGAGATGGTCCCATGTAGTAAATTGCCTGATCTTTGATGTCGATTGGAAGTTTCTCACCACGGTCCAGTGCTTCATCCATACGCTTGTGTGCTGCATCTCTTGCTGTGTAAATAGTTCCTGTAACGTATACATAATCTCCTGCGTGAAGAGATCTTGCTATTTCTTTTGTAATTGGTGCTGTGATATGTTTATCCATGCTGATTACACCTCCCTGATGATATGACGGTTAACATGGCAGCAAATATTAATTGCAACCGGAAGTCCTGCTATATGTGTCGGATAAGTATTGACGTTTACCGCAAGTGCCGTTGTAGTTCCGCCAAGTCCTCCTGGTCCGATACCAAGCTTATTAATCGTCTCCAGCATCTCTTCTTCCAGCTCTTTCACCCATGGAATTTCCGAATGTGATCCTGCCTCTCTTGTCAGTGCCTCTTTTGCCATCAGTGCACATTTTTCAAATGTTCCTCCAACACCTACTCCGACTACCATCGGTGGACAGGCATTCGGTCCTGCATCTCTGACTGCTGTAAGAATTGCGTTCTTTACACCTTCAATTCCGTCTGCAGGTTTCAGCATGAATACACGGCTCATATTCTCGCTTCCGAATCCTTTCGGTGCGACTTTAATCTCTACTTTATCTCCCGGCACAATATTGTAGTGGATCACCGCCGGTGTGTTATCTTTAGTATTTTCACGAATGATCGGATCTCCTACGACGGATTTTCTCAAGAATCCTTCTATGTATCCCTGACGAACCCCCTCGTTGATGGCATCTTCCAGATTACCACCTTCGAAATGTACATCCTGTCCAATCTTCATGAATACGACAGCCATGCCGGTATCCTGACAAATTGGAATCATGTCTTCTGCTGCAATCTTCAGATTATCCTGCAACTGCTCCAGAATCTGCCGGCCGAGCGGTGATTTTTCGTTCTCTACTGCATGTTTCATTTCTTTATCCATATCATCTGCGAGAAAATGATTGGCCTGTATGCACATTTCTTTTATATTTTGTGTGATGATAGTTGTATTAATTGTTCTCATCTATATCCTCCTTGGGGACGGGGGATTTTCAGAAAACCTCCGTCCCAAATTTAAAAAGCCCTGTCCCTTTCTCATTTTACCCTGTCCCTATACGATATACAAGTTCTTTTCACTGTGCTATAATGAATTTAATACATTTTTAGGAGGGGTTGAAATGACAACAAATGTAAATTTAGAGAAACTTCAAAAGGATGCGGTAGACATCTTCAATCAGGGTTTCGCCTGTTCAGAATCTGTAATTTATGCGATTAAAAAGAATTTTGAACTGGATATGTCTGATGATGCGATTGCCATGAGTTCCGGTTTCCCATGGGGACTTGGCGGAGGCGGATGTATCTGTGGTGCTCTCGCCGGAGCAACCATGTGCATCGGATATTTCTTCGGACGTAAGACACCTGGCGATCCTAAGGTAAACCGATGCTTCAAGCTTTCAAATGAAATCCATGATTTCTTCAAAGAATACTGTGGTGCAACATGCTGCCGTGTTCTGACAAAAGGAAAAGAGAAGAATTCTCCGGAGCGTAAAGCACAGTGTACGGATTTTGTTGCTGCTACCGTAAAGAAAACGGCAGAGATCATTCTTCGTGAACTTGCTGCGGATGAAGCAGAAAACTAAGAAATTGAAAATCAGAAAACTTGAACTGAGACTCTAAAAGGGCATGGATGAAAATCCACGCCCTTTTTCTATTTCCTTCTCATATCGCTATACGTTCAAAAGAAGCTGCCAGTGGCAGCTTCTTTAAATATCCTTATATATCACCATGCATTCAAAAAAATGTCTGCAACTCCTGCATGATATAGCCTTTGTATTCTCTCATCTTTATTCTTCCGTCTCAGAGCTTTCTGTATTCTCTTCCACTTCTGTTTCTACTGCCTCAGAATCTTCTGTACTTTCTTCCGGCTCTACCAGATCTTCTTCTGATTCATCACCTTTGCGTACCTTCGCGATGCAGGCAACTTTATCTCCTTCCGGCAGGTTGATCAGTTTCACGCCAGATGTCACTCTTCCGAGTTCTGAGATTCCGTCACACTTCATACGGATAATGATTCCCTCTGTATTGATGATCATGATCTCATTATCTTCGTCTACAGCTTTCACGCCTACAACGTTGCCGGTCTTCTCTGTGATCTTGTAGCACTTCACACCTTTACCGCCTCGGTTCTGGGCTGTGAATTCATCGATGGAAGTACGTTTACCCATACCATATTCGGACACGATGAGCAGGTCTGTTCCCTGTGAATCAATCTGCATTCCAATTACTTCATCACGGTCTACCAGATTCATACCACGGACACCCATGGATGTTCTTCCTGTCGGACGCACATCACTTTCGTTGAAGCGGATACACTGTCCATACTTCGTAACCATGAATACATCATGATCGCTGTCTGTATATTTCACCTCGATCAGTTCATCCTCCTCACGCAGAGTAATTGCTGCAAGTCCTGTCTTTCTGACATTTGCATACTCTTTGATTGGAGTCTTCTTGATGAGACCTTTCTTGGTTGCCATCAGCAGATACTCATCATCGTTATATTTCTCGATCGGAATGACCGCACTGATCTTCTCGCCCGGCATTAACTGTAACAGATTCACGATCGCAGTTCCTCTGGATGTTCTGCTTGCTTCCGGGATCTCGTATGCTTTCATGCGGTATACACGTCCGGTGTTCGTAAAGAACATCAGGTAGTGATGTGTATTGGTCATGAAGAGTTCTTCTACATAATCCTCGTCCAGCTTCTGCATACCTTTGATTCCCTTGCCTCCACGGTTCTGGGCTTTGAATGTATCGTGAGACATTCTCTTGATATATCCAAGCTTTGTCATCGTGATGACAACGTCTTCCCTTGGGATCAGGTCTTCCATGGAGATATCGAACTCATCGAATCCGATGGATGTTCTTCTCTCATCTCCGTATTTATCACGGATCACGAGGATCTCTTCTTTGATCACGCCAAGTAATAACTTTCTGTCTGCGAGGATCGCACGTAAATGTTCGATCTGCTCCATCAGTGCTTTATATTCTGCTTCGAGTTTCTCTCTTTCCAGACCTGTCAGGGCACGCAGTCTCATATCTACGATTGCCTGTGCCTGTACATCTGTCAGTCCGAAACGCTCCATCAATTCTGATTTTGCGATCTGGACAGTCTGGGAACCTCTGATGATCTTGATCACTTCATCGATGTTATCTAATGCGATCAGTAATCCCTGTAAGATATGCGCACGTTCTTCGGCTTTATTTAACTCATACTGTGTACGGCGTGTCACAACTTCTTCCTGATGTCTCAGGTAGTAGTTGAGCATCTCCATCAGGTTCATGACCTTCGGCTCGTTGCCGACCAGTGCCAGCATGATCACACCGAATGTGTCCTGAAGCTGTGTATGTTTGTATAACTGGTTCAGGATAACGTTTGCATTGGCATCTCTCCTGAGTTCAATGACTACACGCATTCCTTCACGGCTTGACTGGTCACTTAAGTCTGTGATGCCGTCGATCTTCTTATCACGTACCAGTTCTGCGATCTTCTCGATCAGTCTTGCTTTATTCACCATGTAAGGAAGTTCACTTACGATGATGCGGCTCTTGCCGTTCGGCATCGCCTCGATATCTGTCACCGCACGCACACGGATCTTGCCACGTCCGGTTCTGTATGCCTCTTCAATTCCTCTGGTTCCAAGGATCATACCTCCGGTCGGGAAGTCCGGTCCTTTGATGATCTTTAAGATCTCTTCGATCGTTGTCTCTTCTTTATCCTCGATCTGGTCATCGATGATCTGTACAACCGCATTGATCACTTCACGCAGGTTGTGCGGCGGGATATTGGTCGCCATACCTACAGCGATACCGGAAGTACCGTTGACCAGAAGGTTCGGGAATCTTGCCGGCAGAACGGTAGGTTCTTTCTCCGTCTCGTCAAAGTTCGGAATAAAATCAACGGTATTTTTATTAATATCCGCCGTTAATTCCATGGAAATCTTACTCAGTCTTGCCTCTGTGTATCGCATGGCGGCAGCACCGTCACCGTCCACAGAACCAAAGTTACCATGTCCGTCTACCAGCGGATATCTGGTAGACCATTCCTGTGCCATATTAACCAATGCTCCATAGATCGAACTGTCACCGTGCGGGTGATATTTACCCATCGTATCACCGACGATACGTGCACACTTTCTGTGCGGCTTGTCGGGACCGTTATTCAGTTCGATCATAGAGTACAGGATTCTTCTCTGTACCGGTTTCAAACCATCTCTTACATCCGGCAGTGCACGGGACGCAATAACACTCATCGCGTAGTCGATATAAGAGGTTTCCATTGTCTGTTTCAGATCCACTTCGTGGACTTTGTCAAATATATTGTCTTCCATCAATCTCTCAGAGATTTAATTATCCCTGTTCCTCCTTTCTTCTACACGCTTATATTATACATCCAGATTCTTAACGTATTTTGCATTCTCAACGATGAACTCACGTCTTGGCTCAACCTTATCACCCATCAGTGTAGTAAATGTCAGATCCAGTTCGCTCGTTGTCTCATCATCCATCGTTACACGTAACAGGATACGGTGTTCCGGATCCATGGTTGTCTCCCAGAGCTGTTCTGCATCCATCTCTCCAAGACCTTTGTAACGCTGGATCTTATTATTGCCGTCACGACCGACTTCATTGATGATATTACTCAGTTCTTCGTCACTGTATGCATACCATACCTTCTTGTTCTTCTCAAGCTTGTAAAGCGGCGGCTGCGCCAGATATACATACCCCTGCTTGATAAGCTCCGGCATGAACCGGTAAATGAATGTCAGAAGCAGTGTACTGATATGTGCACCGTCCACGTCGGCATCGGTCATGATGATGATCTTGTGATAACGCAGCTTGGAGATATCAAAATCCTCATGGATTCCGGTACCAAATGCTGTGATCATCGCCTTGATCTCGGCATTGCCGTAGATCTTATCCAGTCTTGCCTTCTCTACATTCAGGATCTTACCACGAAGCGGAAGGATTGCCTGTGTCGCGCGGTCACGTGCAGTCTTCGCGGAACCACCGGCGGAATCTCCCTCTACGATGTAGATCTCACAATTCTCCGGATTCTTGTCAGAACAGTCTGCAAGCTTTCCCGGAAGTGCCATGTTATCAAGTGCTGATTTTCTACGTGTCAGGTCTCTTGCCTTTCTTGCGGCTTCTCTTGCACGCTGGGACATCACGGATTTCTCCACAATGATCTTACCAACGGCCGGATTCTGCTCAAGAAAAATCTCAAGCTGTCTGCTGACCACATTATCAACCGCACCTCTCGCCTCACTGTTACCAAGTTTCTGCTTGGTCTGTCCCTCGAACTGCGGGTCTTCGATCTTGACACTGATGATCGCTGTAAGACCTTCACGGATATCTTCACCGCTTAAGTTCGGCTCATTTTCACGCAGAAGCTTATTCTTTCTTGCATAGTCATTAAATGTCTTTGTGATCGCATTACGGAATCCGACAACGTGTGTTCCGCCTTCCGGAGTCGTAATGTTATTGACAAATCCATACGTATTATCGCTGTAAGAATCGTTGTGCTGCATAGCCACTTCTACAGACACATTATTGACCATGCCTTCGCAGTAAATGATCTGCTCATAAAGTGGTGTCGCACTCCGGTTCAGGTAAGAAACGAATTCTTTGATTCCGCCTTCGTAGTGGAATGTTCTTTCTTTCGGTTCTTCCTCCCGGTCATCCCTGAGCACGATCTTCAGACCTTTGGTCAGGAAGGCCATCTCACGGAATCGCTGTTTCAGGACATTAAAATCAAAGATCGTTGTCTCGAAAATGGTATCATCCGGCAGGAATGTAACTTTTGTACCTGATTTTCCTTCTTCACATTCTCCGATCACTGCCAGTTTCTCCATAACTTTTCCGCGTTCATAACGCTGCTGGTAGATCTTTCCATCATGGAAGATCTCTACTTCCAGCCAGTTGGAGAGCGCATTTACAACAGATGCTCCAACACCGTGAAGTCCTCCGGATACCTTGTATCCTCCACCGCCGAACTTTCCTCCCGCATGCAGTACGGTAAATACGACTTCTACCGCAGGAAGCCCTGCTTTGTGGTTGATACCAACCGGAATTCCACGTCCATTATCGATAACGGTCACCGAATTGTCTTTATTGATTGTTACATAAATCGTATCACAGAAGCCTGCCAGAGCTTCATCTACGGCATTATCGACAATCTCGTATACAAGGTGATGCAAACCTCTGGAAGATGTACTTCCAATGTACATACCAGGACGTTTGCGGACTGCCTCAAGACCTTCCAATATCTGAATTTCATCTGCGCCGTATTCATGCTGTACTTTTTCTGTACCCATTCTCAGTCCTCCTAGTTTTCTTTCGTTACCTGTCCGTTTTGGACATGGAACACTTTGTTTATTGAAAAGCGGTGATTTACAAAATCCTCAACCCCTGTGCAGGTGATCAGGGTCTGTATATCATGTATGCTGTCTAACAGATAGTTTTGCCTGTGTTTATCAAGTTCAGACAATACATCGTCAAGTAAAAGTATCGGTGTGTCATGCGTTGCCAGCCTGACCAGTTCAATCTCCGATAACTTCAAAGACAGGGCAGCCGTTCTCTGCTGTCCCTGGGAGCCATATCTGCGGATATCCATATCGCCGGTCAGAAATCCGATGTCATCTCTGTGCGGTCCCACCGTTGTACTCTTCATCCTGAGATCTCTGTCACGATACCGTCTCAGTGCCTGTTCAAACGGCAGATCTCCCGTACTTGGATCATATATGATCTGCAGGCTTTCTTTGCCGCCGGTCAGCTTCTGATGGATCTTCGCAATGATCTCATTGATCTGTGCGACAAATTCTTTCCTTCTGGCGATCAGTCTCTCCCCATATTGTACCATCTGCATCTCCCATATTTCCAGTGTATCTGAAAGATCTTTCTTTCCGCCGAAACTTAACTCTTTCAGCAGATGGTTTCTCTGGTTCACGATACGGTTATAGTTCGACAGGTTATTCAGGTACACCTTATCGAGCTGCGAAAGCTCCAGATCGATAAATCTCCGTCTCTCTGCAGGTCCGTTCTTGATGATATTGAGGTCTTCCGGCGAGAAGAATACGAGATTCACGATCCCGAAAAGTTCACTTGCCTTCCGGATCGGCATCTTGTTTATCGCGATTCCTTTCGGACTGTTCTTCTTCAGGTGCATGTCGATCTGATAACTGATACCGTTCTTCTCCACCACGGTCTCGATGTGGGATTCATCCTCACCGAACCGTATCATGTCCCTGTCTTTCGACCCGCGGTGGGATTTGGTCGTTCCGGACAGATACACCGCCTCCAGGATATTCGTCTTCCCCTGGGCATTGTTCCCGTAAAAAATATTCGTAGAACCGTCAAACTCCACATTCAGAAGATCATAGTTTCTAAAATTCTTTAATTTCAGGGAATTAACCTTCAATTCTAATCTCTTCTCCGTCAAATAATACGATATCGCCGCCATATAACTTACGTCCGCGGCGTGTATCTGTCTCGCCATTTACCATGACCAGACCTTCCTGTATCACTTCTTTTGCTTCTACTCCGGATTCCACCATTCCCGCAGCTTTTAAAGCCTGTCCAAGCTTGATATATTCACCTCGTAATATAATTGTCTCCATACGTCTTGTATCCTCTCTTGGGTATGCATTTCTTTGTATTTTTATGCATATTTCTCTTTGTTTAGCCGTTGTTTTATTATACTCATTGCTATACAGTTTTGCAAGCATTCCTGCATTTTATCTTGTTTTTTATTTTGTACCCGGAAAGGATCTCTTCAGGTCTTCCGGGACAGTCCTATGCTGCGGAGTTAAAGTTGACCGGAAGGATCAGGTAGACATAACTTTCCGCATCATCCTTGATAAAGCAAGGTGCTTTTGCATTCATCAGATAGATCGTCACTTCCTCGTCATCGATAACACGGAGTGCATCGATCAGAAATTTCGGATTGAATCCGATCAGCAGATCTTTTCCTTCTTTTGCGATCATGATCTCTTCATTCATGGATCCGATCTGGGATTTGATCTTTAATTCCATCAGTTCATCACCGATGTTGATGATAATTGGTTTTTTATCGCCTTCTTTTACCAGAAGTGTTGCACGGTCAATACAGCTGAGCAGTTCTTTTTTGTTGATTCTTACTTTTGTCTCGTAATCACTGGATAACATCTGATCGATTCTGAAGTATTCACCTTCGATCAGGCGGGATACCACGATGGTATTATCAAATTCGAACACGATATGGTTCTTTGTATATGAAATCGATACCACATTTTCAGCCTCCCCGGAAAGAATCTTACTGATCTCGATCAGGGTTTTTCCCGGTACAACCAGTTTTCTGTCCGCAACACTTTTTTTCAGTGGAACCTTGCGGATGGAAATCCTGTGTCCGTCAAGCGAAACAACTTTCAGAATATTGTCGCTGATATCAAACAATTCACCGGTCATGAGCTTGTTGCTCTCACTGTCAGAGATTGAGAAAATAGTCTGACGAATAACTTCTTTTAATGTGAATTGAGAGATTTCAATAGAATCTTCTTTTTCGATAATTGGTAAGTAAGCAAATTCATCACCTGGTTTGCCGGCAATATCGAATTTTGCTTTTTCACAGGTGATCACTGTCTGAAGATTATCTAAAGTTTCGATTGTTACTTCATTATCCGGAAGTTTTCGAACGATTTCTGAAAAAATCTTCGCATCGATTGCGATCATACCACGATCAATGATGTCTCCGGAGATCTCTGTCATGATACCAAGTTCCATATCATTAGCTGTTAATTTGATAATATCTGTTGTTGCATCAATTAAGATACATTCAAGGATTGGCATTGTTGTTTTAGAAGGAACTGCTTTGGAAACAATACTGACACCTTTGACCAGATTCGATTTACTGCAGGTAATTTTCATGTGTGTATAACTCCTTTCGCACGTGTGTAATGGATAAATAAATAAAATAGTTTCCGCCTCAGCCGTCTTAGGGGATGTGGAAAAGAGGAAAAGTGCCTCCAGCCCACTGTTTGCAAGGAAAATCAGCTTTGAAAACTCTGTGGAATCCGACTGGATTATGTGTGGAACTGTTGTTGAAAACTTTTCCGTTTCTAAAGACAGTTACAGAAATCCTGTGGTTTTCCCAAGGCTATCCCATAGTTATCCACATATGATGTTCAGATTTTCCACATAGTTATTCACAGCTAAAAACAGCAAAATAAGGCTAAGCCGGGTTGATCTTCTTCTTTATGATATTAATAGTGTTAGAAAGAGTCTCGTCCGCCTGTAATTCGTTCTCGATTTTTTCGATTCCATGTTTGATGGTAGAATGATCTTTTCCCCCAAGGATGACACCGACTGCTTTTAATGAAGTTTCTGTCATATTACGGATCAGATACATGGCAATCTGGCGCGGAAAGACGATCTCGGCGTTACGTTTGCCGCCTTTGAGGTCGGCAATAGACACACCAAAATGATCGGAAACGATATCCAGGATCAGTTCCGGTGTAACTTCTCTCTTATTATCCGAAGAAATGATGTCTTTTAATGCTTCTGCTGCAAGCGCAATATCGATGGATCCGTTATTGTTCAGCTTATAAAGTGCGATCAGCTTATTAAGAGAGCCCTCCAGTTCTCGGATATTTGTCTTAACGTTCGTTGCGATATATTCGAGTACATCATTCGGAATGTTGTATTTTTCCAAATGATCCAGTTCGATCTTCTTCTGAAGAATCGCCATACGGGTTTCATAGTTAGGTGATGAAATATCAGCAATCAGACCCCACTCAAAGCGCGTACGAAGTCTGGCCTCCAAAGTCTCAATATCTTTCGGCGGCTTATCAGACGATATGATGATCTGCTTTCCGGAAGTATGCAGATGGTTAAATGTATGGAAGAATTCTTCCTGTGTACTTTCTTTTCCTATAATGAACTGGATATCATCGATCAAAAGTACATCATTATTACGGTATTTATCGCGAAATTTCGACATTGCGGACTCGTTTCCGGCGGTTTTACCATTCTTCAGAGCTTCGATCAGCTCATTTGTAAATGTCTCACTGGTTACATAGAGTACTTTTTTCTTTGGATTCTTGTCCAGAATAAAATGCGCGATCGAGTGCATCAAATGGGTCTTTCCAAGTCCAACACCTCCATATAAGAAGAGAGGATTGTACACTTCTCCCGGAGATTCGGCAACAGCAAGGGAAGCTGCGTGGGCGAAATTATTATTCCCGCCGACAACGAAGGTATCAAAAGTATACTTCGGATTCAGCCCGGCTTTCTCCGCAGCACTTTTGCTTTTTTTCTTCTGATTCGCTTCAATGGCCATATTCTGGATTTCATTCAGTCTGTCATCATCTTCCGAAATGAAGACAACGTCATATTCAGTTCCGGTAGTCTCCGCAATACATACCTTTAATGGAAGCTGATATTTTTTTTCTATATATTCTACACTCGCATTCATATTTACTAATATAAATACGGTATTGTCTACAACATCGTAGACCTTCAACGGTTGTATCCATGTATTAAATGATACATTGGATAACTCGTGTTCCACCCTGAGATGTTCGATAATTTCAGGCCATTTTTCCTTTACTGTATTCATCATATTTACTCCTAATCTGTCTGATTCGCGGATTTTCACCTATAAACCCACTCTTCTACATTGTACATCAAAAAGTTGCTTTAGGCAATCTTTAATCGTGCACTTTGATGCATGTGGGAAACTGTGGAAAACTCAATCCCAATTATCAACATAGTAAAAATGCGTATGTAAAGGGGAAAAAATTAAAAAATTATATGATTTCCACACGTTATCCACAGAAATCCACAAAGTTTTCCACAAAATGTGGATAAATATATTTTAAAAATTTGCGGATTTGCTTGACGTAGAGCGGTTTTTTTAATATAATCAAGGCTGATGTCTTATGAAAATTAGGGAGAACATCCCTTGGAATAAAATAAGGAGGTGGATATCCATGAAGATGACATTCCAGCCAAAAAAGAGACAGAGAGCTAAAGTACATGGCTTCAGATCTAGAATGAGCACAGCAGGTGGAAGAAAAGTACTTGCTGCAAGAAGAGCAAAAGGAAGAAAGAGATTATCAGCGTAGGCCGCATATATGTGGCCTTTTCTTCTACTCAGAATAATTAGGAGAATTACAAAATGAAATATTCCGAATCACTGAAAAAGAATAAAGATTTCCAATATATATATAGAAAGGGAACATCTTATGCCAACAAGTATCTGGTAATGTATGTACTGGAGAATGGGACAAGTCAGAATCGATTAGGAATATCTGTAAGTAAAAAAGTAGGAAACAGTATAGTACGGCACAGATTAACGAGGTTAATCCGCGAAAGCTATAGATTACAAGAAGAACGGTTCAGATGTGGATTGGATATTATTGTTATAGCAAGAATAGGCGCCAAAGGAAAAGGTTATAAAGAGATTGTCGGCGCAATGCTCCATCTGGCCCATCTTCATAAGATTATAGATGAGGGGTAACGTATTATGAAGAAGATTCTGCTCACTGGCATCAGATTTTATCAGAGATATCTGTCTCCGGTAAAGGGCGGTTCCACCTGTAAGTTTTATCCGACCTGTTCTCAGTATGCGAAAGAAGCAATTGAGAAATACGGCGCGTTAAAAGGGGGACGGCTGGCAGTGTGGAGAATTCTGCGCTGTAATCCGTTTACCAGAGGAGGGTACGACCCTGTTCCTTAAAAAGATTACAACTACATATGGAGGAAAAAATTATGGTACCAAGTTTACTGACTGCCGCTAACTGGCCGATCGTCGGACAGCTTTGCTGGATTCTGGGTAAGGTAATGAACTTTATCTATAATTTCCTGGACAACTGTCTGCCAAGCGATAACGGACTGGTAGGTCTGTCGATCATTCTGTATACGATTTTTGTGTATACGTTATTACTTCCACTTACAGTACAGCAGCAGAGAACATCGAAGATGTCATCTGTTATGAATCCGGAGATTCAGGCTATACAGAAGAAGTATAAGAATAAAAAAGACCAGGCATCAATGATGAAACAGCAGGAAGAGATTCAGCAGGTGTATGACAAATATGGTACATCGATGTCAGCAGGATGCCTTCCGTTACTGATTCAGATGCCGCTGTTGTTTGCTTTGTACCCGGTTATCTATAACATCCAGAAATATGTTCCGGAGATCAAGACAGCTCCAAAAGCAGTAAATGTATTCCTGACCCTTCCTGACCTGACCATCTCACCGATGCAGATGATCAAGAACAGCGGGGACTATGGATTTGCACCGGTTGTTATTATCATTACTGCAATCTTGCTTCCGGTATTATCTGGTCTGACACAGTACGGAAGTATCAAGCTTTCACAGGCTATTTCCGGACAGCAGCTTGATAAAGATAACCCGATGGCATCTACGATGAACACAATGAATATCACAATGCCACTGTTTTCGGTATTTATGGTATTCTCACTTCCGACAGGTATCGGTCTGTACTGGATCGTCAGTGCGGTAGTACGTTGCGTTCAGCAGATATTTATCAATAAGCACTTAAGCAAGATGTCTGTAGATGAGATCCTGGAGAAAAACAAGGAAAAGGCTGAGGAAAAACGTGTAAAACGTGGCGAGAAGAATGAAAGAATCGCAGCAATGGCTCAGACGAATACCAAGAATATGAACAACCAGGCATCAATGAAAAAGCAGAGTACATCTAACTTAAGTGAAAAAGAAAGAGAAGCCAGAGTGGAAAAAGCGCACCAGAAAGCAGACAATGCGAAGAAGGGAAGTCTCGCATCAAAGGCAAATATGGTGAAGAAATTTAACGAAAATGATTAGGGGGCGGCTGTAATGGAGGATTACATTACCTTATCAGCAAAGACACTGGACGATGCGATTACAGAGGCACTGGTTCAGTTAGGCGTAACAAGTGATCGTTTAGATTATATTGTTGTTGAAAAAGGAAGCGAAGGTTTCCTTGGAATCGGAAGAAAGCAGGCTGTGATCAAAGCCCGCAGAAAACAGGAAGAAAAACCTGTTGAAGAAGTTGTAAAAGAAGAGCCGAAAGTGGAAGAACCGGTAAAAGAAAGCGTTAAAACTGAGAAAAAAGCAGAAAAAAAACCGGCAAAAGAACATTCACACGCAAGAAAACAGGCAAGAGAAGAGAAGCCGGAAGTAAAATCTGCTCCAAAGAAGGAAGCAGAACTTGCAAAAGTGGAACCACAGACGATCGAGACATGTGAGAAATTCATCTATGATGTTATGAATGCAATGGGCATGGAGGATGTAAAAGTTACATCTGCTGTAGATGAAGAAGGCGCACTTTCCATCAATATGGAAGGAAGCAGCATGGGTATCCTGATCGGAAAAAGAGGACAGACACTGGATTCTCTGCAGTATCTTACAAATCGTGTTGCCAATAAGATGCAGGATGGATATGTAAGAGTGAAACTTGATACAGAGGATTACAGAAGAAGAAGAAAAGAAACACTGGAAAATCTTGCAAAGAATATTGCAAGTAAAGTTAAGAGAACAAGAAAGACAGTTTCTCTTGAGCCAATGAATCCATACGAGAGAAGAATCATTCACTCTGCGCTGCAGTCTGACCCGGCAGTATCCACACACAGTGAAGGTGAAGAGCCTTACAGAAGAGTTGTGGTAACACTGGTAAGAAACAGAAATAACCGATAATTAAGAGACAGGGGTCTTTAAGCGGCCCTTGTCTTTTTTGATACCAAAGTATGGAGGAAATATGGAACAATTATATAATTCCACAATTGCCGCAATATCTACGGCAATGAGTAATTCCGGAATCGGAATTGTACGAATGAGTGGTCCGGAAGCATTTCAGATCGCAGACCGGGTGTATAAAGGAAAAAAAGAGAAAAAGTTATGTGAACAGCAATCACATACGATCCATTATGGGTATATGGTTGATGGAGATCAGGTGATCGACGAAGTACTGGTCATGCTGATGCGCGGGCCGCACAGCTACACCGGCGAAGATACGGTGGAGATCAACTGTCACGGCGGAGTCTATGTGGTAAAGCGTATTCTGGAGCTTCTGATCAAAAATGGTGCGCGCCCGGCAGAGCCCGGAGAGTACACCAAGCGTGCATTTTTAAATGGCAGACTGGATCTTTCACAGGCAGAGGCTGTCGGGGATCTGATCGCATCGCAGAACGAATATGCCCTGCAGAGTTCGGTGAGCCAGCTTAAGGGAAATATCAAAGATAAGATTAGTGAAATGCGTGAAAAGATCCTGTATCACACTGCATTTATCGAGACCGCACTGGATGATCCGGAGCACATCAGCGTCGATGGATACGGGGAAACGCTAAAAAAAGTGGTTGATGAGATCATAGAAGCAATGAAAAGATTGCTAGATAGCTGTGATGATGGTAGGATTATAAAGGAGGGCGTACGCACAGTCATCCTCGGAAAACCGAATGCGGGGAAATCATCCCTGTTAAATGTACTTCTCGGTGAGGACCGGGCAATCGTTACAGATATTGCGGGTACAACCAGGGATGTATTGGAAGAACACCTGAATCTGAAGGGCATTTCTTTAAATATCATGGATACTGCCGGCATCCGTGATACGGAAGATGTGGTGGAAAAGATCGGTGTTGACCGTGCGAAAGAATATGCAGACAAGGCAGACCTGATCCTGTATGTGATCGATGCATCCAGGCCGCTGGATGAAAATGATGCAGAGATCCTGCATCTGATCAAAGGAAAACGTGCGATCATCCTGCTGAACAAATCCGATCTGGATATGCAGGTGAAAAAAGATCAGGAAGAGCTGCCGGAGGAATTCCCGGTGATCGAGATCTCCGCAAAGAACGTGGAGGGAATCGGAGAACTGGAAGATACGTTAAAGGAGATGTTCTTCCAGGGCGAACTGACATTTAATGATGAAATCTATATTACGAATGTGAGACAGAAAACAGCACTTCAGGATGCATATGCCGCACTTGAACGTGTGAATGACAGCATTGCCGCAGATATGCCGGAGGATTTCTATTCGATCGATCTTATGGATGCATATGAGGCTCTCGGTAATATCACCGGCGAAACGATAGGAGAAGATTTGGTTAATGAGATATTCAGCAAATTCTGTATGGGAAAATAAAGATAAATATGACGTTGTTGTCATTGGAGCCGGACACGCAGGATGTGAGGCGGCTCTGGCAACGGCAAGACTTGGATTTCAGACACTGGTATTTACCGTAAGTGTGGACAGTATTGCGATGATGCCGTGTAATCCGAATATCGGAGGAAGTTCCAAAGGTCATCTGGTAAGAGAACTGGATGCCCTTGGCGGAGAGATGGGAAAGGTTATTGACCGTACATTTATCCAGTCAAAAATGTTAAATAAATCCAAGGGTCCGGCGGTACATTCGCTCCGTGCACAGGCTGATAAAGCAGCCTACAGCAAAACGATGCGCCGTGTGCTTGAGGCACAGGAGAACCTGGAGATCAAACAGGGAGAGGTAGCAAATCTCCTGGTAGAAGAAGGAAAAATCACTGGAGTGCAGACATTTTCCGGTGCAACGTATCACTGTAAGGCGGTTATCATCTGCAGTGGAACCTATCTGAAGGCGCGCTGTATCTATGGTGACGTAAGTCAGTATACCGGTCCGAACGGATTGCAGGCAGCGGATCATCTGACAGATTGTCTAAAAGAACTGGGGATTAAGATGTACCGTTTCAAGACGGGAACACCTGCCAGAGTAGACCGTAAAACAGTAGATTTCAGCAAGATGGAAGAGCAGTTCGGAGACGAGAGGGTGGTACCATTTTCATTTACCACGAATCCGGACGATGTGCAGATTGACCAGGCTTCGTGCTGGCTGACTTATACCAATGAGACGACACATGATATCATTCGTGCCAATCTGGACAGATCACCGCTGTATTCAGGTATGATTGAAGGTACGGGACCTAGATACTGCCCGTCAATTGAAGATAAAGTTGTAAAATTCGCAGATAAGAAGCGTCATCAGGTGTTCCTTGAGCCGGAAGGGCTGGAGACAGATGAAATGTATATCGGCGGTATGTCAAGTTCACTGCCGGAGGACGTACAGTATGCAATGTACCGCAGCGTTCCAGGGTTGGAGAATGTAAAAATTGTGCGCAATGCATATGCGATTGAGTATGACTGTATTGATGCGAGACAGCTGAAACCATCACTGGAATTTCGGAATATCAGCGGGTTATTTAGCGCAGGACAGTTCAATGGAAGCTCCGGCTATGAGGAAGCTGCCGCACAAGGGCTTGTAGCGGGTATAAATGCCGCCAGAAAGCTGCAGGGCAAGGAATCCTTAGTGTTAGACCGTTCAGAGGCTTATATCGGCGTTCTGATTGATGATTTGGTTACAAAAGAAAGTCATGAGCCGTACCGTATGATGACATCCAGAGCAGAATACCGTCTGCTTCTGAGACAGGATAATGCGGACCAGCGCCTGACAGAAAAAGGCTATGAAGCCGGATTGATCTCACAGGAGCGTTATGACCGTCTGAAGGAGAAAGAGAGACTGATCGAGTCGGAAATCGACAGATTGAAGAATGCTTATGTAGGAACGAGCGAGAAGGTACAGAAACTTCTGGAAATGTATGAGAGTACGCCGCTGAATTCAGGAAGCAGTCTGGCAGAATTGATCCGCAGACCGGAACTGTCATATGAGGCAGTTGCAGATATTGACGTAACAAGACCGGAACTGCCGGAAGATCTGTCCGCAGAAGTGATTGAACAGGTAGATATTTCTTTGAAATATGATGGATATATCCAGCGTCAGAAACGCCAGGTAGAGCAGTTCAAGAAAATGGAAAATAAGAAGATTCCGGAAGATATGGATTATGATGCAGTGAACAGTCTCCGTATTGAGGCAGTTCAGAAGCTGAAAGAGTACAGACCGGTGTCTATCGGACAGGCATCACGTATCTCTGGTGTATCTCCGGCAGATATATCGGTATTACTGGTGTATCTGAGCGGAAATCACAGATAAATTGTTAAAGCGAAATGAATAATGGATTGCAGTACAAATATCCGGTTCTAATAAATAGAATGTTAAAAAAATAAATGTATTAATATTAAAATAAAACAAAAACATAACTAAATAATAAATATAATAATAAGTATATAAAATGAATGAGATAAAAAAATATACATTTTATATACTTATTGATTTTAAAGAGAAAAAGGAGGAAAATATGGACCAGATTTTGAAAAAAAGCCTGGAAAAGATAGGGGTAGAGATTACGGACCACCAGAAAGAGCAGTTTAATGCCTATCATAAGCTTCTGGAAGAGTGGAATAAGGTGATGAACCTGACTGGAATCACTGAATATGAAGAGGTTGTAGAAAAACATTATGTGGACAGCCTGTCTATCGTGAAAGTAATGGATATGAATAATGTGGGTACTGTGATCGATGTCGGTACAGGGGCAGGGTTTCCGGGATTACCACTTAAAATAGCATTTCCGCATTTGAAAGTAACATTACTTGATTCGTTGAATAAGAGAATTAAGTTTTTAAATACAGTGATAGATGAGTTGGGGCTGGAAGATATCCATACAATTCACGGGAGAGCAGAAGATTATGCTAAAGATGCGGCATATAGAGAAAAGTATGATCTGTGCGTGTCCAGGGCAGTTGCTAATCTGGCAACACTGAGTGAGTATTGCCTGCCATATGTAAAGGTAGACGGTATGTTTGTACCTTATAAATCAGGTGAGATTGATGAGGAGGTAAAAGAATCGGCAAAAGCAGTAAAGGTGCTTGGCGGGGAAATTGATGATGTGGTGAAATTTGAACTCCCGGGAACAGACATTGGCAGATCCTTTGTGAAAATCCAAAAAGTGAAGAATACATCGAAAAAATATCCGCGGAAGGCCGGAATGCCTTCAAAAGAACCAATTCGTTAAAAATGAGATATACTTTTAATACATTAATGAGTGATTTATTACATTTTACTCTTATTGGCTTTAGCGTTTGAACATAGAGTATACAGTAGCTAATAATGAAAATGGAAAAAATAAAAGGGATAATGTTTCACGTGAAACATTATCCCTTTTTAATATCAAAGTATGCAATAGAATCTTTCGTCTGGTGAAATAATTATTAGCAGTTTCTTGCAGATATCCTGACGAAAGAGGTCAATTTGGTATGTGTTTAACAGTTATCGCTTAATAATATATCTATCTGCTCTAAAAATGCGTTGGAATTCTCACGGTGTGGCAGTAATCCACAGCCTGTAATTTCAACATGTTCAATAGATGGGAGAACATTACAATATTCAGTGGCTTTTTCGGCATTTTCCGGTGCGTTTTTGCCTGAAATCACTGCAATGGAGGTTGTAAGTCCATCGAGACAGTGTGCGATATTTACTGTTGTGTAATGCCCCAGAACGCTGGCATAGAGGTACTTGCAATCGGATGAATCCGAGAGTGCAGTATTGCGCGCACCGATATTATAGATGAATGTTCCGTATATGGGCAGAGTTATAATCTTTGCAAGCAGCTTGGATTTGTGGTTAGGTGCTTTTGCAAGTGTATGGATGCTTTCCGGACAGATCAGAATCATATGATCAATCTGATCAGCGATGTTCTGACAGGCAGCTGTAACGAAAGAAGAGGATGCACCGGTTGCAATTATATCTGTCTTTTCACCAATGATATCACGTATGAAATCGGTAAGCAGCTGAACATAGAGATAACAGGTATAGGTGATTGCAGGTTTGTCGGATTTTCCACATCCAAGAAGATCTATTGTGTATACAGTGTGTTTTTCAGAAAGTGTATCTATAACTTTATCCCATTCCATAGAAGAACTGTAATGGTTTAGATCGTGGATGAGGAGAAGAGGAGAACCGCTTCCGGCTTTTTTATAGTATATATTTCCAAATTTCCAATGGTAATAGTTAGGTCTATCTTCTTCTGAGTGTTCATCGGAGGCGTTGAATATGAATTTATTTATTGCGTGGAACGCTAGGGTTGTTGTCCCGATGGCTGTTGAGATGAATAATAATGTCTTTTTCCAGTTCATGTTGATACCTCGCTTTCTTTTTCTAATTATACTATATTTACTTGTGAATTGGAAGATTGCCTTTATAAAATGAACGTAAAATGAACGCTCTGGAAGGGAATTGCTGAAAAGAATGTAATAATAGAAAAGGCAATGTTTCACGTGAAACATTACAAAAAAATAAGAAGCACATAAAGATAACGAAAATAATAAAAAGAATAGATTTATATTTATGGAAAAGGGAAAATCTATGTTTCACGTGAAACATTTTCTGGATAACTAACTTGAAAAGTGATATACTAATATCATGCCAAAAAAGGGAAGGTGATAATTAAATGGGACGAGTTATAGCCGTTGCGAACCAGAAAGGTGGCGTTGGAAAAACGACGACAGCCATTAATCTGTCAGCGTGTCTTGCTGAAAAAGGACAGAAAGTTCTTGCCATTGATATGGACCCGCAGGGAAATATGACGAGTGGATTAGGAATAGACAAAGATGAAGTTAAAAAAAATATCTATGATCTTATGATTGGTCAGGTTGGTGTAGAAGAAGTACTTCAAAAAGAAGCAATTGAGAATCTGGATGTTATTCCGACGAGTATTGATCTATCGGCGGCAGAGATTGAATTGATTGGAGTAGAAGATAAAGAGTTTATTATCAGAAATGCCGTTGCACCAATTAAAGACAATTATGATTATATTATTATTGATTGCCCGCCATCGTTGAGTATGTTGACGATTAATGCTATGACGACAGCCGATTCGGTATTGGTACCGATTCAGTGTGAGTACTATGCACTGGAGGGATTGAGCCAGCTGATACATACAGTTGAACTGGTAAAGGAAAGATTGAATCCTATTCTGGAAATTGAAGGTGTTGTATTTACAATGTACGATGCACGAACCAATCTCTCACTTCAGGTCGTAGAAAATGTAAAAGAGAACCTGCAACAGAACATCTATAAAACAATTATTCCTAGAAATATCCGACTGGCAGAAGCACCGAGTTACGGAATGCCAATCAATTTGTATGATCCAAAGTCTACAGGTGCAGGCGCATATCAAAGACTCGCTGATGAAGTAATGAATAGAGAGTAACTAAAAGATGTGATGTAGGAGGGAACGAATGCCAATTAAGAAAAAAGGTCTGGGAAAAGGGTTGGACAGTCTGATTCCAGATAATAAGAGCATGAAGCCGGCAACACCTGACAAATCTGCTGAAGAGAAGAAAGATGCAGAAATAAAAGCTGGTGTACAGACAATGAAAATCAATGAGGTTGAACCGAACAGGGATCAGCCAAGAAAGAATTTCGATGAAGATGCTCTCCTTGAACTTTCGGATTCGATCAAACAGTTTGGAGTGTTACAACCATTGCTTGTTCGAAAAAGAAAAGATTATTATGAGATTATTGCAGGCGAAAGAAGATGGAGGGCTGCTAAACTTGCAGGAATAAAGGAAGTACCGGTAATTGAAAAAGAGTATACGGATCAGGAAATTCTTGAAATTGGTCTGATTGAGAATATTCAGAGAGAAAATTTAAATCCGATCGAAGAAGCAATTGCGTATAAGAGACTTCTGGAAGAATTCAATCTAAAACAGGATGAAGTGGCGGAAAGAGTATCCAAGAGCAGAACTGCGGTAACAAATTCCATGAGACTATTAAAGTTAAGTGACAAAGTACAGCAGATGATCATTGACGATATGATTTCCACAGGACATGCAAGGGCACTTCTTGCAATTGATGATCCGGAACTTCAGTATACACTGGCAAATAAAATATTTGACGAGAAACTCAGTGTGAGGGAGACAGAGAAACTAGTCAAAGAAATTAAGAATCCGAAAAAGCCAAAAGAAAAAAAAGTGATTGAGAATGCATTCATTTACCAGGATCTGGAAGAAAAGATGAAAGGTGTATTTGGAACAAAAGTCAGTATAGCATCAAGAGGAAAGGGAAAAGGTAAGATAGAGATAGAATATTATTCAGATGATGAATTAGAACATTTGTTCGATATGATGATGAGCATTAAAAGAGGAGAGTAATTGAATATGGATAGCAAAATACTGAAAGCACTTGGTATCGATCCGGCATTGATATTTTTATTTTTGCTGGTACTGATTGTTATATTATTCGTTCTGTACGTAAATGTAACAATGAAGTATAATCGGTTGAAAAGCAGCTATACGACGTTTATGCGTGGGAAAGATGGAAAGACACTGGAAGAAAGCATGATGTCAGGATTCTCGGATGTAGAAGCAATTCTGAAATACACAAAGCAGAACCGTACAGACATCCAGAAGCTGAACAAGAAGATGGAGAAGTCTTACCAGAAGGTTGGTATTGTCAAGTATGATGCATTTAATGAAATGGGTGGAAAGCTCAGCTTTGCACTTGCAATGCTGGACAATAATAATACCGGATGGATCATCAATGCAATGCACAGCAGAGAGGGCTGTTACACTTACGTAAAAGAGATCGTAAAAGGGGAAAGCTATGTAGAACTTGCCGAGGAAGAAGCAGAAGCACTGGATAAGGCCATTTTCGAAGATGGATATGAAGAAGAAGTCAATAAGGCTGTTGCTTCTGTAACAGGAAGTATGAAAATGGCAAAATCCGGTTCGGCAAAGAACGGAAATCAGAAAAACAGCAATGCAAGAAGTGCAAAACAGGCATCTGGAAAGGCAAATAATGGGAAAATACTTAATACAAGAACCAGCAGTATGCGTCCAGATATGGCAAGACCTGAAAAAAATAAAAAATAGCAGATCATATAACAGATATGAGAGCAGGAGGAGTTAAAAAATGTTAGATATTAAATTTGTAAGAAATAATCCGGATGTAGTTAAACAGAACATCAAGAATAAATTCCAGGATGAGAAATTACCTTTAGTAGATGAGGTAATAGAACTGGATCAGAGGAATAGAGATATTAAGGGAGAGGTAGAAGCACTTCGTGCAGAAAAGAATAAAATCTCCAAACAGATTGGTGCATGCATGGCACAGGGAAAGAAAGAAGAAGCAGAAGAATTAAAGAGAAAAGTATCTGAGAGCGCTGCAAGAATCGAAGAACTTTCTAAAGAAGAAAAAGAAGTAGAAGAAAAACTGAAACAGAATATGATGATCATCCCGAACATCATCGATCCTTCTGTACCGATTGGAAAAGATGACAGCGAGAACGTAGAAATCGAAAAATTCGGTGAGCCTGTTGTTCCTGATTTTGAAATTCCATACCATACAGAAATCATGGAAGCATTTGACGGAATCGATCTGGAGAGTGCCGGAAGAGTAGCAGGAAACGGATTCTACTACCTGATGGGTGATATCGCAAGAATTCATTCTTCTGTACTTGCATATGCAAGAGACTTTATGATTAACCGTGGATTTACTTATTGTGTACCACCTTTCATGATCAGAAGTAACGTTGTAACAGGTGTTATGAGCTTTGCAGAGATGGATTCCATGATGTACAAGATTGAGGGAGAAGACCTGTATCTGATCGGAACAAGTGAGCACTCAATGATCGGTAAATTTATCGACACAATGTTAGAAGAAAAACAGCTTCCACAGACACTTACAAGCTACTCACCATGTTTCCGTAAAGAAAAAGGAGCTCATGGTATCGAGGAACGTGGAGTATACAGAATCCATCAGTTCGAGAAACAGGAAATGATCGTTGTATGTAAACCGGAAGAAAGCAAGATCTGGTACGATAAATTATGGCAGAACACAGTAGATTTGTTCCGCTCACTGGATATCCCGGTACGTACATTAGAGTGCTGCTCAGGTGACCTGGCAGATCTGAAGGTAAAATCCTGTGACGTAGAGGCATGGTCTCCAAGACAGCAGAAATACTTCGAAGTAGGAAGCTGCTCAAACCTTGGTGATGCTCAGGCAAGAAGACTTGGTATCCGTGTTAAAGGTGAGGACGGAACAAAATACTTCGCACACACACTGAACAATACAGTAGTAGCTCCGCCGAGAATGCTGATCGCATTCCTGGAGAACAACCTTCAGGAAGACGGATCTGTTAAGATTCCAAAGGCATTACAGCCATACATGGGTGGAACAGAGAAGCTTGTACCTGAAAAATAAGCAGTTATAAGGATAAGCGTATGCATCAATATTTGAAATCCATTGGATTTGGAAATATCAAAGACAAAAAACAATTAACACAGATTATAAAAGATGTAGAAGAATCCTATACACAGCATCAGCTTGTTACACAGGATGAAGTGACGGATCTTTGTGAATTTGAGAAAGAATATGGAGAAGGTATCGGAATCAAAGTGTGCGGAAATATGGACATTGACGAACAGTTTGACTACCGTTATTATGCTCCGTATTTCAAAGGATCCGGCGTGACATCTTATGCGGATGTCAGTGTGGAACGACGGATAGACCGTGAAGCATATGTGGGCATCTGTGAAGATACAAAAGTAGGGATTAATCTGGTATTCTATCTTCAGAATATGATGGAATATCTGCAGGAAAGACAACTTGGCGGACGAAGCATCAAGTATTCATCTGTTACGCTGTCCGGACTCTGCAATGAGGGAACCATCCTGCTTCCGGTATTGAAAAGCAAGGAACAGGAACGGGAACAGCAGGAAGAGGTACACAACCGCATGCTGCTGTTAAGCGCAGCGAAATCGGGTGATCCGCAGGCAATCGAAAGTCTCACGCTGGATGATATCGATACATATTCCAAAGTATCGAGAAGGCTGATATCGGAAGATGTATTTACGATTGTGGATACATACATCATGCCATATGGTATCGAGTGTGACTGTTATTCGATCATGGGAGAGATCCTGGAATACCGGCTTACGCGAAATGAAATAACAAGGGAAGACGTCTGCATTATGAAACTGGATGTGAACGGACTTTTGTTCGATGTATGTGTACCAAAAAGAGAAGTCATGGGCGAACCGGCAGTCGGACGCAGATTCAAAGGAAATGTATGGCTGCAGGGAAGAATCAACTTCTAAACGTGGATAAATCATATAAAATGTGGATAAATATTTCAGAAAGAAACGGGGATGGGGATACCTATCCCTGTATTGACTTTTAAGAGATTAATAGGTAAAATAATAGAGTACGAGTTGTCAGGCTCCCTTAGTTAAATGGATATAACAAGCCCCTCCTAAGGGCTAGTTGCAGGTTCGATTCCTGCAGGGAGCGGTAAGCTATAAGGATAAATGAGTGAGAGTTTTAAAGAGACTCTTGCTCATTTTTAATATCCAGAAATATAAAAAGCTGCCGATGAGACAAACTCCTATAATTTATGATAGATATTGTAGGTGATGGTTGTGGGCCCGGAAGATGTTATACGGGAAGTAGGAAGACTTTGCAAAAAATATCAGGCAAAAGAAGTGATCCTATACGGTTCAAGAGCAAAAGGAACTGCAAGAGAACGTAGTGATATTGATATAGCAGTGACCGGAGTAGATGATTTTGATATGCTGGCTGAAGAAGTGGAAGATTTACCAACTCTTTATAGCATTGATTTATTGAATCTGGACACCTGTAGAAATCAATTGTTGTTGGAGGATATCAAAGAATATGGACGAAAAATTTAACAAACGATTTTTATCATTTTGTAATTCGCTGGATGCATTGGCAGAGGCAAGAGAAAGAGATCTTTCCGATTCGTTTGTATTAAGTGGAACTAGTGCGAAATTCAGTATTACATTTGATCTGGCATGGAAAGTAATGAAAGATATATTAGTACAGTATTATGCAATTACAGGATTTGTAGCCGGTTCACCGAGGGAAGTACTCAGAGAGGCTTTTAAAGCGAATATGATTTCGGATGAAGCATGGATGGAAATGCTAAAGGTGAGAAACCAATTAGCACATGATTATGATTGTGATATTGTGAAAGAATATTGTAATACAATTGTAGGTATTTATATTGATCTGCTTTATGAATTTGAAAAGACAGTAAAAGAATTGCTGGCTTAAGAAAAATAACGCTATCAGATACACGAAAAGATCATTTGAGGTAAAACATAAGTATTTTTTTGTGTGTTTGATTTTAGGAATGTTAAGATTTAAAAAATGGGGAATGAAAAATGAACAAACAAAAGAAACAAGTTATCACATCGGACAACCTGAAAGAAACAGCTGTCATGACGATTGCAGTGGGGATTATCGCCGCAGCAGTATATTTCTTTCTGATTCCGAGTAAGACTTCAATCAGCAGTATATCCGCACTGGCAATCATTATTGCACATTATGTACCGTTACACGTGTCGACCGTCACGATGATATTGAACGTAGTTTTATTACTGATCGGTTTTGTAACATGCGGAAGGGAATTTGGGGCAAAGACGGTATATACGAGCATCCTGCTGCCATTATATCTGGCGGTATTCGAGCATGTATTTCCGAATTTTGAATCGCTGACGAACAGCAGCGAGTTGGATGTAATCTGTTACATATTAGTAGTCAGTATCGGTCTCAGTATCTTATTTAATATGAATGCGTCATCCGGAGGACTGGATATCGTAGCGAAAATGATGAATAAGTATCTGCACATTGAGCTTGGAAAAGCAATGTCGATCTCGGGAATGTGTGTGGCACTTTCTTCAGCGTTGATCTATGATAAAAAGGCAGTGGTATTAAGTGTGCTGGGCACATACTTTAACGGCATTGTACTGGATCATTTTATCTTTGGACAGAATGTAAAGAGACGTGTATGCATTATTACTAAGTATGAAGAAGAAGTCCGCCAGTTTATATTACATGAGCTGCACAGTGGGGCAACATTCTATGAGGCAATGGGTGCTTACAATATGCAGAAATACAGAGAGATTATTACGATTGTGGACAAGAGCGAATATCAGAAACTGATGAATTATATTACTAAGAAAGATCCGGAAGCATTTGTGACAGTGTATACAGTATCTGATATGCGCTACCGGCCGAAAGTGAGATCCTTTTAGAGAAGAATAAGAATGTTGATCGTTATTACCGGCAAAGAATCAGATAAAAAATGAATTTTCGGAGATCAAGATAGCAGTTGGCGGCAAGGCATTTCTCTGTACTTCCGGCAGAAATAGAAAGAGGAAAATGATGATAAAAAAATGGATACAACAAACTGGATGGCGAAGAATACTATTGATGGTGATCGGAAATCTGATTCTTGGAATGGGGATCAGCATCTTCAAGCTTGCCAGTCTGGGAAATGATTCTTTCTCAGGAATGACGATGGCAATATCGGCATATATACATATGAATTATGGGACATATTTCTTACTGCAGAGTGCGGTGTTATTTGTGATCGAACTGCTCTTTGGAAGGCAGCTGATCGGAATCGGAACGATTGTGAATGCATGCTTTCTGGGGTATTTTACAATGTTCTTTTCCTGGATATGGGAGACAGCTGGCCTTCAGGTTCAGGGATTTGGAAGTCAGCTGGTAACGCTTGTGACCGCAGTACTGATCCAGTCATTTGGATTATCACTTTATCAGAGCTCCGATGCAGGAATCTCACCATATGACAGCCTGGCACTGATCCTGACGGAGAGATTTCCAAAGATTCCGTATTTCTTCAACAGAGTACTGATGGATGTAATCTGTGCGGTAATCTGTTGGAGATTCGGTGGATTGACCGGAATCGGAATGCTCATTGCGATGTTTGGACTGGGACCGGTGATCAGTATCTTTAATAAATGTATCAGTGAGAAACTGGTAGGAGAAAAATAAAATTTTGAAAATAAATAGTCTGGAGTAACTATGTATTATTTCAGACTATTTTTATAATCATTTACCAAAATTACTACCGCATCAGGAAAGAGCTGCCGTGAACCAGGAGAAGGCTTCTCCTTTTTGGTGCATATATTTAATTCTTAAATTTCTCGAAAAAAGAGGAATACGTAATACTATTTCCATAATTTCGGTGTATATTTATAGTCTGGAAATGATTATATTGAATTCATAAAATACATTAGTAACAGAGAAACGATGTATTTGTATATTAAGAACAGGAGAGACAGAGTATGATGACATTATTGTTTATGATCTGTATGTTGTTTGTAGGACTGATCCAACTGGTATTTCCGATTCTGATCATAGTTGGAATAGCAGCATTGCTTAGCAGAAATTAGGTGACAGAGTGGTGAGCGGATAATAAAACTTCAGCCATATGATAGAAGAGTAACATGTAAATCAGCGATAAAAAGAATGTGTAAATGTACATAAGAGAGGAGATGCGTATGAAGACAAAATTCAAAGTAATAATAGCCATAGTTCTTGCAGTTGTGATCAGTATCGGTTCTATATCCGCATACAAGTATATCACCAGCCCGAAGGAAGAGAGCATTCCGCTGGAGACTACGTTGGAAGATGCAGCGGAACTGACAACACAGAAGATGATCATTTCAGATGTATTTAAAAGTACAAAGGGCAGTATTCCATTGATCAATAAGAATAAATTCCTGGTACAGTACAAAACAACCGTGACTGCAGGATTGGATGTGAAACAGGCGGAGATCAAAGAGACAGATCAAAAGATTACAATTACAATTCCACATTGCACGATCAATGAAGATTCAATCAAGATCAAATCCAGTGATCTGAAGATATATGATACAAACTTTGCAATCATGAGTATTGATAAAGATGCGGTGGTGGAAGTGGTTGGAGAGGCCGAAAAGAAGGCAAAGAAAAAAGCGGAATCAGATGAATATGGTTTCCTTGAAAATGCAGATGAGAATGCAAAGAAAGTGATCAAAGGCATGTTTGAAAATGTGGCAGATGGTCGTGAAGTAGTTGTAAAATTTGCAAAGTAAAATGGCAGAACGGAACAATGAAAAAGCAGAATAGAAAAGTCTGCCAAAGATGAGAAAAAGAGGAAAAATAAAAGACCGCAGACCGGTCACGCTTAAGAGCCGGATCTGCGGTTTCTCTTGTATTTTGAAAAAAAGGTGGTTTATACTGGTAACAGTTCAATACAACCAGGGGAGCTTACAGAACAAAGCTGAGAGTAAGGTATGACCTTAGACCCTAGAACCTGTTTGGATAATGCCATGGAGGAAATGTTTGCCAGAAGAATATAAAAGTTTAACGACATCTGAGTGCATCCGCATTATGGCGGGTGTATTTTTTTGTCATACATTTGTAAGGATCTGCCAGTGACAGGTTCTGCAGGTATGTTTGAAAAAAGCTGACGCAGCATATTTCCAGACAGAAATAAAAATGGAGGAATAAAAAATGAACGCAAGTGTAGCTATTCAGGTTCTGCCAGGAGAGCAGGACGAAAATGAAATTATCCGTATTGTAGATGAGGTTATCGATTATATTAAATCAACAGGACTTAACTATTATGTAGGACCATGTGAGACGTCAATCGAAGGAGATTACGATAAACTGATGGAGATCGTAAAGAACTGCCAGATTGTAGCTGCAAAGGCTGGATGCAAGAGCATGAACACATATGTAAAGATTTCTTACAAACCGGAAGGAGATGTACTGACGATTGACAAAAAGGTTACAAAGCATCACCAGTAAGATACCGGCTGTCATAGCGTTATGTATTATCGTGCTGCTATGGGATCTGCTCTGCAGAAGCGGACTGGTACCGGCATATATGCTGCCAACACCGGGAGAGGTATGGAGAGCACTTATATCGGATTTTCCGACGATATTAAAGTATGCAGGTGTCACGCTGCAGGAAGCATTTTATGGATTGTGTATCGGTGTTTTACTGGCATTTGTCATGGCAACAGTTATGAACCGGTTCGAACTTCTGAATAAAGCACTTCATCCTATTCTGGTTATTACACAGACGATTCCGACAATTGCGATCGCACCGCCTCTGGTGTTGTGGATGGGTTTCTATATGGCACCGAAGATCACACTGGTTGTAATTACCACATTTTTCCCAATTACGGTGGGACTTTTGGATGGGTATAAGAGTGTGGATAAGGATTCGATTGACCTGATGCGTGCGATGGGGGCGAAGAGAAGTCAGATATTCTTCCATGTGAAAGTGCCGGGAGCATTGCCACAGTTCTTTTCGGGACTTAAGATTTCTGCGTCTTATGCAGTGGTTGGTGCAGTAATCTCTGAGTGGCTGGGCGGATTTGAAGGCCTGGGTGTGTATATGACGAGAGTATCTAAGGCATATGCTTATGATAAGAGGTTCGCGGTAATTATATTTATCGTAATCATCAGTCTGTTTCTGATGGGCGTGGTCAATATATTGAGGGCTGTGTCACTTCCGTGGATGAGAATTGCGGAAAGAGAACAGCAGGGATAGATGGATTATATCTCTGACAATGAAAAAGGTACTGGAGACAGAAGATAAGTCCGGATACATTTTAAATATATGACAGGCAGAGGTATATATAACGAAGAATCACATAAATGTAAAAAAATGTTGAGATTATGTGAAGAATGTCGAATTTTCTTAATTTTTACAAAAGGATGTGCTACAATAAATTTATCTTAAAGAGACAGGAGATAAAGGTATGACATTACAGGAATGTTATGAAGTGATCGGTGGAAACTACGAAGATGTATTAAAGCGTCTGAGAAGTGAAGCATTGATTAAGAAATTTACATTAAAATTCCTTGAAGACAAAAGTTATTCACAGTTGAAGCTGGCTTTGGCGGATAAGAACTTCGAAGATGCGTTCCGCGGGGCACATACATTGAAAGGTGTCTGTCAGAATCTTTCGTTTGACCGCCTGTATGAGGTGAGCAGGGATCTGACAGAACTTTTGAGAGACAGAACCGAAGAAAAAACGGAAATTTCGGAAACGATGGAAAAAGTAACGGAAGTATATGAAGAGACAATTGAAGGAATTAAAAAGTTGCAGGAGTAATGATCCGGCAGCTTTTTCTTTTTGCATTTTTGAAAGTAACCGGGTTGAAAGGGAGATTCTATGTATTGAGTTCGCAGGTAGAAAGAATTATAATAAATGTATTGGATATATAACAGGATATGTAACAATAGGAATGAATGGTATTTTTTTACTACGAAGAAATGACTGAAAACATAAAGTAAAAGAACAGAGCGGAAAATAGAACAGAAAATAGATTAGAATACATGAGAAGGGTTATATAAAAATAAAAGAATGAAGGAGAAATATAATGAGGGGAAAGAGACGTATTTCGGCGATCCTTCTGGCGGTGACTCTCGGAGTGTCACTTGGAGTAGTGCCGTCAATAACGTATGGAGAACCGCAGGCAGATGCTGTAGAAACAGCGAATGCAAGTCAGGATGCTTTGGCAGAAGCGGAAAAGGAACTTACGCCGGAGGAATTAGAAAAAAAAGCGGAAGAAGACGCTTATAATATGGAAATTCAGTCAAACAGCTGGAAGAACTGGCCACAGGGACCGGGAACTTACGGAGAAGCGGCAATTGTGATGGATGCAGGGACTGGAAGTATTCTGTATGAAAAGAATATCAATGCACATGAATATCCGGCGAGCATTACAAAAGTGCTGACAACTCTGGTTGCATTAAAATATGGAAAACTGTCCGATCAGGTTACATTTACCAATGATTGTGTATCTTTTATGCAGCCGGGGGACTCTTCGGTTGGATTAAAAGAAGGAAACGTAATTACACTTGAGCAGGCATTATATGCGACACTTCTGGCATCGGCGAATGAAGCGGCCTATGCGGTTGCAGAAAATGTGGGAAAGAATGCGGGACATGATTATAACTGGTTCATACAACAGATGAATCAGGAATGCACAGAACTTGGTGGAAAGAATTCGAATTTTGTCAATGCGAACGGGCTTCATGATGATAATCACTATACCTGTGCGAGAGATATGGCACTGATCGGACGGGAAATATGGAGGTATCCGGAATTTTTAAAGATGTGTCAGGAACAGAGTTATACAATTCCGGCATCTGATACAACGGAAGAACATGTATTTGCGCAGCATCATAAGATGCTGATTGATGTGAATAAGAATTATTATGCATATGCAGTGGCGGGTAAGACGGGTTATACATCCAATGCATTGTCTACACTGATCACAATGGCGGATAATGGAAATATGAAACTGGTTTGTGTTGTGCTGCGGACGCATGGGGTGAATATTTATCCTGATACGAGGAATTTGTTTGAGTATGCATTTAATAATTTTCAGAAGATTAACGTGACGGATGAGAAGAAACCGAAAGAAGTAAGTGAATTTATTCAGGCTTCCGAAAGTAAGAAAGAGAGTACTGGCTTGAATACATCCGGCTCGAATACATTGGGAGATGGAAGTCAGAATGAGAATGTGGATGCAACAGCTGATGGAAATGAGTATCATGTGTTGGAGGATGGATATGTATTGCTCCCGGCAGGGGTGACGTTTGATGATGTAAAGTATAAGATTGAGAATGTGAATGAAAGTACAGGAGAAGGAACAATCAAGTATACTTACAACGGCCATCAGGTGGGAAGTGCAACGGCCAGGTTGAGTAAAGAATATCTGAAAAAAATAAGTAATAAAAAGAATGTGGACAGCAACCAGGAAAATGTGGATAATTCCGAAGAAAAAGGAATAGCAGGTGGAAAAACAGGTGAAAATTTTTTAAATAAAATAAAACACATCCCGGCATTTTTCAGCTACAAGTTCTCAGGAAAATCCGATGTTGAAAAGTATATGATTACGGGTGGAACGGTGGTATTAATAATCCTGTTTTTAATTTTGTTCATTATGATAATACAGAGACATAACCATAGACACAGATGATGGAAGGAAACAAAAGAAATGAAAAATGCATGAGAAATCCCATTAAAAAAGGTAAAACCCCTTGACGGATTTTGGGATTGTTGCATATAATAAAGGATGTGAAAAACGCTGACGAAGACAGTAGGATATAACAGAACGCAATAGCGAGCCGGGGATGGTGGAAGTCCGGTACAAGTAAGATATATCTGAATATCACTTTTGAGTTGCAGATTTTGAAAAGTTCGGAGGATGTGAACAAAAGACTCCCTGACTAAGTAAAAACTGACGGTATTCCTCCGTTACAGGGAAGACATATGATGGTATGTTAGGTGGTTTATAAACGTAAGTACA
>CAKRAT010000017.1 GCA_934295165.1 uncultured Dorea sp. | reverse complement strand
CAAACAACGGTTTTATTGGAAAAATCGAGGAAAAAAGGTCAAAAAGTTTGTAGCAATGACTTGACATCCTCGGGGGCGTTGTGTACAGCACAAAGCTTTTATGCAAGCTAGATTTTTAAGTAGTCGAATTCGACCACTTTATAGTAGGATAATTATTTCAAAAGTGCTAAAATAAAACCATCATACACAAAGTGAGGCGTAAAAAACAATGAAAAAAATCAAATGGGGCGTCATAGGAACTGCAGGAATAGCCAGAAGCTGCACCATCCCCGGAATGCAGCAGGCAGACAACTGTGAATTATGTGCAATTGCCGGAAGAAACATAGACAAAGCAGAACAATTCAAAGAAGCGTTTGGATTCGAAAAAGTTTATGGAAGTTATAAAGAACTGTTAGACGATCCGGAAGTGGAAGCAGTATACATTGCACTGCCGAACACTTTGCATTACGAATGGGCAGTGAAAGCCATGCAAAGTGGTAAACATGTACTGTGTGAGAAACCGCTTGCACCAAGTGAACAACAGGTAAAAGAATTATTTGATACAGCGAAAGAGAATCACGTATATCTTATGGAAGCTTTTGCATATCTGCATAGTCCTTATATCACTGCAATCAGAAAAGAGATAGAAGAAGGGACGATAGGAGAAGTCCGTTACATAGATTCGGCATTCATTACTTCAGATTATAAGAAAGAAAATATCCGGATGAGACGTGAGACACTTGGCGGATGTACCTATGATCTGGGAGTATACAGTACGAGTCTGACATTGGCAATGATGGATGAAGAACCGAAGAACATCAAGGCTTCGGCAGTCTTTTCGGAAGAAAAGGTTGATAAGCTGACATCTGTGGTCATGGAATTTGCAGGCGGAAAGAAAGCAGCATTTACCTGTGGTATGACACTTGCAACAGAGCAAGACAGACGTCTGGACCGTCTGGAGATAGATGGAACAAAAGGAAGCATTACGGGAACCAGATTTGCTTTCAATGGTGACGGTGAATTAAGTTATACGATTTGTACGGCTGATGGAAGGGAAGAAGTAAAGACGATAGAAGTTCCGCAGAATTACCGCCTGGAAGCAGAGCAGTTTGGAAGATGTATCACAGAAGGAGAAATGCCGGCGGTGACGGAAGAATTTTCGGTGAAAAATGCAAGGATTGTTGATCGGATTTTGAAGGAGATCGGATACTAAGATGAAAAATGTTGAAAAGATTAAGACTCCGATCGGAATTATTTCTATTTACAAAAATGAAATACCAGAAAGCTATTATTGTACGGCAGAACCAGAAATTGTGTATCTCAATGAGACCCACATTCGAATCCGAACAATAGATCAGTCAGTCGCATGGGGAAACGAACTGTTTTCGCCAAGACTTCATCAGAGCTGTATGAATCCTGAACATATCACACTGTATCCACTGGATATTGAATGGGATAATGATAAAGTTACTGTTTCGGATCATTATGGAACGAAACAGTGGGTAACAGGGGAAGAATTGCCGGAAATTCAGGAATGGTGTCCGCGATTAAAAAAATTAAGATGTAATCCCTGCAGGAATTGTGGAAGATGTTAGAAGATCATAAGATGAAGAAATAGATAAAAATATATAAAACGAAGGAGAAAATATATGAATTACTCAGAATGCATAGAAAATGCAAGAACACGCATTGGAAATTACTGTAAGGCCTGTCCGGAGTGTAACGGACGTGCATGTAAGAATCAGATGCCGGGACCAGGCGCCAAAGGAATCGGGGATACGGCTATCCGCAACTATGATAAATGGAAAGAAATCCGTGTCCAGATGGATACGATTGCGGAGAATAGACCAGTGGACACATCACTGGAACTATTTGGTCAGAAGTTTCGGTATCCAGTCTTTGCAGGACCGGTTGGGGCAGTAGGATTACATTACGGAGACTGCCTGGATGATGTGGCATATAATGATATTCTGGTGTCAGCATGTGCAGAAAATGGGATTGCGGCATTTACGGGAGATGGCGTAGACAGCAATGTGATGGCAGCAGCAACAAAAGCAATTAAAAAAACAGATGGAATCGGAATTCCGACTGTAAAACCATGGAATATAGATACAGTTGCAGAGAAGATGAAGATGGTTCATGAATCAAAGGCATTCGCGGTGGCAATGGATATTGATGCAGCAGGACTTCCATTCCTGAAAAATATGGAGCCGCCGGCAGGAAGTAAGACGGTAGAAGAACTCGGAGAGATTGTAAAAATGGCAGGAACACCTTTCATTGTAAAAGGGGTTATGACGGTCAGAGGAGGCTTGAAAGCAAAAGCAGCAGGGGCGTCGGCAATTGTAGTATCGAATCATGGCGGCCGTGTACTGGATCAGTGCCCGGCAACTGCGGAAGTATTAGAAGAGATTGCCCTTGCAGTGGGGGATTCTATGAAGATTTTTGTGGACGGCGGGATCAGAAGTGGTGTGGATGTATTCAAGGCTCTGGCACTGGGTGCTGATGCGGTGATTATTGCAAGACCGTTTGTAACAGCTGTTTACGGAGGTGCGGAAGAAGGAGTGAAATCTTACATAGACAAGATAGGAACCGAATTGGAAGACACGATGAAAATGTGCGGAGTGACGAGTCTGGATGAGATTACCAGAGAGTGTGTCTGGAAGAAGTAATGAGCGGCGAAAGACCAGGAGTGAAAGAATGTGAAATAATCCTGTCCCTCTTGACCGGCTAACTTCACAGTATTACAATAAGTAGGTTGTACTGAGGAGGAATGATTATGTTAGAACAAGTCAAGAGAGAAAAAGAGTTACCCGTGATCAGGGGCGAACTGGCATTACTGATCGTTGTGATCATTAACAGCCTGGGAGTCGTATTAATGCTTCATTCCGGTTCGGGAATATCTGCAATATCCAGTGTACCGTATGCATTTTCGGAAGTATTTACAAAACTGTCACTGGGAACATGGACTTATATCTTTCAGGGAGCGTTGGTTTTGTCGCTGATGATAATGAGAAAAAAGTTTGTGCCGCCATATCTGTTCAGTTTCGTGGTAGGGTTTGCGTTCAGCGAGATGCTGGATGTACATAAGATATGGGTAGACACTCTGCCGACATCAATCCCGGAACGGGTATTATATTTTGTATTTAGTTATATTCTACTTTGTATAGGCATTGCACTGTCGAACAGATGTGGCCTTCCGATTATTCCGACGGATTTGTTCCCGAGAGAACTGGCGGATATTACAGGAGTCAGATATTCAAGGATCAAGGTGTCTTTTGATGTGATCTGTCTGGCGGTGACAGCACTTATGACCGGACTGCTTCTGGGACATCTGGATGGACTCGGAGTTGGAACGATCCTGGCAGCTTTTACAATGGGAAAAGTAATCGGAATGATCGGTGACTGGATGGATCAGCGTGTGAGATTCGTATCATTTATGTCTGAGTAATTAATTTGTGTCAAAAGAAAGAACAGAGTATCTCCGGTGACTTATGTGCGCGAAAGATACTCTGTTTTTTTAGTTTTCTATATTCCACATTTTCAGAAAATCCCGGATTTCATCAGGAAGCCGTTCTTTTCTCCACGCAAGAAGAATCTCTGTCGTAAGATCGGTATCGGAAATCATGCATGGCCTGAGCTTTTGAGAAAGTGTCTGCATAGATGCGGGAAGAATCGCAATTCCAAGCCCTTTTTCGGCCATAGTCATGGCGGTGCGGGCATCCCCGCAGGTAAAATAGATATCACACACAAGTCCTGCACGTTCAAATGCTGAGAGCATATATTTCTGGTAACGTTGTGAAAGAATCAGAGGCTGTTCGGAAAGTTCCTGTAAAGGAATCGAATCCCGACCCTTAAGGAGAGGATATTCAGGAACTGCCATTGCCATGAGACTTTCTTTTAAGAGTGTATGGGTTTCACATCCGTTCAGAGCGATGGGGGTTCGCAAAGTGGTCAGGTCAATGACATGATTTTCCAATTGGTCTTTCAGGGTAAAGGTGGATCCTTCATGGACATCAAAGTGTACTTGTGGATATTTCTTTGAAAAACGTAAAAGTTGGTCTGACATCATCGATACCGTAGAAGGTGTCATTCCAAGGTGCAACGTTGCCGACTGACTGGACTTTATCACTTCGCGTTTGGCAAGATTCGAAAGCATCAGCAGATTACCCGCCTGTTCGTAAAGTGTCTTACCGGCTTCGGTCAGAGTGATGCTTTTTTTCCCGCGTAGAAAAAGTGGTACCTGAAGTTCTTCTTCAAGCATTTTTATCTGATAACTGAGCGGCGGCTGGGTCATGTGGAGATCTCTTGCAGCACCGCTGATGGTTCCGGCATCGACGATGGCACGGAAATATTCTAATTGTTTTAATTCCATAGAGGGTCCTTTCTTGTGTAAAAATCGTTTGTGTGATCATATAGAGTGAAGTATCGCAATATAGGAAGACATGTGAATTTATAATATATACAAAAAATATTGAATTACAATATAAAAACAATAATTTACATATATAATAGCCGATGTTATACTAAAAACGCAAGAAAAAAGAAAAGGAATGAGTAGAAAATGAAAAGAATTGATTTCGAAAATGGAACGGTAACGGGAAATATCCTGGGAGCAGCCATTCCAATGCTTGTTGCCCAGCTTTTGAATTTACTATATAACATTGTAGACCGTGTATACATTGCCCGTATCCCACATGTGGGAACAGCGGCACTAGGTGCGGTTGGAATCTGTTTTCCGTTGATCATGATTATTACAGCATTTGCAAATCTGTTCGGAGGCGGAGGTGCACCACTGTTTTCTATTTACCGGGGAAAGAAAGAGGAGAAGACTGCAGTCAGGATTATGAATACTTCATTTTCCATGGTCTGTGCGAGTGCGGTGATACTGATGATCACAGGAATGCTTTTTGCACGTCCGATACTGCGCCTTTTCGGAGCCTCAAATGCGGCACTTGGCTATGCATATCCATACATGATGATCTATCTGATTGGTACACTGCCGTCAATGCTTGCAGTGGGGATGAATCCATTCATTAATGCGCAGGGATATTCGGTGGTCGGTATGCTTTCGGTTACGATCGGTGCAGTCGCTAATCTGATCCTGGATCCGTTATTCATTTTTGTGTTGGGATTTGGTGTACGGGGAGCCGCGGTTGCAACTGTATTGTCGCAGACGCTGTCTGCATTATTTGTATTTTTCTTTCTTACGAAAAGAGCGGAATTGAAAGTACGTCTTTTAAAGAAAGAAGAGTTCAGAGAATGCATTGGATATGCGAAGAATATTGTAAGCCTTGGCATGGCTGGATTTATCATGCAGCTTACAAACAGTCTGGTATCGATCTGCTGTAATAATGTTCTTTCGGTTACCGGTGGAGATATTTATATTTCCGTTATGACGATTATTACCAGTGTACGGCAGCTTGTTGAGACTCCGATCCATGCAATGAATGAAGGAACGTCACCAATTTTAAGTTATAATTATGGTGCACGACGGCCGGGACGTGTCAGAAAAGCCATGGTGGTTCTGGCCGTCATGATCCTGATCTATACGGGCGTGATGTGGGGAAGTATTATCATAATTCCGGAAGTGCTGATTAAGATCTTCAGTTCAGATAAGATGCTGTTAAAAGATGCCATTCCGGCATTGAAACAGTATTTTGCGGCATTTATTTTTATGGATCTGCAGTATATGGGACAGACGGTATTCAAGTCATTGAATAAAAAGAAACAGGCAATTTTCTTCTCCATACTTCGCAAAGTAGTAATTGTAGTTCCACTGACTTATCTGATGCCGTATGCATTACATATGGGAACAGATGGTGTATTTCTTGCAGAACCGGTGTCAAATGTAATTGGCGGAAGCCTTTGTTTTATCACAATGTTGTGTACTGTGCTGCCGGAATTAAAACGGATGGAAGAAAAATAAAAAGATAAAAAATTAAAGAATATGGGAGATGTTGGATGAGAATGACCGGCATCTCTTATTTTTTTTGAAGATTGTTAAATTATTATACCAGTTCAATAGAAAAGAAATCAAAAGTTTGGTAAAATCAAAAGTATTGTGAACAGTGTGGAAGATAACAAAAGAGGAAGGTGACAGAGATGGTATTATTGAATGATTATCTGTATTCCGGAGATACCGTACTTCGGATTCTTCACAATTATATCAAAGACTTGAGAAAAGATGCGAAAAAAACGGGAAATGAGATCGACATGATTCACTGTAATTTTCTTCTGCAGATTCAGGAATTACTGGAACATAATGATTTCTTAACGGCGCAGTCTCAGAAAATGAGAGAGTTTTATAAATATATGGCGAAAGAATATCCGTTTATGGCATTTACATTCAAAGGAAGAATAAAGTCCTTGATCCGTGCAGAGGAGAAATTTAACGGCTATGTCGTAGAATTTATCTATGATTATTATGAAGAACATGGAGAATATCCGAGCATAGCAGAATTAAAGAAACGTTTAAGTTGCTTTAGAGATTTAATTGCTTACAGGATTATTATTTCTATTCCGAGGTGTCATCTGAACAGTGAAGAAGACAGGGAGACACAGGAGCGTAAATACCTGTATCAGATTGCGAATGTACTGCCGGGATTTCTGGAAGAACAGGGATTCAGTGCAGAGCCGGCAATGGGGATTAAGGAGAGTACTTCGCCGCTCCTGAATGAATCGGTGAAACCATATTACAGAGATTATATCTGCAGCCATAGTTCGAACAACTATCAGTCTTTGCATATTACCTTTTATGATAATAGTTCGAGATGTTATATGGAGGTGCAGCTTAGAACGAAAATGATGGATGACATTGCGGAAATCGGTTCGGCGAATCATATCGGTTATGAGAAAGAACAGGAGCATGAACGGGCAAGAAGAGATGCCATTCCAAAGGGTGGGTGCGTGTATTTTGATGAAGCTTACGAACGGGGGATGAAGCTGCTTGGTTTGAATCTGGCAGATCTCGATGTTAATATGTTTGCTGCGGTGAACAACAGCCTGATCAATGACGGATGTGGACTTTACCGGGGGCGTCTGATCCTTCCTTATGAACATTTGTCCAGATTCCAGAATGATCTGATTGATTAGAGGCATATGCAGATGGCAGGGAAAGCCTGCAGGTGAATGAAAATATAGTTTCAATTTGCAATGTATAACAGAATATAGTATGATATAGTTCAGAACTTTAAAGTGTAATGCTTTAAAGTCCTGAGATTTTGAAAGGATATTCATACTATGATAGTAAATTTGATAGAACAGATATATAGTTTTTTATGGGGAGATTTATTACAGATACCGTTTCCGGGAGGTGGAAGTGTCGGAATTTCGCTGCTGATCATACTGCTGATTCCGGCGGGAATCTATTTTACAGTTCGTACAAGAGTGCTTCCTGTCCGATTGTTTCCGGATATGGTAGCGGCACTGACAGGGAAAAAGGAGGATAAGAACAGTCTGTCTACTTTTCAGACACTGATCGTATCGACGGCAACCCGTGTAGGTATGGGCAATCTGGTTGGTGTAGTTGCGGCAGTATCGGCAGGCGGTGCGGGAGCCATATTCTGGATGTGGGTGACGGCACTCATCGGTTCTTCGACCGCATTTGTAGAGGCAACGCTTGCACAGATCCACAAAGAAAAAGATCCGTTGTATGGAGGATTCCGTGGCGGCCCGGCATATTATATCCATGATTATGTAGAGGGCAGAACCGGGAAGAAGAAAAAACGAGTACTGCTATCGGTACTGTTTGCAATCTCCGGATTGATTTGCTGGTGTGGGATCAGTCAGGTGATCAGTAATTCGGTAGCAGCTTCTTTTGAAAATGCATTTTCCATTCCGCCGCTTTATACGACGATTGTGCTGGTAATCCTTGCAGCGATCATTGTACTTCGTAAGAATGCAACAGTGAAGGTACTGGATCTGATGGTTCCGTTTATGGCTGTATGTTATTTCTGTATAACAATTTTTATTATCGTAAAGAACATTGAAAGTCTTCCGGGAGTATTTGTAAGGATTTTCCAGGAGGCATTCGGAATCCGTCAGGTAGCAGCGGGGGGATTCGGAGCGGTACTGATGAATGGAGTAAAGCGTGGACTATTTTCAAATGAGGCAGGTTCTGGTTCCGCACCGTGTGCGGCAGCGGCAGCAGAATGTGACAAACCGGTAAAAGCAGGACTTACGCAGGCTCTCGGAGTATTTGTTGATACGATCGTAATCTGCAGCTGTACGGCGATGATCATGCTGTTGGTACCGGAGAAACTTGTGGCAGGAAAAGAAGGAATGGATCTTTTACAGACAGCGATGCAGTATCATCTTGGAAAATTCGGAGTAATCTTCATTGCAGTGACATTATTCCTATTTAGTTTTTCTACATTTCTGGGAATCTTGTTTTATGCAAGAAGTAATGTGGCATATCTGTTTGGTGATAAATGGTGCTGGCAGACTGCATATAAGGTACTTGCGCTGGTGATGCTGTTCATCGGGGGAATTGCAACGTATACATTTGTATGGGATCTGGGAGATGTCGGGATTGGACTTATGACAATCTTCAATATCGGAGCACTGTATTTGATGGGCGGGCAGGCAATTGAAGAATTGAAAGTGTATGAAGCGTCAAAAAAATAAGTGATAAAGATAAAATAATAGAAATATACAAGATTATTATAATGAAAAAATCATAGAATATTAAGTGAAACTATAAAAATGAGCAATAGATATACCGGTGTGGTATATTGTATTGCTCTTTTTATACCATAATATGAAAGAGAAGCTGCCAGTGGCAACTTCTCTGTATTGCGTGCATTCAAAAGAAACTGCCGATGGCAGATTCTGTAGATAGAGCTGGAAATTCTGATCATACAGACGGGGGATTCTGCAATACGTGTGCCATATCTGCAGGCAGCGGAGCCGTAAATGACATCCATTCTCCGGTGATTGGATGTGTAAATTCCATATGATGAGAGTGCAGTGCCTGTCTTGTCATATGTTCCATATCCGGATTATACAGATAATCCCCGATTAACGGGAATCCCAGATATTTCATATGGATACGGATCTGATGTGTCCGGCCGGTTTCAAGCTTTAGAGAGACCAGACTGTGTCCGTTGGCTTCTTTTACAAGTTTATAATGTGTGACGGCCTCTTCACCGTGTTCAAAATCAACCATACGCTCGATGATCGTGCCTTCTTTTCTGGCAAGCGGAGCATGGATGGTTCCTGACAATGGCGTGACACTTCCCTTTACGATGGCGAGATATTCGCGGTTTACCTGGCGGTTTCTGGTCATGGTAGAAAGGATACTTCCACTGACCAGGTGCTTGGATACGACAGTCAGGCCGGAAGTATCCCGGTCCAGACGGTTGCAGCAACGGAAGATAAAAGGCTTTCCCTGCTTCTGGTAATACCATGCAAGCGCATTGGCAAGGGAATTATAATAATTATTCATGGATGGATGGATCGGCATGCCGGCCGGTTTGTTGATTACGATGATGTCTTCATCTTCGTAGATAATATCCAGAGGAATCTCGACAGGAGGAATCTTCTCAGAACATTTCGTTTCACAGATGATGATCTGAAGAAGATCTCCGGCAGTCAGTGTCTGGCGCATATAATAATGTACACCGTTCACCAGAACACTTTTGGGCATGCGTTTGATCTCGGCAAGATTCTGTCCGGAATATCCTCTGCGTCGTAAAAATTGTTCGATACGAAGACCGCTGTCTTTTTCTGTAATTTTGTATTCTATCGTACGGTTCATTGCAATTCTCCTGTAGTATAGCGTATAATAATACCTATGATTGTAGATATCTATCATATCATAATCCATGTGAGAAAATAAAGAAATATCGAATTCTGTTATAAACATTCTGTTATAGACTGTTACAGATGATAAGGAAAGATATTTCAGGAACATCGTGCATTTATGAAAAGATCATATGTAAAAGCGGAAGTGTATGATATGTAAGAGAAAGGAGAAAAGAGTGACAGGACTTAGTACATTGTGTTATATAGAAAAAGACGGAAAATATCTGATGCTTCACCGGACAGTGAAGAAGAACGATGTGAATAAGGATAAATGGATTGGCGTCGGAGGACATTTTGAGGCTGATGAAAGCCCGGAAGAATGTATCTTAAGAGAAGTGAAAGAGGAGACCGGATATACGCTGACGTCTTATCGTTTCTGTGGAATTGTTACCTTTGTATCGGGAAATGGTGTGACGGAATATATGCATTTGTTTACGGCAGATGGATTCGAAGGAGAGCCGGTTTCATGTGACGAAGGAGAACTGGAATGGGTGGATATTGATAAGATTGAAACGCTGAATATCTGGGAGGGGGACAAGATATTCCTCAGACTGCTGGCCGAAAAAGCGCCGTTCTTTTCCCTGAAGCTTGTCTATGACGGACATGACGGACTGGTATCGGCAGTGCTGAATGGGAAAGAGATGAAGAAATAAAACGGGGAAATAAAAACAGGAAAATAGAAATAAAAAAATAGACAAGAAAGGCAAGGGTTAGAATATGCAGAAGAATACCGAAGCAATCAGACTGGAAAATGAACAGATTGAAGTTATTGTAAATTATCACGGAGCAGAACTCAGATCACTGAAGAAGAAAGCAACGGGACAGGAATATCTCTGGAATGCAGATGCAAAATACTGGGGACGGACATCGCCGGTATTATTTCCATTTGTAGGAGGAGTAAAGAATAAAGTTTACAGACATGAGGGAAAAGAATATCCGATGAACCAGCATGGATTTGCCAGAGATATGGAGTTTTCACTGGTAAGCCAGAGTGCAGATGAAGTATGGCTTGCGCTGGAAGATACAGAAGAGACATATAAAGTATATCCATTCCACTTTCATCTGGAGATTGGATACAAATTGGAAGGCACAGCGGTCCGGGTAATGTGGAAGGTGAAAAATGGAAATACTACAGAGATGTATTTTGCAATCGGTGCACATCCGGCATTCTTCTGTCCGGTTCGAGAGGGTGAGAAACAGTCGGAGTACTTCTTAAGTTTCCGTGACGGAAAAGGAAATGCGCCGGATGTATTAGTCAATACTGTATTTGGAGAAGGCGGTGTTGTTACAACACAGAAGAAAGATTACAGGCTGACAGACGGATACCTTCCAATTGAAGAGCATTTGTTTGACGGAGATGCGCTGGTCATTGAAAATCATCAGATTCAGAGAGTAGCACTTACAGATCCACAGAAAAAGGAATACCTGGCAGTAGAATTTGATGCGCCGTTGGCAGGTATCTGGTCACCGCCGAAAAAGCAGGCACCGTTTGTATGCATCGAACCATGGTATGGACGCTGCGACAGTGAGATATTCGATGGAGAATTAAAAGACAGAGAATGGGAAAATACACTGGAAGCAGGAAATATATTTGAGGCCTCTTATAAAATCATTGTTGAATAATTTTTTCAGAATATTTTATAGAATAGATATGGATAACCTGGGAGAATCGGTTATAATAAGCATGTAGTTACATGATAACAGTCATTACGAAAGAGAGGAAATAGATATGGCAATTGTACATTTGTCAAAAGACAATTTTAACGAGGAAGTATTAGAATCAAAAGTACCTGTACTGGTAGACTTCTGGGCAACATGGTGCGGTCCATGCCAGACAATGGGACCGTTGGTGGAAGAGATTGCAGAAGAACGTACAGATATCAAAGTATGCAAGCTCGATGTAGATCAGGAACCGGAACTTGCAAGACAGTACCGTGTAATGTCCATTCCGACATTCCTTGTGTTTAAGGATGGAGAAGTTGCAAAAAGAGACATGGGTGTGATGTCCAAAGAGGAACTTGAAGGGCTTGTTGTTTAATGCATGAAGCGGCTGATACCCGGTCGGAAGAAAAGTAAGATAGCCGAGTCGCGTGCTTTAATGATTCAACAGCGGAACCGTAACTATTGTGATACTGGAAGTGTGTTTAAAAGGATCCGTTACTTGCATGACTTACAACGGGCAGACTTTTATGGACATGTGATGACAAAAAAGCCAGAAAATCAAGGAGAATGTCACAATTTTTTGGAGATAAACAGAGGTTACAACTCTGTTATTGAATTTATTATCATTGGCCTCTCATGGACTGAGAGGCCGCGATGATAAATTAAATCCCCAGCACATCCTTAATCGAATAGAACCCCGGCTCTTTCCCATCAAGATAAGCTGCACAGTCACAAGCTCCTCTCGCAAAGCATTCCCAGTTATAGGAATGATGTGTAATCTCAAGTCGTTCTCCCATGCCTCCGAAGAATACCGTATGGCTGCTTGGAATGTTACCTGCACGGAGAGAATGATAACCGATCGTTCCAGGTTCACGAGGAGATTCTCCCTCACGTCCATAGACAGCAATGTCGCTTAGTTCTTTGCCGAGAGCATGCGCCATGATCTCACCCATTTCTTTGGAAGTTCCACTTGGAGCATCCTTCTTCCACTGATCATGCATTTCCAGGATCTCGATATCAATCTCATCTTTTAATGTTGTAGTTACGAGTTCCAGAAGCTTGTTCATGATATTGACAAGCTTGGAAGTATTGGCAGCATAAAGCATTGGAATCTGCTTTCCGGCATCTTCGAAGCGTGTCATCTCTTCGGCTGAGAATCCGGTGGAACCGCATACCAGCGCTTTCTTATGTGCAATGGCGAGCTCCAGGACTTCCATAGCCATCTCTTTAGTAGAAAAATCAATGATGACATCACAGGAGTCAATCACACTTTCCAGATCGTCGGTCACAGGAACGCCGAGTTCTGATCCTGTCATAGCGACAGTTCCGAGATCTTTTCCGACATAATCCCGTCCTTTTGGTGCGATTCCGGCGACGAGCTCCATATCATTGCGGCTGGCAGCGACCTGTGTAATTAATTTCCCCATTTTTCCCCTTGGTCCGATTACAATAACTTTCATATCCATTCTCCTTTCGCAGTCCGGTCACATTATTTATATAACTGTATATTCAGACTTGCTGTAAACTAAGTCCAGTATAACACAGTGATTATCTGGCGGATATGCAGAAATCAGAAAATGACGGAAAATTTTGAACAGGAGTGTTTGCATAAATAGATATGAATAAATAGAAATTTAAACATCCGTGCATCGAAGGAAGCATATATGAAGGACGTTTCAGATGTAAATATTATAATGAAAGTTGGAAAAAAGAAAGTATTTGAAAAGAAACTGTCGGCGGAAGAATGGAAAGAACTAAAAAACACATAAAAGTATGGTGTACACCTTGGGAATCTTCAGATGGATAAAGATAGAAATCCAGAATTCGTAAGTGTCTGCTCTTGTAGGAAAGATATGAAAATAGTATACTAAAAAAATAAACATAAAAATAATCCTGAAAAAACGATTATAAAAAGGAACAGATAACGGAGGCACAAATGAAGGGAATTATATTTGACGTAGACGGAACTTTATGGGATTCTACAAAGGAAGTTGCGGTTGCATGGAATAAAGTATTACAGGAAGAGATGGAAGGTCACGAGATCTTAACGGTAGAAGGTCTGCAGAAAGAATTCGGTAAACCGATGGATGCGATCGCAGAAAGCCTCTTCCCGGAACTGCCGGAAAAAGAGAGAATGGAACTTCTCGGCAAGATGATGGTATATGAAAATGAACTGGTAGCAGCCGGCCCGTGTGTGATTTACGATGGTGTACCAGAGACGATCAAAGCACTGAGCAAAAAATATCCATTGTATATAGTAAGTAACTGTCAGGACGGATACATAGAAGCATTTTTTAAGAATTCCGGACTGGGTGAGTATTTCAAAGATTTCACCTGTCCGGCATATACAGGCAGATTAAAAGGAGAAAATATCCGTATCATTATGGAAAGGAACGGACTGGATGAAGCAGTGTATGTAGGAGACACCCAGGGAGATGCCAATGCGTGTAAGGAAGCGGAAGTACCAATGATCTTTGCGTCGTATGGATTTGGTGAAGTAGAAGGCGGATATCCATCGATTAAGTCATTTACAGAACTGCAGGATATGGATTTTGACAGATTATAATGAGAAAAATATATCCAATGACAGAATGATTGCGGAATAGAGAGGAAAAATATTGCATTTTATAAACAAAAATACTATAATTTTCTTATATATTATTTCGTAGAAAAATACTAGAAAAGCAGAGGTATAGATTATGAAAAAAAGAGTAGTAGTTGCATTAGGACACAGAGCACTTGGTACTACATTACCAGAACAGAAAGAAGCAGTTAAGAAGACAGCAAAAGTAATCGGTGATCTGATCGAAAAGGGATATCAGGTTGCGGTCACACACAGTAATGCACCTCAGGTAGGTATGATCCATACAGCAATGAATGAATTTGCAAAACAGCATGAAGATTATACAGCAGCACCAATGTCTGTATGTTCTGCAATGAGTCAGGGATATATCGGATATGACCTTCAGAATGCGATTCGTGAAGAACTGATGGACCGTGGGATCTACAGAACAGTCAGCACAATCCTGACGCAGGTGATTGTTGATCCATACGATGAAGCGTTCTATACACCGACCAAGGTACTTGGCCGTTATATGGATGCAGAAGAAGCAAATGCAGAACGAAAGAAAGGTAACTATGTTGTAGAAGAACCTGGCAAAGGATTCCGTCGTATTGTATCAGCTCCGAATCCGGTCAGCATCGTAGAGATTGATGCAGTCAAAGCACTGCTGGATGCAGATCAGGTTGTAATTGCCTGCGGCGGCGGTGGTATTCCGGTACTGGAACAGGATCATCGTCTGAAAGGTGCCAGTGCGGTTATCGAAAAAGACTTAACAGCCGGAAAGATGGCAGAAGAGACAGATGCCGATGAACTGATCATTCTGACCAGTGTTGAAAAAGTTAAGATCAACATGGACAGACCGGAAGAGGAAGAACTGGGTGAAATTAGTGTTGAACAGGCAAAAGCTTACATGGAAGAAGGACATTTTGGAAAATACAATATGTATCCAAAATTCAGAGCAGCCGTAGAATTCCTTGAAAAGAGAGAAGGAAGAAGTGCACTGATCACATCCATTGACAAACTGGATGATGCAGTCAAAGGAAAGACTGGTACAGTGATCAAATAGTAATCAAATAGTAATCAAATAAAAAAGATCAGAGAGTCTGCTGATCTATAAAATGACAGCCGGAGAATAATTTGCATGGAATGGGACATACTGTTGTAGAAGTTTTGATCTTATGCTTAGTAAAAAGCGGGATCGGAAAATACAAGGAGGGATGTTTCATGAAAGCAGAAGTAGTGGATGGATGTATTTCCTGCGGAGCCTGTGTTGCAACATGTCCGGAGGTGTTTCGGTTTGACGAAGACGGGGTGGCGGAAGCATATGCGAAGGTGACACCGGAGCATGAAAGTGCCGCAATCGAAGCGAAGGAAGAATGTCCGGTAGCTGTCATTGTAATTGAAGAGTAAATAGTAAAACCTGTACAGACACGATAAAGCCGTGTATGTACAGGTTTTTTATCTCCATGCGTTTGAAAGAAGCTGCCGGTGGCAGATTCTGCAGATACAAAAGTATGCAATAGAAGCTGCCAGCTGCCTCTGCATCCTGGAATGGACGATCAGAATGAAAGACGATTGCATATAATATAGAGAACAGAAGTTATGAAAATGTGGATAAGTAGTCCGAAGTCTGACGGGGAGGTGGAAGGCATATGTCCAGAGTCCGGTTATGTGAACTGGCCAAAAAAGAAGTGATCAACTGTTGTGATTGTAAAAAACTGGGATATATCGATGATGTGATCATTGATGATTGTAAAGGATGTATAGAAGCGCTTGTTGTTCCAGAAGGTGGAAAATGGTGTAATTTTTTTGGAGACGGAACAGAGTATATTATACCATTTTCCTGCATCAAAAGAATCGGTCCGGATCTGATTCTGGTAGAAATTCATGAAGAAAAATAAAAGAAATGTGTTTGACTTCTTATTTTGAAAAAGATATACTATATTTGAATATAGGATTGAACGACAGACAGAAAGGAACGAATCAGATGAAATGCCCATATTGTAATAATCCGGATACAAGAGTAATTGATTCCAGACCGGCAGAAGACGGAAGCTCGATCAGACGCCGCCGATCCTGTGATATATGTGGGAAACGTTTTACTACCTATGAGAAAGTAGAGACGATTCCGCTGACTGTAATTAAGAAAGATAATACAAGAGAACAATATGACCGCCGTAAAGTAGAGAATGGTGTTGTCCGTGCATGTTATAAAAGACCGGTTGCAACGGCAGATATCCAGAAAGTTGTAGACAGAATTGAGACGAAGGTATTCAGTCTGGAAGAGAAAGAGATTCCAAGCAGTGCGATCGGAGAGGCTGTTATGGAAGAATTGAAAGCACTGGACGAAGTTGCATATGTCAGATTTGCATCTGTTTACAGAGAATTTAAGGATGTAAGTACGTTTATGGACGAATTAAAAAAGATATTAGAATAAGAATGAATTGCTTATAAAGTGATAAAGTGATAGAATATAAGGGAGAAGCAAAAATTTGCTTCTCCCTTTTTCAAAAAGTATGAAGAAATGATAAATGAAAATAGATGAATAGAAACTGATAGAAATAGATAATTAAGAAACGTTAGAATAGATTGGGTGAATAATATGAGAACATATAAGCTAACCATTTCCTATGACGGAAGCAGATATCAGGGGTGGCAGAGACAGGCAACAACAGACAATACGATTCAATATATCCTGGAGTGGAGTATTGGAAAGCTGGTCGGATACCGTGTGCATATAGATGGATCAGGAAGGACGGATGCCGGTGTTCATGCGCGTGGACAGGTTGCAAGCGTAAAGCTTTCCAAATTATACGATACAAAAGAGCTGAAAGATTCACTGAACCGTTACCTTCCGGAGGATATCCGTATTGTGAAGGTAGAACTGGCAAAGAATGGTTTTCATGCACGAAAAAGTGCAAAAGGGAAAAAATACGAGTATTATATAGATTGCCGCGAAAAACCAGATGTGTTTTCAAGAAGATACTGCTATCATTATCCGGAAAAACTGGATATTGAAGCAATGCGTGATGCAACAAAATATCTGATCGGACCAAAGAATTTTACCAGCTTTACAGATGATAAAGAATGTAAAGATCCGGTTCGTAAGATCACGAATATCAGAATTGTGAGCAGTGGGGAGAAGGTAAGAATTACTTATTATGGTACGGGATTTTTGTATCATATGGTCAGAATTCTTACAGGAACTCTCCTGGAAATCGGAGCGGGAAAGAGAGATGCGTCTATGCTGCCGGTTGTAATTGCGGCAGAGGACAGAAGTCTTGCGGGATTTCTGGCTCCGGCAAGGGGATTATTTTTGAGAAAAGTATATTATTAAAAATATAATGAAAAATGCATATTTTATATCGTTATGCATTCGGAAGAAATGCAAGAAAAAGCAGGGTGCCACTTCGGAAAAAAGATAGAAAGGCAGCCGGGAGGAATATATGAAGTTTATATCATGGAATGTCAATGGAATCCGTGCATGTGCACAAAAGGGATTCATGGATGTTTTTAATGAATTAGATGCAGATATTTTCTGCATTCAGGAATCAAAGATGCAGGCGGGACAACTGGAGTTGGATATGCCGGGATATCATCAGTACTGGAATTATGCAGAGAAAAAAGGATATTCAGGAACTGCAATATTTACAAAGGAAGAACCGATTTCCGTAAGTTATGGTATGGGAATTGAAGAACATGATAAAGAAGGTCGTGTGATCACACTGGAGTTTGAGGAATTTTATTTCATTACGGTGTATACACCGAATTCACAGAGTGAACTGGCAAGACTGGATTACAGAATGCAGTGGGAAGATGCGTTCCTTGCTTATCTTAAGAAATTAGAAGAAAAGAAACCAGTAATCTTCTGCGGAGATCTGAACGTAGCACATAAAGAGATTGACTTGAAAAATCCTAAAACAAATCGTAAAAATGCTGGATTTACAGATGAAGAAAGAGGAAAGTTTACAGATCTTCTGAATGCAGGCTTTCTTGATACGTTCCGCTATTTCTATCCGGATCAGGAAGGTATTTACTCATGGTGGTCTTATCGGTTCAGTGCGAGAAAGAAAAACGCAGGATGGCGTATTGACTATTTCTGCGCATCTGAGAGTTTGAAATCACGTCTGAAAGATGCCAGAATCCATACGGAGATTATGGGCTCCGACCATTGTCCGGTAGAACTTGATATGGAGTAATAAAAGAGCAGTATATAATATAAATCAGGTGACATTGACTGCATGGAACGGCACCATTTTATATTATATACTGCTTTTTGCAATTAAATATCTGAAGGGAAAATTATAAAAATCCTCCATCCACTCCGATAATCTGTCCGGTCATATATTCCGGGGCATGCACAATATTCCATACCATCTGAGCAATTTCTTTTGAAGTGCCATAGCGTCCGGCCGGAATTTCATCTTCCAGGGCCTGTCTTTCTTCGGCACTGAGCTGATCATTCATAGAAGTGTCAATGACTCCGCACGCAATTGCATTGACCTGAACATTGCTGGGAGCCAGTTCTTTTGCCAGTGCTTTTGTAAATCCGTTGATGCCGGATTTTGATGCCGAATAAGCAACTTCGCAGGAAGCACCGGAAATACCCCACATAGAAGAGATGTTAATAATCTTGCCGGAACGTTTGGATACCATTGGCGGGATAGCCTGTCTGCAACAGTAGAAGACGGAAGAAAGGTTGGTCTGAATGATGCGGTTCCAGTCTTCGTCTGTCATATCAGATAAAAGATTGATATGAGAGATTCCAGCGTTATTGACAAGTACATCGAGGTGTGTGCAATCCTGATAGATCCGGTTATAAATAGCTCTGACATGGTCTGGATTACCGACATCTCCGACGACGATCGTACAAGGTGTGTGATATTTCTTCCGTATATAGGTGCACAGTTTTTTTAATTCATCTACAGAAGAAGAACAGTTTAAAAATGTGTGATATCCGCGGGATGCGAATCGTAATGCGATGCTTTTTCCAATTCCTCTGGAAGCACCCGTGATTAAGATAGTTTTTTGTTCCATAATTATCTCCCCTGATTCATTCGTGTTATGAAAGTATCTGAAAAAAGCCGGCGATGGCAAATCGTGCAGATAACTTTTCCTTTATTATATACTGAAATTATTGTCTTTTAAAGTCTTAGGTGATATTATTTATATAAGAATGACTAACCAGGCCGAAGAAAACCGGCTCCAGAGACCAGATGCGATTAAAGAGAGGTACCATTATGATTAATAAGGCAATTGAATTTGCCACAAGAGCACATGCAGGACAGTTCAGAAAAGGAACCAGGAGGCCATATATTGTGCATCCAATCGAAGTGGGAGATATTGTCTCAACGATGACGCAGGACGAGGAGATTATCAGTGCAGCTGTTTTGCACGATACGATTGAAGATTGCAAAGGTGTATCGAGGGAAATCCTGGCAGAGGAATTTTCGGAACGTGTTGCGGGGATTGTGGCACAGGAAAGCGAGGACAAATCCAAGACGTGGATGGAACGAAAGTCTGCAACGATTGAACATATCCGTACAGCACCGAGAGAGGTGCAGATGGTAGGACTTGCAGACAAGCTTTCGAATATGCGTGATATAGACCGTGACTATCCGGTATACGGAGAAGAATTGTGGAATCGGTTTCGTATGAAAGATAAGAATATTATTGGATGGTATTATATCGGAATCCGTGATGCATTGAAAGATGCATTTGAGGGTGTGGATGCATATGAGGAATACAAAAGACTTGTGCATAAGAACTTTGAATCATCATGCGTTGAAAAGAAACTTCAGGAAGAAGAGTTTGTAGGTATAGAATAAAAATATATATAATCCGAAGATATTTTGAAAGAGAAGGATCAAAGCTGATCACGGTAAAAAATCAGGGTGCTGCGCAGAGTGGTACCCTGATTATTATATCAGCATGCGTTTGTAAGGAAGTACGTACAGCATGAGCTGCAGGGTTGAACAGTCAGATAGTTAGAGGTGATAAAATGGCAGATGTAAGAAAACATATGATATTTCATGGAAGAGTACAGGGAGTCGGATTCCGTTATACAGCAAAGTATCTGGCAAGATCAATGAATCTGACCGGATGGGTGAAGAATGAATATGATGGCACTGTTGTTATGGAAGTGCAGGGAAGAGAAGCCCTGATCTTTGAACTGATGAAAGGACTGAACCGTAATCAGTTTATTCAGATCGACTGGATTGATACAGAGGATAGGCAGCCGGAACTGGAAAGTAGTTTTGAAGTGAAATATTAGAATGCGGAATAAGCAGGAAGAGATTTCGTTAAGATTCGATATATACACCTGAAAGATAAGTGTGTTATACTTGAATTATTCTTAAAGAGTGAGACGAGGAGAATAAAGATGGCGATAGAAACAGAAAATCAAAAAAGCGTAAAAGGAAGGATTGTATCTGCAGCATGGCAGCTTTTCTATGAAAAGGGATATAATGGGACGACGGTGGATGATATTATAGAATTATCGGGAACATCAAAAGGTTCCTTTTATTACTATTTTAATACCAAAGATGAACTTCTGAATACGTTATCCATGATTCTGGATGATAATTATGAAGAATTAAAGAAACGTATGGATCCGGATATGAATTGTTATGACAAGCTTTTGTATCTGAATTATGAAGCACATTCCATGATAGAAGAGAAGATTAGTATTGATCTATTGGCATCCCTTTATTCCACACAGCTGGTGGCGCAGGGACACAGATCTCTGCTGGATCAGAACCGGACATATTATAAGCTGATCAGCAGTGTGATCGACGAAGGACAGAAACGTGGAGAGATATCGGATGAAGTTCAGGTCAATGAGCTGGTCAGATATTATTCTATGTGTGAAAGAGCGTTAGTTTCAGACTGGTGCCTGAATAAAGGAGAGTATTCGCTGGCAGAATATTCGGAAAAGTGTATGCCAGTCATGTTAGAACATTTCAAAAAATAATTTGGAAGAGAATGAGGAAGAATACCGATCGGAAAACAAAAAAGATGATGGAAAAGGATACCGCTCAAAAGAAAACAGCACAGATGCCTGTGCTGTTTTGTATATTAATGCATTTTTAAAGCAGTATTGCGTCCGATGCCGAAATGATCATTTTTCAGTATTTCAAATGCTTTTTCGTAATTTCCCTTCCGCATATATGCAACCATCTTTTTTAGATTTTCATTGGTCTTTGGAATTCCCATACCATTACGGATGGAGTATTGTCCGATACGGATAAGTTCGGACAGGTTATTTTCATAGATCCGGTTGATCCGTTCATTATCCAGAATACTGATAATCTCCATATGCATTGCGGTATCTGCGATTTCCCATTCGTACAGATCGCCGGCAGCGGCACACATGCGTACGACCTTTTCTTCTATACGGTAAGAATACTCTTCATAGCGGCCGGATGTAAAGATAAGATGAAAAGCAGGTTCCTCTAATAATTCCCTTAACTGATAGATTTCATTGATGTCTTTGTCTGTAATTTCTTTCACAGTCATGGATTTGTAATAATCAGAAACAATCAGTCCTTCAACCTGCAGCATCTGGATCGCAGTACGTATCGGACTGCGGCTCATCCCCAGTTCTTTGGTGAGCATAGCTTCTGTAAGAACCATGCCTGGAGGATAGGTAAGATTCATAATATTTTCTTTGATCGTCTCATAAGCCTGCGTGGCAAGAGACGGACTCTTTTCTGCCATGTCGGATTCCTCCTTTTGCTTTTTATATATTCATGAAGTCGTTCAGTATATACTTTTGTGGAAATCTATCCACCGGTTGTTTCGATATGTTATTGGTATATACACGGTGTAGGTTCCGGGAATTGTGATACATTTGAAGTAGAAAAGTATACATTGTATCTGGTTGTATACAAATTATAACGTGTTTCCAAAGAAAATTCAAGGTTGCGTGTTGACTTTTTTTGAAATGCATGTTATAGTCACAGTAGAAACGATTTGTATACAAATTAAAAAAATGTATACAAATAGCACATGAAGAACAGCTATCAAAAATCATCATTCATGCGCCGGAACAATTAAGACAATATGAGATTGGAAAAGGAAGGTAATTAAGGATGAAATTAGGATTTATCGGTACAGGTAACATGGCATCAGCAATCATGGGTGGAATTATTAAGAATAATGTAATTCCTGCAGAAGAGATCATCGGAGCAGATCTTTTTGCACCTGGAAGAGAAAGAGCGCAGAAAGAATATGGAATCAATGTAACAGCAGATAATAAAGAAGTTGCTTCAAAAGCAGAGACAATTATCCTCTCTGTAAAACCTCAGTTCTATGCAAGCGTAATCGCAGATATCAAAGATGTAGTAACAGATAACCAGATTATCATTACAATTGCACCGGGTAAGACACTTGCATGGCTTGCAGAACAGTTTGGAAAAGAAGTAAAGATTGTCCGTACAATGCCTAACACACCGGCTATGGTAGGAGAAGGTATGACAGCCGTTTGCCCGAATGAGCACCTTACAGAAGAAGAGGTCGCATATGTAAAGAGCCTTCTGGAAAGCTTCAGCCGTGCAGAGATCGTTCCGGAGCGTCTGATGGATGTTGTGACAGCAGTAAGCGGCAGCTCACCGGCATATGTATTTATGCTGATCGAAGCTATGGCAGACGCAGCAGTTTCTGGTGGAATGCCAAGAAAACAGGCTTATCAGTTTGCAGCACAGGCAGTTCTCGGAAGTGCCAAGATGGTTCTGGATACAGGAAAACATCCTGGAGAATTAAAAGATATGGTTTGCTCACCGGCAGGAACAACAATCGAAGCTGTTCGTACATTAGAAGAACTCGGCTTCAGAAGTTCTATTATTGAAGCAATGAAAGTCTGCGAAGAGATGTCAAGAAGCTTATAATTAAATTATAAGAAAAGCAGGATCAAAAAAGATATCATGTTGTGATTGAGTGATATAATATATGTATTAAGCGGGGATTACAGAATAACTGTGGTTCCTGCTTTTTTTTGAAAATTGTGTTAGAATATCATTTAGATAAAAAACAGGACAGGTGAGCAGAAAATGAAAAAAGAACTGGATTATTTTATGATTGATGGAGAATTTGGTGGAAATCAGGACTGGTTTACTAATATTGTTATGAACGTTGGTGGATGCGGGGCGGCAACAGCCTGTGACAGCTGCATCTACCTGGCAAAATACAGAGGAATGAAAGAACTTTATCCATTTGATCTGGAACAGATGGATAAAGAAGCCTATAAAAAATTCAGCCAGATCATGAAGCCGTATATCCGTCCGAGAGTTCAGGGTGTGAAGAAGCCGGAATGGTACATTGAGGGACTGGAAAAATATATTTCGGATGTGAATAAGAAATGTGGAACTGATTATCAGATCCGTATGGAAAAATTTGATGGAACAGAAGATGCAGATAAGGCAGAACGCATTATATGTGGACAGATAGATAAAGGACTTCCGGTTCCGTATCTGCTGCTCCGGCACTTGAATGTTGAAAAATATAAAGATTTTATCTGGCACTGGTTCCTGGTGGTCGGATATGAAAAGGATGAGCAGGGAAGTTGGATCGATGTGGCTACTTATGGGGAAAAAGTCCGTCTGAATCTGAAAGAACTGTGGGAAACCGGGTGTGAAGATAAGGGTGGAATTGTAGTGTACGATTTAAAAAAGTAGAAAAAGGAAAAAATGACCATAGTTCATAATTTTTACACATTTTTTTGTTATAATCACTTATAACCGTGAAAAAAATAAAAGAAAAGGTGGGACAGAAAAAGTGAAAAAGCGAATCATGACTACAGGAATGTTAGCTATGATACTTGCAATGGGACTGGCAGCGTGCACAAAAGCAGATACGAAAGCGGAGAACACGACAAAAACAGAGAAAACTTCGGAATCAGATGGAAAAAAAGAACAGAAGAAATCTGATAATGAAAAAAATGTAATGAATGAAGAACAGAAAAAGATCTATGAAAAGATCAAGCAGACCTATAATGTGGAAGAGCAGAAAAAGGTTGCAGATGAATTAGAGACAAAGAAGGAATCACAGGATTATAATCTGAACAATATGCTGATCGAATATAATCCATTTGGAACGAATACACAGTCTCTGTATGTATATTTTAAAACAGATCCGGCAGTAAAAGTATCATATACAATCCATGTGAAGGATGACAGTATTTCTGATTTCAGCAGAGATGTATATCAGGATAAGGAATATCAGACAGAACATGAATTTCAGGTGATCGGTCTGATTCCAGATACAGAAAATACGATCACATTTTATGTGACAAATGAAGACGGATCTACCGATACAAAGGAAATCGTATATGAAATGGGAAGTCTGTATGGAGAAGAAGAAGTGCAGCTTGATACAGATGTGAAGCAGAGCACAGAACAGCTGGAAGACGGACTTTATGTAATACTGGGGAATGACAGTAGTTCCATGGATTTCATGTATTACTATGATAATAATGGAGTGTTAAGAGGTGAGGTACCGCTTCTTGGTTACAGAAGCCACAGACTGATCTTTGATGACAAATCTATGTATTACAGCATTTCTGAAAAGAAGATGGCACAGGTAAACCGTCTTGGACAGGTGACAAATGTGTATGAGCTTGGTAACTATAGTCTGCATCATGATTATGTATTTGATGAGAATGGCAATATGCTGATCCTGGCAACGGACACTACTCAGGACAGCGTGGAAGATATCGTGCTGAAGCTGGATGTAAATTCCGGCGGAGTGACAGAGGTGCTGGATCTGGAAGATCTGTTTGGTGATTATAAGAAGATCTGTGTGAAGAATTCTTCAGACGAGCTGGACTGGATGCATATTAATACGATTCAGTATATGGGAAATGGATCGATTCTGTTGAGCTCAAGAGAGACCTCTGCGATCATTAAAGTGGACAATCTTTATGATGAGCCGTCGATTGCATATATGATCGGTGAGAAGGATTTCTGGGAAGATACATCATATGTAAGTTATGTATTGAATAAAAAAGGTGATTTTACAATCCAGGGTGGACAGCATACGATCACATATGAGACAGATGACAGCCTTGCAGATGGTCAGTATTATCTTTATATGTTTGACAATAATATCGGAATCAGTGAGACGAGACCGGATTATGACTGGTCATCCATTGGACTTAAGGTAAGTTCCGCAGTGGATGGAAAGAATTCCAAGTATTATAAATATCTGGTAGATGAAAATGAAGGAACGTTTGAACTGGTAGATTCGTTCAAGGTACCTTATTCCGGATATGTCAGCAGTGTACAGGAAATCGGAGACAACGTACTTGTGGATTCTGGACTGAAGGGAACATTTTCGGAATATGATGTGGATCATAAGGCGATCGTAACATATAAGATGGATTATGAGAAATTCATTTATCGTGTATTTAAGTACAATTTTGATGGATTTTATTTTGGAAAAAGTGAATAATCCATAAAAATCATAGCGAAGTCTTTACGGATAACGATTTATCCGCTAAAATGAAAGCGTCGGTTTTTGCCGGCGCTTTTGTGTCGCTGCGCATTTGAAAGAAGCTGCAGACGGCAAGTATTATAGATGCAAAAGTAGTTGAATTAAGAAAGAAAAGGGGAAAATAGAATGGCAAATCCAATCGTTACAATTGAGATGGAAAACGGAGATATTATGAAAGCAGAATTGTATCCGGAAGTTGCACCGAATACAGTTAATAATTTCGTTTCACTGGTGAAGGAAGGTTATTATGACGGACTGATCTTCCACCGTGTTATCAATGGATTTATGATCCAGGGCGGATGCCCGGATGGAACAGGAATGGGTGGTCCGGGATATACGATTAAAGGAGAATTTGCTCAAAATGGTTTCGCAAATAACCTTGCACATACAGAAGGTGTGCTTTCTATGGCAAGAGCAATGCATCCGGATTCAGCAGGTTCACAGTTCTTTATCATGCACAAAGCAGCTCCACACCTGGATGGTGCATATGCCGCATTTGGTAAGATCATCGAAGGTATGGATATCGTAAATAAGATCGCTGAGACAGATACAGACTACAGCGACAGACCACTGGATGAGCAGAAGATGAAGAAAGTAACTGTGGATACAATGGGAACAGAGTATTCGGAACCGGAGAAGGCTTAAGTAGAAGGCTAACAGTAACCGTACAAGTATAAGACGGCAGAATCATAGCAATCAAGCATACAGCGATCAGATATTTCTGATCGCTGTATGCAAATTTCCAACACATATGACGCGGAGGAAAACGACAGATGGAAATGATCCAGACAGAAAAATTAGTATATGAATATGAAAAACGTGATGAAGAAGGCAATGTGATTGGAACATCGCGTGCTATTGATGAAGTAGATATTGAAGCAAAAGAAGGACAGTTTATAGCGGTTCTCGGACATAACGGTTCCGGTAAATCAACGCTTGCCAAACATTTGAATGCAATTCTGGTACCGACGGAAGGTTCCGTATGGGTGAATGGAAAGAATACAAGTAATCCAGAAGAACTCTGGAACGTAAGGCAGTCGGCGGGAATGGTATTCCAAAATCCGGATAATCAGATCATCGGTACTGTGGTAGAAGAAGATGTAGGATTCGGTCCCGAGAACCTGGGCGTTCCGACAGATGAGATCTGGCAGCGGGTGGAAGAAAGCCTGAAAGCCGTCGGAATGATCGAATACCGTCATCATTCTCCGAACAAGCTTTCCGGAGGACAGAAGCAGAGAGTCGCGATTGCCGGAGTCGTAGCGATGGAACCAAAATGTATCGTTATGGATGAGCCGACTGCAATGCTTGATCCGGTCGGAAGAAGAGAAGTCTTAAAGACGGTCCATAAGCTCAGAAAACAGAAGAATGTTACAGTGATTCTGATCACGCACTACATGGAAGAAGTTGTAGATGCGGATAAGATTTTTGTAATGGATCACGGGAAAGTTGTGATGGAGGGAACTCCGAAAGAGATATTCTCCAGAGTAGATGAATTGAAAGGTTACCGGCTGGATGTGCCGCAGGTAACGATTCTTGCAGATGAACTCAGAAAACGCGGGCTGGACATTCCAAAAGGAATTCTGAGAAAAGAAGAACTGGTAGAGGCAGTAGAACGTTTGACGGAATAAACGTTCTGGCAATTACGCATTTACAACAATAGAACATTTGATGTTAGAAAATGGTGAGAAGAAATGACAGACATTGCAATTAAGATAGAACATTTGAATTATGTATACAGTCCTGGGACTGCATACGAAAAACATGCACTCAAAGACATTTGCCTGGAAATCCCACACGGAGAATTTGTGGGAATTATCGGGCATACCGGATCTGGAAAATCGACGTTGATCCAGCATCTGAACGGGCTGGTAAAGGCAACGGATGGTGCGTTATATTATAACGGAGAGAATATTTATCAGAATGGTTATGATATGCGTGCGCTCCGTAATCAGGTCGGACTGGTATTCCAGTATCCGGAGTATCAGTTGTTTGAAATCGATGTACTGACAGATGTGTGCTTTGGCCCGAAGAACCAGGGGCTTAGTAAAGAAGAGTGTGAAAAACGTGCACTGGAAGCACTGAAACTGGTAGGATTAAAAGAAAAATATTACAAATCTTCTCCGTTTGAGCTCTCAGGTGGACAGAAACGAAGAGTGGCGATTGCCGGAGTTCTGGCAATGCGCCCGAAGGTTCTGGTTCTTGATGAGCCAACGGCGGGACTTGATCCGAAGGGAAGAGACGATATCCTGGATCAGATTGCATACCTGCATAAGCAGAGTGATATGACGGTCATCCTGGTGTCACATAGTATGGAAGATATTGCAAGATATGCGGACCGGATCATTGTAATGAACAAGGGATCTGTGATGTATAACGGTACACCGAAAGAAGTGTTCGCGCATTATCAGGAGCTGGAAAAGATAGGGCTTGCGGCTCCTCAGGTAACGTATATCATGCATAACCTGAAAGAAAAAGGTTTACCAGTCAAGGTAAATGTGACGACAGTGGAAGAAGCAGCAGATGAGATTATGCAGGCACTGGAGAAGAAGATATGATAAGAGATATAACAATCGGACAATATTATCCGGCAAAGAGTGTGTTACACAGATTAGACCCAAGAGTAAAACTGGTAGGAACGCTTCTGTATCTGATCTCGCTGTTCTTATTTAACAGCATTCCGGGATACGTGATGACGACGTTGTTCCTCATCGTTATTATCAAGATGTCAAAAGTGCCGTTTTCTTTTATAGTAAGAGGTTTGAAACCAGTCATCATGCTTCTGATGATCACGGTGCTGTTCAACTTGTTCCTGACAAGAGACGGAGCGGTGCTGTTCCATGCGTGGATTTTCACGATTACAGAAGGTGGTTTAAGGACAGCGGTATATATGGCAATCCGCCTGATCTATCTGATCATCGGTTCATCACTTATGACATTTACGACAACTCCGAATGAACTAACAGATGGAATTGAAGAATTGCTCGGACCACTGAACAAGATTCATGTCCCGGTACATGAGATTGCGATGATCATGTCCATTGCACTCCGGTTTATTCCGATTCTCCTGGAAGAGACGGACAAGATTATGAAAGCACAGATTGCAAGAGGCGCTGACCTGGAGAGTGGAAATATGATTCAGAAGGCGAAGAGTATGATACCGATTCTGGTTCCACTGTTCGTATCAGCATTCCGGAGAGCGAATGATCTGGCGATGGCAATGGAGGCAAGATGTTACCGCGGCGGCGAGGGACGTACGAAGATGAAGCCGTTAAAATACCGCAGGGAAGACAGAATTGCATATATTGCTGTAATTGTTTATGTGATTTTAGTGGTTGCTGTCGGAAGATGTGTACCTGTGCATGTTTGGATATTTTAAATTGTATATGGGGACGGAGGATTTCTGGAAATCCTCCGTCCCAAATTTATATAGTCCTGTCCCTTTTTTGAAAAAAATAAATTATATCGAATTGTGTGGAGGTCATCATGAAAAGAGTCAGAATATTCGTAGCATATGATGGAACGAATTACTGTGGCTGGCAGATCCAGCCGAATGGAATCACAATAGAAGAAAAACTGAATAAAGCATTGAACAAACTTACAGGAGAAGATATTCGGATTATCGGAGCAAGCCGGACGGATTCGGGGGTACATGCACTCGGAAATGCAGCAGTCTTTGATACAGAATCTCAAATTCCACCAGAGCGGTTTGCTTATGCATTGAACCAGAGACTTCCGAAAGATATTGTAGTAGTGAAGTCGGATGAAGTGTCGCCGGACTGGCATCCAAGATATCAGGAGAATATTTCCAAAACTTATGAGTATCATATCTATAATGCAGAGATGCCGAATCCGTTAAAGACAAGATACTGTACATTTGTATCGTTTCCATTGGATATAGATGCAATGAGAAAAGGTGCGCAATACCTGATCGGAGAACACGATTTTGTAAGCTTCTGTAATATCAGAACGAATACGCAGGATACCGTGAGAACGGTATATGAGCTGACGATTGAGAAAAAAGACGATGAGATTGTACTGCACATTACCGGAAATGGATTTCTGTACAATATGGTCCGTATTATCGCAGGTGTCCTGATCCGGGTCGGCAGAGGATTTTATACGCCGGAAAAAGTAAAGGATATTCTGGACGCCAAAGTCCATACTTCGGAAGGAGCAACAGCACCACCGAACGGATTGGTATTGGTAAAAATAGATTATAAATAATCAATGAACGGTCGGTATTTTGGATAATATACAGAAAATAATCGGAATAACGTACAAAAATAAAAAATAATGCCATTAAAAGTTAAGAATATGTTAAAATACATCTGTCTGACACGGATTTGACGAAGTCGGACGGAAGGAGAGAACTTATGGAAATGTTATTGTATCTCGTTCCGGTATTTGGAATCCTTGGACTGCTTTTTGCAGCTTATCTGGCAGCAAGAGTAGGAAGACAGGATGCCGGAAACGACAGAATGAAAGAAATTGCCGCAGCGATCAGTGATGGTGCGCAGGCATTTCTGACAGCAGAGTACAAGATTCTGATTATTTTCGTTGCAGTATTGTTCGTACTTATCGGAATCGGAATCGGTAACTGGATTACTGCTGTATGCTTCGTAGTAGGAGCTTTATTCTCAACACTCGCAGGTTTCTGCGGAATGAAAGTTGCTACAAAAGCAAATGTAAGAACTGCAAATGCAGCAAAAGAAAAAGGAATGAACAAAGCACTCTCAATTGCATTCTCTGGTGGAGCTGTAATGGGTATGTGCGTAGCTGGTTTTGGTGTATTTGGTGTCAGCATCATTTACATTCTGACCCAAAATGTTGATATTATTACTGGGTTCAGTTTAGGAGCATCTTCAATCGCTCTGTTTGCCCGTGTTGGTGGCGGTATCTATACAAAAGCTGCTGACGTAGGAGCTGACCTTGTAGGTAAAGTAGAAGCTGGTATCCCGGAAGATGATCCACGTAACCCGGCTGTTATCGCTGATAATGTAGGTGATAACGTAGGTGACGTTGCAGGTATGGGAGCTGACCTTTTTGAGTCTTATGTAGGAGCACTTGTATCAGCACTGACACTTGGAATCGTATATTACAAAGCTGAAGGAGCTATCTTCCCACTCCTGATTGCAGGACTTGGACTTGTATCATCTATCCTCGGTACATTCTTTGTAAAAGGTGACGAGAATTCCAACCCGCACAAAGCATTAAAGACTGGTTCTTATGTAGCAAGTGCACTGGTACTGATCGTATCTTGTGTACTAAGTAAAGTATTCTTCGGAGACTTCAAAGCAGCGATTGCTATTGTAGCAGGTCTGATTGTAGGACTTCTGATCGGTATCATCACAGAAGTATATACATCAGGAGATTATAAATCTGTAAAAGAAATCGCAGAACAGTCAGAGACAGGATCTGCAACAACAATCATCAGTGGTCTTGCAGTAGGTATGAAGTCTACAGCAATCCCGATCCTTCTGATCTGCGTTGGTATCTTCATTGCATATCAGACATGTGGACTTTACGGTATCTCACTTGCAGCTGTAGGAATGCTTTCTACAACAGCTATTACAGTAGCAGTAGATGCTTACGGACCGATCGCTGACAATGCCGGTGGTATCGCAGAGATGTCTGAACTTGACCCACACGTTCGTCAGATCACTGATAAACTGGATGCCGTTGGTAACACAACAGCAGCTATGGGTAAAGGTTTCGCTATCGGATCCGCAGCCCTGACAGCACTTGCCCTGTTCGTATCTTATGCAGAGGCAGTACATCTGAAGACAATTGATATCCTTGACTCACGTGTAATCATCGGAATGCTGATTGGTGGAATGCTTCCATTCTTATTCTCAGCTATGACAATGTCATCTGTATCAAGAGCAGCATATCAGATGATTGAAGAAGTAAGACGTCAGTTCAAGACAATGCCTGGAATCATGAAGGGTACAGAAAAACCAGATTATAAATCATGCGTTGCTATCTCAACAACAGCAGCATTAAAAGAGATGCTGGTTCCTGGTATTATGGCAGTACTTGCACCACTGGTAGTAGGAATCCTTCTTGGACCTTCCGCGCTTGGCGGACTTCTTGCAGGAGCACTTATAACAGGTGTTATGATGGCAATCTTTATGTCCAATGCAGGTGGAGCATGGGATAATGCTAAGAAATATATCGAAGATGGTAACCACGGTGGAAAAGGAAGCGAAGCTCACAAAGCGGCTGTAGTTGGAGATACTGTTGGAGATCCATTCAAAGATACATCAGGACCTTCTATCAACATCCTGATCAAACTGATGACAGTTGTATCACTGGTATTTGCACCTCTGTTCCTGTCAATCGGTGGATTATTGTAAGAAGATTATAAAAATAATCATGAAAATGGAAAACGATATCTGTACCAGAATAAGATGTGCAGATATCGTTTTTTTGATGCAAAACTATATAAGCGAAGTAGTAACAGCGTGTTATCTGTATCGCTATGTGTTCGGAAAAAGCAGCCAGTGGCAGGTTCTGCAGATATCAAAGTATGCAAAAGAAGTTGTTCACGATGTAGAATAATACGAGAGCAGATTAAATTTATAAAAAGTTGAGAAAAATATAAGAATTGGGGGACTGGCAACCACCCGCTGTTTGTGATAATATATGTGTCGGGACTTTTATTAATTTTTGAAAATAGATAGAAAAGAGGCAATAAACATGACAAAAGTAGACATTATTTCCGGATTCCTCGGAGCAGGAAAAACTACATTTATCAAAAAGCTGCTCAGCGACGTATGGGCAGGAGAGAAGCTTGTACTGATTGAAAATGAATTTGGTGAGATCGGTATCGATGGCGGATTTTTGAAAGACGCAGGAATCGAGATCACAGAGATGAACTCAGGATGCATCTGCTGTACACTGGTTGGTGACTTCAGCAAAGCACTGGTAAAAGTATTAGACGAGTATCATCCGGATCGTGTTATCATCGAGCCATCAGGAGTTGGTAAATTATCCGATGTTGCAAGAGCAATCGAAGCTGTAGAGAAAGATGCAGACATTGAGATTGACGGAAGAATTACAGTTGTAGATGGTAAAAAAGCGAAGATGTACATGAAGAACTTCGGAGAATTCTTCAAAGATCAGGTAGAACACGCATCTACAATCGTTGTGAGCCGTACACAGATGATGACGGATGAAAAGGTAGAAGAGTGTGTACACACACTTCGTGAAGAGAATGCAGAAGCAACGATCATCTCTACACCATGGGATGAGCTTGGAAAAGAGGCAATCAGCCATGCACTGACCAAGGGAGCTGAGATTGAGAGTCTTTTCGAAGACCATGAGGAGCATGATCACGATCACGACCATGAGCACTGCAATCATGACCATCATGATCACGATCATCACGACCATGAGCACCACGATCATGACCACTGCGATCACGACCATCATGATCACGATCATCACGACCATGAGCACTGCGATCACGATCATCACGACCATGAGCACCACGATCATGAGCACCACGATCACGGCCACCATGATCACGACTGCTGTTGTGGACACGATCACGACCATGATCATCATCACCATCATCATGCAGATGATGTATTTACAAGCTGGGGCAAAGAGACTGTTCATAAATATACCGAAGAAGAACTGGATTATCTGCTGAAAGCGTTGTCAGAAACAACTTCTTACGGAACAATCCTTCGTTCAAAAGGTATCATTCAGATGACAGATGGATCATGGAAACAATTCGATTTAGTACCGGAAGAGTACGAAGTAAGAGAAGGACAGCCGGACTACACAGGACGTATCTGTGTAATCGGAACTGATCTGAAGGAAGAAGACCTTCTGAAGTTATTCCATGTATAGGAAAGTAGTCGCAGCAGCCTTCATGCGAAAGTATGTAAGAAGAGCTGCTGGTGGATGCAGATAACGATTTATGATTGGCTCCATAATTATTATGGAGCCAAAAATCATGATAAAAAGTAAAAAATTAGAAGATTATTGAAAACCGATAAAAGGAAAGAGGTGCGAGTATGGCAACACCTATGTTTATTGTTACAGGATTCTTAGACAGTGGTAAGACAACCATGATCAAAGATACCCTGATGGAACAGGAATGGATCGAACCGGGACTTACACTGTTACTTCTCTGCGAAGAAGGAGAAGAAGAGTATCCGGAAGAATATTTAAAAGAGAAGAATATGGCAGTTCTGAAAATCGAGGAATTTGATCAGCTGAACACTGTATTTTTCAAAAACTGTGAAAGAAATTATCATCCGGCACAGATCATTATCGAATATAATGGAATGTGGAAACTGGAAGATCTGCTTTCTATCAGATATCCAAGAAGCTTTGAACTTCAGGGCGTATATTCTACCGTGAATGGTACAACTCTTGATATGTATCTGATGAATATGAGAAATATGCTGATGGAGCAGCTCACAGAGTCAGAACTGATCGTTGTAAACCGCTGTGCGGAAGGGGTCAACAGATCCGGATTCAGACGTGCGCTGAAAGTGCAGAATCCGATGGCACAGCTTCTCTTTGAAGATATGCAGGGCAAGATCATTGAGCCATCTGAAGAAGATCTTCCATACGATGTAAAAGGAGATAAGATCGTACTGGATGATGTTGATTTTGGAGTGTGGTATGTAGATGCATATGATCATCCGGAATTGTATCTGCATAAAGAGATTGATTTCAAAGGGCAGATCTTCCGTCCGAAGGGAATGCCGGATAACATGTTCGTTCCGGTCAGAGAGATCATGACCTGTTGTGCAGACGATGTGCGTTACTACGGATATCCATGTAAGGCAGAAAAGAAGATCGACGTAAAGACAAAATCCTGGATGCAGATTCGTGCAAGATTCGAGTACGAGGCAGTAAGTTCCTTTGGAAACAAACAGCCGGTATTGTATCTGATCGATATGGAACCGGCCGTAGAACCGGAAGATAAAGTTGTGTATTTAGGATAATTTGGGATTTAATTTATTAACGTAGTTGGTCTCTCGATCCTTGAAGAAAACAGTATAAAGTGCTTCTTGTTCAGGTTCCATGCTCTAAGAAAAACTAAGAGAGCCAGAATCTCCTAAAAGCAAAGGAATTACGTTCACAACTCATCCCTTCGGGGCTCAAACAAGTTCACTACATTCCTTTAACGGAGATTCTGACTCTCTAATTTTTTCTAAGAACATTCCACATTCATCAGAACCACTTTATACTGTTTTCTTCAAGTCGTGACTGGCAGCGGATGTTAATAAATGAAATGCCCGGAAGTGTAACCCGGTGGAGTCCACTACGGTACACAATCTTGCCCAAAAGTCCTAAAAATCCACTAATTAACAGCTGACCACCGTAGCCTTCCGCTGCCATAACCGTTACGCACTTGCCATTAATTCGGAAGCCCGTTTTTAGCATAATTTTGACGCTTTAGTATTTCCCACCGACGGAACCTGAACAGGAACGGCTTCCTACTTTTTATGCAGGTCCGGGTATCCACAGCCTTCCTGAATTAAATCCCAATTCTATCTTGATTTTATGGGTAAATATGCCGACAAAATGATACAGGAATCTGTATTTGTACCAAAAAATGAACAAAATAAC
>CAKRAT010000016.1 GCA_934295165.1 uncultured Dorea sp. | reverse complement strand
ATTTTCCTGCGACATTTATAGATTCTCCTTTAATTGTACTCAAAACTCACCGGTGGTGCAACTATTATATATCGATTGAAGTAAAAAGTTTGTCGCAACGTGTAGATGAAAAAATATTTAATTTTGATGAAAATAGCGTTTTGAACTTGTCTTACTTTTTGTCATACGAAATAAACGATTGTAGGGTATGATAATTAAATTGGAAATTACAGATTGGAGGTAAAAACAATGATTTGTAGTATTTCACTTATATAGGGCTATTAGACTAATAGCCCCGGTGAAAAACATATTACTGGAGTGCTTTGACGATTTTTAGAATCGTTGTCTTTGTATCTGGTGAGCAGGAATGCAGTTCGTGGAGGATTTCATTCTCAATAGGAGAAATGGAATCATTGTATTCATCAGAGAGGATAAAGTCTACGGTGGTGTCCAGGGCATTGCACATCTGGACAAGGGTAGAGAGGGAGACTTTGACACGGTTATTTTCAATGTTGCTGATATGACTTACATTGACGTCGGCGATGTTGGCAACATATTCCTGTGTCAGATTCTTGGCAATACGTGTATTTTTGAGTTTTTTTGCAATATGCGCAAAATCAAGATCTTTCATGATGGGCTCCTTTCTTTAATATCTCTGATTGTAATATTTATATAGTTATAGTATAATTATTTGCAACTATATAAAATATATTTACAAGACAATAAAAGGAGGGGGAACTGCTTTCAAAAATTAAGAGTTAATAAATGAATAAAGATGTGAGTAAGAAGGAGAAAAGAAGAAATGAAAGAACAAATTGCAGACATTTGCCGGAAAGTAAATGATTCAATCAGGAATTTTAGAGTGGATCCGATTAATAGTTTGGAGTATTTGATCCCTATTGTTATTTTTTTGATTGGAATTATTAATGGAGTCGTGACTCAGTACGCCTTTGCACATAATGGGGGGTATGGGGCACAGATGGATGCCATAAAAACATATGGCGTATTTGATGGATATAGTGAGAAATTTACGACGGGAACTACAGGATTGATTGTGCATGGTTTTTTTGGCAGAGTCATTTTTATTTTGGTTGGCATGCAATTGATCCTTATATTCTATAAATGTGTAAAAAATAATCAAAAAGGACTTGTAATATCCTTGGTGATTAGTGTAATCTTGCTTCTTTTTCAAGTGTTTATGACGGATTGTTTGTTCGGAAGCAGATTTAGTACATTTTATATAAATCAGACTATTTTTGAAACGTGTTCTGAAAAAATACTGACACTATTGTATCGCGTGGTTTCGGTTGTTCCAACAATCGCGATTTTTATTGTATATGCCGTGATCTCTATTATTGCAGTGCTTTATGCATGGGCAAATATTTTTTTGATTTGTCGTATCGAAGATAATGGCAGTGTAGTGAAAAATACGGCATTAGTATTTGCGTTTTCGATGATTCTGGTACCTTTGGTTTTGTTATTTTTACAAAATGTAGTTCCGCTCTTATCAAGTGTATTGGCGGTTATATTGATGGTAGTTATTATTGTAGGATGCTTTATGGTATTTGTGGGTGGGATTACTGAAGGTGGAAAAACATCTGCATCAGCAAAAAGTATTCATGGTGGGAAAGATAACAGTTCAAAAAGGGAAAGAACTTCAGATGATTCTGCAGGCAGGAAGGAGAAGAGGATGGATAAAAAAGAAGAGAAAAGGGAAAATTGCGCATATATTACAGATTTAAATTGTATTGGAGGCATTAAGCTTTATAAGACGCATGGATTTATGAATGACTATATTATGCTGGATAATGGAGTTGTTACGAGAAATATATGTCGTTTAAGTGAGTTTGAAAAAGGGGAATTTCATATATACGATAGACGAACAGGAAGAGAAGTAACAAGTGCTGAAATTGAATGGGAAAAGAGAAAAAAGTAATTAAATACAGAGGAAAGTTTACTGAATGAAAAATAAGAAAAAAGTGGTTGTGGTTATTGGTATTGCTGCTATCCTTTTGGTTAGTATTATCGGATATCTGATGTATCTGAAAAGAGCGGCAGAACAGGCGGCTGTTGAGGAGCAGTTTAATCAAATTTATGCAATTGGGACGGATTTTTCAGCGGCGAAAAGCAGAGAAGAACAGCTTGATATACTGAAAAAAACGGTTAATGAAAGAAATGATTATATCCAAAGTAAAAATAATACACCTGAAGTGTCAGGAAAATATGATTCTGTTATTTTAGGAATGCAAGGGATATTTACAAAAGAATATGATACCATTCTTGAAGAGAATACGTTAGAGCATGTGGATGAATCGGAAGACACAGAAAAAATAAATGAGGCAAAAGAGAATCTGACTCAGTTATTATCAATGATAGATACTGAAAAAGATTATACATTGTCAGATGAGGCAGCATACAAAGATTATCAGGGTAAAATTTCGAAGTTGATGGAAAGTTATGGCAAACGGCTGAACGAAATTTCTGAACAAGAAAAAGCAGCGGAAGAAGAAAAGAAAAAAGCCGAAGCGGCAGCAGAGTCAGAGAAACAGAAGGCAGAGGAAGAAGCTCAAAAAGCAGCAGAAGAAGAATACAAAGAGACACATTATGAAAATGATTATTTTTCAGTGGATATATCATCAGAGTGGATTGGGGATTGGAATATGACAGAGGAAGATCAGTCGACCAATGGAATTTTGTGCAGGAAGTATGTTTTTGACTATCATCCGGATGAGGAAAGCTATGGCGGTATGGCAGAAGTTTATGTGATTGACATGAGTGATGATAGTATACCGGAGTCCGTATATGATAAGATGCATCCGGAGTATGCCAGTGAAGTGGGAACAACTTCTTTTGGTGCATATCACATTTTCATGTTTCAGGTAGGTGGAGACTTTTTCAGTGAGTACAATGACCATGCGTCGTTGACGATTAAATAAGGCCGGATATAGGAGGAGAAGGTTAATGAAAAAAAGCATATTAATGATAATCCTGATAATGACAGTGACGCTGATGCTGGCGGGATGCAGCAGTGTGCCAAAGGAAGAAGAAATCCAGCAAGACCTGGAATCATTTTCAGACAAGGCATTTTTAGACGATGGGGAGAAAATTGACAGTCTGACTATCGAGAAAAGGGATACGGATAAGAAGAATAAGAGTGATCTGGTGTGGTGTACAATTGTTACGGAAAAGGATGATGTGTCTTACGAGAAGGAAGTGACTTTGTCATATTATCTGTATGATAAAGCCGGATGGACATTGGAAGATTATAAGGTTGCAGACCAGGAAAAGTGGAATGTCATTCCCTTAAGCGGAGTGAAAGAGGCTGATCTTCGTTCGAATTTGGTAGGGAAGACAATTACGGTAGATAACCAAGCTTGGGAGATTCTTGACAGTGAAATTTCGCAGTTAACGATTAAAAGTCAGAATACGGATTTAGAGAAAAAGACCGATCAGATAACGATGGACATTGTGCTTGATGGAGAAATTGAAAGTGTCAGTGGAACGTTGGTAGCTGATTATACATTTGACAAGGCCTGGAATCTCAGCAGCCTTTCCGAAAAGTATTCGTTAAGGCCAGAGGTTAAAGAAGATAAAGCTTTAGATGTCAGTATGGAGCGCGTGGTGGATGACATTCAATATCCGGAAATAAAATATGGAGTTTCAGGGGCAATTCAGAAAATAACAATTTCAAAAGATCAGATGGAGGATTTCAGTGTTGACAAGCAGATATCCCAGTATAAAGGGACAGAACAGTCCCTTCAATGCAGCGCGAAGCTGGTTAAAGGACATGCGATTTTCAATGTATCCATCAATGCAGATTATATCTTTGAGAATGGCACATGGAACTGCAGCCAGATTGAACCGGAATTAACATTTGCTTCTGCAGATTTGCAGGGCGAGTGGAAGGGAACATATCGAAAAGGTGGCGGAAATGGAACCGTTAATCTTAATATTACAGAAGTGGATGGCAATAATATTAAGGGAACCTATAGTTATACACCATATGGATCGAGCAAATGGGATGAACCCGGAAGCTATGAAGTGGAAGGTGAATTTGTCCCAGAGGGATTAACTATTGCAATGAAAGCAGGTGACTGGATTGATGAGCCTGAAAAGCACTTGTCTGGTCCGCTGCATGATATATCGGCTGTTTTGTATGTTGATGATGACATTCTGAAAGGGATGGGACATGAAAGCAGTTTATTTGAACTGACGAAACAGTAGATGAACAGATATCCCCTTAAGTCAAGCGAATGCTTGCTTGAGGGGAGTTTGTTTATTTTGGCTGAGGCGATTTTAAAGATTTTGATTCTGTAAGCGGAAGGTAACTCAAGAATTTGAAAAGAGAGGAATAAAAGAGAGGGATAGTAAAAGTATGAGAAAGTGGATACCAAGGATACTGCTGATTATTGCTGTGGTCATTGCTGTTTTAGTGGGAATGTTTCTCTTCATAGGAAGAGATAAAAAAACGCAGTCCAGTCTGGAAGACAGTGACACAATTGTGAAAGAGAATGTCAAAGTACTTACCGGAGATATGAATGAGGATGAAATGCCCACAGAAGTAACAGATGACAGATTAGTATTTAAAAAAGATCCAAAATATAAAAAAGGAGATGTCGTCGTTTCTGGTTGTATTACAGAGGCAGAAAATGGTTTTGTACGAAGAGTTATCCGTGTAGAAAAATCGAAGAGTAGCTATATTTTTTATACGGAGCCGGCGGTATTGACAGATGTGTTTGAGAAAGCGCATATTGTTAAGCGTGTTCAATTAACAGAAGATGGAATGAAAGAAGCTATGTATCATCAAGTTGACGGTTTTTCGGTCGGAGAAGAAACTGATTCAAAATTTCGAAATTTATCAACGCAGTCTGAAGAAAATGGCGGCGGCAAAAAGCAATCGGAAAATAATGCTTCGGATATTTCCATAACGCCAAATACAGACTATATGTTTGGTGCAACTATAGATATAAGTGATGAGGGTATCAGCATATCAGGAGAAGCCGGTGTCAGTGTATGGCTTGAAATGAATATAGATATTGACCATGGAGAAATTGTCTGCAGTATGGCATTGAAAAGTGAGGGTGGTGCAGATGTTTCGGTGGATTTTGCCGAAAGTTTGCAAGAGTTGCCTGAGCCGCCATCTATAGAGAAAACAATATTAAAGAAAAGACTGCCGAATGGAGAATTTTCATTTAATGGTATTCCATTGGTTTTTACGAATGAACTTGAGATAACAGCAGAAGCAAAGGCTTCGATGGAGGGAAGTATGGGAGTATCCTATAATGTATCATTTGACGGAACTCAGGGATTTGAATATGACAGTAAAACCGGCAAAGTGGAAGAGTTAAATGTAGTGAATGCAGATACATCAGGATTAGAATGGAAAGCAGTTGAAGTATCAACAAGTGCTTCTGCGGGTGCAGATGCTCATTTAATTGTAAAGCTTTATGGATGTTCGGGAATAGATGCGGCAATGGGAGTGCATGGATCGGTTGAAGGTACTGTAAAGTTGGCATCAACGACAGAATCGGTTGGAGATATTGGTCAATTAGATATGGAAATTGGACCTGATATTTCAGGAACACTGGTGGCGGAAGTGCCGGTATTTGCCAGCGGATTAATTGAGCAGTCGTTATTTAGTGTGAAGCTGCCGTCATTTTGGGAAAGTCATTGGCCGACAGAAGAAGAGAAGCCGGATATGTTGAACACTGAAGAACAATCGACACAGGATGCCTCATCAGGAGATGAAGTTTTGATAGCTCCGGATAGTCATCATCAGGAGAAATCTCAAAATGGACTGTATGTGACGAAATGGGGACAGGTGAATCAGGTTAAATACCCGACTTTTCAGTTTAAAATACCAAAAGGATGGAAAATTATAACGGAAGAAATTGAGGATACATCTAATCTTGTTAGGGAACATGTGGAGATGGAAAATAATGAAGGGTTGACAGTGGAATATTGGGATTTCTCAGATGATTTGGGTATGCATGGACATATGGCAGCCTGGTCTGAAATAACCAAAGCAGCAGATTCGGAATTTGAACCGGGTATTCCTGAAGGAACAGGTGAAGATTATTCTTATATTGGAAAAATGATGGTTGCAAAAATACATGTTACAAAACAGTGGCAGGAACCAATAGATGAGGATTGGCAACCAACAGATTGGACATTTTATGCGGTGCTTCCTGAGTCCTTTGCAAAAGAAATTGACTTTGCAGGCCTTTCCAGTATGCTTGAGACATTTTCATTCCAGTATCCGCATTACCATGTCTTCATGGCCTCGGCTCCTGATGGAACATTTACAGAGGAACAGGAAGCAGAAGTCATTGATATACTGAAGAGTTTTACAACAACAAGTTCCATATATTAGCTGTTTCCTGTATAATAGTCCTTATGAGGTGATACAATGAGCGAGAGAGAACTGAATAACGAGAAAGAACTGAGCAGCGAGGAAAAAACGAACAAAAAGCCAAAACCGGACAATTCGAATGCAGATTACGATACGGTCAAGCGTGCACTGGATATTCTGAAGATCCTGAAGGAGGAGACTGATTCCGAATCGGACAGCGAAAATGCCATGTCACTGGGAAAATTACGTGAAAAATTAAAGGCAAAAGAGGATAATGGTAATGCCAAGACAATCTCCGGTACAGTGGACAGGATATTAATGGCAGTGAATCCGGAGTATTATGATGAAGAGCTGAAAAATGAGTACAAAGTTATTTTTGATGGATATGAAGAGGATCCGATAAGGAAAAGAACAGCCATCAGAAATTGGAAACAGAAGAGGGCTGCATATCAACGTAAAATGAAAAAAGAGAAGCCGGAAATCAGTGATGAAGAGCTGAAAGAGGGCATGCCGGAGTTGGATTTGAAGCTTGACGAGTCTGATGAGGAGAACGTTGATTTAAGTGAAAAGTATGAGGCACTGCTGAAGCGGGTGCCGCCGGTTACGAACTTGAGATATGTGCATGATTTCAGTTTTGATGAATTGGATACGATTATTAATGCACTTTATTTTTCAAAAACAGTGAATGAAGAAGAACGTGATCGGCTGATTTATAAGCTGGCGAAATTGTCCAGTAAGAGATATCAGAAGAAATGGTTTTCTGAAAACAACGATAGACCGGTTATCAAAAATATTTTTCAGGGGATTGTCAATAATAATGATGCCAGCAGGACAGAATTGAAGAAGAATATTGCACTGATACAGTCTGCCATTGATGAGAAGGTGAAGATTCAATTCATTATGAATGTCTACAATGCTGAAAGAGAGCTTGTGCCGTCGTGGACAGATAAGAAAGGCAAAGCTATTTTGCGTAAGGTTACGCCGTATCACATCCTGGTTTACAACGACAGATATTATATGCTGGCCAATTATGAGCGGTATTCGAATCTTTCCATTTGGCGTATAGACCTGATGAGCAACGTGAAACTGCTGGAGGAAGCAGGACGGCCGAAACAGGAGATAAAAGAAATGACAAATACATGGAACGGACAGGAATACATGGAGCAGCATTTGAATATGTTTTATGATGATCCGGTTAAAGTTACTTTAAAAGTGCCAAATGATCATTATACCATGATGGTTGACTGGTTTGGCAATAGCTTTGTTAAATGGAGGGCTATTGACGAGAAGTATGATATGGTATTTGTTACCTGCAGTGAGCAAGCCATGATCAACTGGGCCATGCAGTATTCGGATGTGGTGGAAGTACTTGGACCGCCGGACGTTCAGGATGCTATTGAAAAGCGATGCAGAGATGTATTGGCTAAACTGGAAGTAAACAGAAATTAAAAACAAAATAGGAATGTAGTGAAAGATGCTGCCGTTTCAATGTAAGAAACATTGGAGCGGCAGCATTTTTGTCCTACTTTTTGTCCTGTAAAGGGAAAAGCGTTGGTATATACTGAATGCATAGTCAATGAAGACATTCCAATCAGAGAAAAGGAGATGGAGAATAAAGGATGGCGAAGCCGGATGTGGAATTTTCAGTGAAGGATTTTTATCAGTATCTGATGGCAGAGAAGCATCTGTTGTCGGACTGCAATAAGCGAATTGACCGGGAACTGCAAAATCTTCTTGAGAAGGTGATAGGCGAAACGGATGTCCGGAAGCTGGAAAGCCAAAGGGATCGATTGTTCGGGACGATCGCTGATGGGCAGGAAGAAAGCTTTTGCCTGGGGTTTCAATATGCGGTTTCTATATTGACAATCAATTGTTCCTAAAGGAATGAAAATGGGATATCAACTGAGAAGGATATCCTGATTAAAATGGAGAGGTAGCTCAGATGGTAGAGCACCAGAGAAAAGAGTCTTGATAAAGGCTTGAACAGCAAAATGAACAAGAGGTAAGCTGATTGTCGCGGGTTCGAATCCCGCCCTCTCCACGGACCGACTTATTTCAGTGGCAGAAGACAGGCACAAAACAGAATCTTGATAAAGGTTCGTGCAGCAAGGTTATTTGGTGTGAGACCTGGAAGGCAGGTTCGATTCCTGCAGTCGGTCATTAGAAACTTGAGTTGAAGCAGAACAGGAGGCAAAAGCATGGCATTAATGGGTGCGTTGAAAGAACAGTTAAATGATGAAAAACAGCAGACAGAAAATGGTGCGATCGGTTACAGAACCTCCGGCAGACATCTGCTTGATCTGAATTTTGCAGTAGGCAGTATGAGAAACTGGGGGGATGAGAGAATCCTCCGGGAATACAAGAAAGCATATTATGAGCAGCCGCTTCTGGCTGTCAAATGGCTTTTTTATCTGCGAGATATCAGAGGCATTGGTATGGGGGAAAGACATGTCTTCCAAATCTGTATGCACTGGCTGATGGAGGATCATTTTGATGAAGTATCCGGTATTATCGGATTGATTCCGGAATACGGTCGATTTGATGACTGGCTGTCCCTGCTGGATACAAAAGCAAAAGATATCATAATTTCAAAAATCATGTATCAACTTGAGCAGGATCTGCAGGCTATGAGAGAAGAACGTCCGGCATCACTTCTGGCCAAATGGCTGCCTTCCTGCAATACCAGTTCAGCCAGTACAAGAAAGTTGGGAAAGATTGTCTGCCAGTCCCTTGGTTTTACAGAACGGACTTATCGGAAGATACTGGCATCCCTGCGTGCTTATATTGACGTCGTAGAAGTTAAGATGTCCTCTGAATCCTGGGGAGATATAGATTACAGCAAAGTGCCGTCAAGAGCCAATCTCATCTATGGCAGTGCTTTTCTACACCGGGATGAAGTGCGGAGGCGGGCATTTCTTGACAAGCTGACAAGAGGTGAAGCGAAGATTAATGCTGATACCTTATTTCCAAGTGATATTGTGGCGAAATATTACCAACAGCCCAGGTTTGCATGGGGGTATGGCAAGCTGGCAGAAAAAGATGAGACATTGGAAGGTTTGTGGAAAGCGCTGCCGGATTATGTGAAGGAAGACGCATTTACACTGGTTGTCAGGGATGGCTCGGGATCCATGCAGGTAAATGTCGGCAATACAAAGGTGACTGCGTTAAATGTATCCACAGCCTTGGCGATTTATTTTGCAGAACATGCCAGAGGTGAATTTCACAATCAATTTATTACCTTCAGCAGCAGGCCGGAGATGATTGATCTGTCTGAGGCAAAGAGTCTGAGGGATAAAATCGATATCTGTGAAACCTATAGGGATTGTACCAATACAAATCTTCAGGATGTTTTTGAACTGATTCTGTATACAGCTGTTGATCATCACCTGTCTCAGGAAGAACTGCCGGATAATATTTTGATCATTTCAGATATGGAATTTGACCGTGCCATATATAAACCAAGCGGGGAGTACGGCAAAGCTTCTAATGTTTATATGCAGTCGCTGATGGCAGTGATCCAGAATAAGTATGCTTTTTATGGGTATGAAATGCCGAGACTTGTATTCTGGAATGTATGCTCCAGAACGAATACAATCCCGATTCAGCAGAGCCGTGCGGGAGTTGCACTGGTCAGTGGATTTAATCCGGCTGTCTACAATATGGTGCTTTCGAATGAGACTGATCCTTATCAGTGCCTGTTGAAGCAGATTAATGACAAACGATATGAGGCAGTGGAAAAAGCACTTGAATAAAATGATATTTTGAGCTGAGTTAATACGAAGCGAATAAGTCCCAGTGGCATTTCCATTGGGACTTGTGGGCGTTATTTGATTGAAAGCCAATGAGACATCACACTCGTTTGTTGGAATCTGTTGAACAAAACGAATGATATATGGATTTTTTGACACATGGACAATTAAAGTGTAAGTTCTTGTGCTAATAAATCCGTATAATATAGCTTGTAAACGAAAAGTGACTGTATTAATGAATGACATAAGAAGGAGTGCCGCATATGAAAATTTATTGTATGAGTGATATTCATGGCTGTTTAGCTGCATTTGAAGAAGCATTGACTCTGTTCGAAGAGCATCTTGAAGAAAAGGATACGAGACTGCTGCTTCTGGGAGATTATATCCATGGCGGTGAAGATAGCTATGATGTTCTGGATAAGATTATGGCTATGCAGCAGGAATATGGCTGCGACAAAGTCATTGCGCTGATGGGGAATCACGAAGAGTTTGTCTTATACGGAGAGTCAACCATTAATCACCTGATCAGAACCATGGACGATTATCAAAGATACAGTGATGAGCGGGATGAGATTTATATCAGATGGATTGAGAATCTTCCGAGATATTATGTGGAGGGCAATACGATTTTTGTTCATGCAGGGATTGAGGAAGATGCAGGAGATCTCTGGGACTGTGCAACCGGGGAGAATATTTTCACAGGAAAATTTCCGGCACAAACAGGAAAAATCGAGGGTTTGGACAAGAAAGTGGTTGCAGGTCATGTAGGAACTTCAGATATTGCCGGGGATTCCTTCTTCCATGATATTTATTATGATGGTGCTTCTCATTATTACATAGATGGAACGGTGCTGAAAAGCCGCAGAATTCCTGTGTTGATGGTGGATACAAAGACAGATCGGTACTATCGGGTGACAGAGACCGGCAGCTGGCCGGTTCAGCCTTATGATATGGATGATGATGAATATGATATCTGGTGCAAAAATCTTTATCGATGAGGCTTTTCATATTCATACGGTGCGCTGCGGTCATGCTTCGGATGACCCGGCGGAGGCCTATGTACAGGAGGCATGCCGATTGGGTTTGAAAAGGGTAACTTTCACAGATCATGGGCCATTTCCCGGTAATCCATTCAGCGGGAGAATGAGAATGGAGGAACTGGATGGTTATGAGAAAGAGTTAAAAGCACTTAGGAAGCAGTACGGCGGACAAATCGACATTCGTATCGGTCTGGAAATCGAATATCTCCCGGAGTATAGGAGCTATTATGAGATGCTGCATGAACGGTTTGATCTGCTGCTTCTGGGTCAGCATCACACATCCATGCCGGATGGTAGGTATACATTTGATACAGATGTTCTAAAAGCGCTGGCTTATCATCGACTGATTGAAAGCATTCCGGAGGCCATTGAGTCGGGACTCTTTTCTGCAGTGGCCCACCCGGAACGGGATTTTCATGAAGATGATAGGTGGACGGAGAAGGATACAGAGATTAAAAATGCCATCTTTGCAGCGGCATTACAGCATCATGTGAAGATGGAGAAAAATGCGGCGCTCTTGGAAAGTGGGGGAAAGCATCAGCAGTTCTGGCAGGATATACCGGAACAGATAACGATGGTTTATGGGGTGGATGCTCATTGCCCGGAGGATATCGGTCGAAGAATACAATTGTTGAAAACAGCTGCAAATGAATGAATTAAATGATGATCGGAAGATATTGCGGCGGTATAGATAAAGGAGAAAAGGTTTATGAGATATTACCATGTGATACTTAACACCAGTTCGGAAGAAATTAAAGAAAAAGCAAAAGTAAACTTGAGAGAGTATGGTTATGATAGTCCAATTGAGTCAGTGAATAATTATATGTACAGAAATTTGCAGAAAGAATTATCCTTTTTGGCATATCAAGAGGAAGAAAATTTTGTTTATGCTGTGTTTGCATACAATGAAAAGAAAATAATATATCAGGATGCCTATCTGGCGATTGCTGAGATGCTCAAAGCAGCCTTTTCTATAAATATAAAGAAAGTAAAAGAAGATCCATATGAAATAACAATGCATCAGTTTATGGATTGTATTTTAGAAGCGAAAAGGAGACAGTATCTTGTTTTATCCAATAAAATTATCGATTCAACGCATTTATGGATTTATTACTATAATTCTTCAGATTCGGATTTTAGAAATACAAACTATCATTTTACAGAACGGATTATTTCCGGGAGGGAAAGGAAAAACTATTTTTTATATGATCATAAATTTATCAGCGAATTGGAAAATATAGAGATGCATCAGAATACATCTGCCTACAGCGGCAATATGGTGCATTATATTTTATCCAGCCGAAGCATAGAAGCGGCCAGTGATATGGTTGAAACACTCATGCAGAAATTATTGAAAGCGAATCGTATTGGCAGCAGGCGAATGGAAGTTATTAGTGAGATTGATCCGGCTTTCTACAAAGGAAATAATCATATGGAAGAAATTATCGAAAACAATGTTGGCGGTGTCATTGTCTTTGATTTGTCCGAGAAGTTTGGTTATGATCCGACAGACTATTTAAGTGCAAGCCAGTATCTGGAGATGCTGGTGAAAAAATACCGAAATCAGTGTCTTTTTGTCTTTACTTATAACATGGACAAGCCGGGATTTGCCTACTATCTGCTGCCAAATCTGAAAAAGTATGTGATTCCGGTGATGCTGAGAGAAGGAACCGGTGACAGAAAGGCAGCTGTTCAATATATGAGAGAGCTGATCAAAGGTTCAGAATATTCCCAGTATGCAAAGCAGGCCAATGAATTTATGAAGTTATTTCCGGGGAATACATTTACCCAGACAGATGTGCTGATGGCTTATGAGCAGTTTGAAGCCTGGTGTCTGAACAAAAACGTGCTGAAAGCCTATGATTATGATCTTTCAGAGGACTTTATGCTGGATCGGGATGAGAATGCGGCATCTGCTTATGATAAGCTGCAGCAGATGATTGGCCTGAATGCGGTTAAAACCCAGATTGATCAGATCATCGATACGGATCTTGTAGAAAAAGAGCGTAAGAAGCGTATGGGAAGAAACTATGAATCCGGCACAATGCATATGATCTTCGGCGGTAATCCGGGCAGTGCCAAGACAACAGTAGCCAGATTATTTGCGGGAATTGCAAAAGAAAAGGGCATTTTGAAAAGCGGCGTTTTTGTAGAGCGGGGTGGTATGGATTTAGATGGATTGTGTTGTGGTTATGCCATCAGAGAGGCTTTCACTGCAGCAAAAGGCGGCGTTTTATTTATTGACGAAGCCTATTCAATGAGTAGCAGTCTGGCGATTACTGTATTGCTTCAGGAACTGGAAAATCACCGGGAGGACGTCATTGTGGTTCTGGCCGGTTACAATGAGAAAATGCACCGTTTTATGGAACTGAACGAGGGCTTGAAGAGCAGAATTCCGCATTGGATTGATTTCCCAGATTACAATGCCGGTGAATTAACTGAAATATTCAAAATGATGCTGAAAGAGCGTGGTTTTCATGCAGAAGAAGCCGCTGTTAAAGAGGCCTATGACATTTTTGATAAGGTACGGCGCAGTGATAACTTTGGCAATGGCCGATATGTGCGTAATCTGATGGAACGTTCCGTCAGGCAGCAGTCAGAGCGTCTGATGTCTGTCAGGAAAAATCCGGGGAATATCCGGGAAGATGAGCTTTTTCTTATTGCAAAGGCGGACATCGGCAGATTGGAAACAGGTCAGAAAGAGAAGCGAACCGTTGGAACGGCACGAAAAGAGCTGGATGAGATGATCGGCCTGGATACTGTGAAGAAAGTGATTCACAAGGCGATTGCCAACTACAAACTTCATAAGCTTTATGCTGAAAAAGGAATTTCAAAGGAAAATGCTTCTTTACATATGGTTTTTACCGGTAATCCTGGTACAGCCAAGACAACCGTGGCCAGACTGTTTGCAGAGATCCTGAAGGATGAAAAGGTTCTGCCCACGGGCAGCTTTGTGGAAGCAGGTCGAGCAGATCTCGTAGGAAGTTGTGTCGGTTCCACAGCACCTCTGGTAAAACAAAAATTCAAAGAAGCCCAGGGCGGTGTTCTCTTTATAGATGAAGCCTATGCGCTGTGTGATGGTTACAGCAATGGGTATGGTGATGAGGCCATTCATACCATTGTACAGGAAATGGAAAACCATCGGGAGGATGTCATTGTCATCTTCGCAGGTTATCCGGAACCTATGCAGCAGTTCCTCGACAGAAATCCCGGCATGCGTTCAAGAATTGCATTTCAGGTGGCATTCGAGGACTATTCCATTGATGAATTGTGTGCCATGACAAAACTGATGCTTTCAAGAAAACATATGACTGCGACGGAGGCTGCCATGGAGAAATTAAGAAGGAATTATGAAGGTGTTCATGGAAGCCGGGACTATGGCAATGGCCGATTTGTTCGGAAGATGCTGGAAGAAGCAGAAATGAATCTGTCCGAGCGGTTGACAGAACTGATGGCATCAGATGATGGAACAGAAGATTTGACGATAGAGCAAATGACAACTTTGGAAGCGTGTGACATTCCGGAAGCGGTCAAAAAAGTGACAAATAAGAAACGAAAGATTGGATTCGCGGCAGCGGATTAGAAAGGGGTAAGACAGTATGAATTCAGAAAAAAGTAAAGCATCTAGAATAGAAGAACGGCTGCATATTATCAATGCCATTGTATGGGCCGTGGAGCATGGAAGAGAGGTTATTGAAAGTGTTTATGCAGCTGTTGATATGCAGGCTGCAAGAAGAGCATTGATGGCAAAGTTTGATTTCACAGAGGAACAGGCGCAGGCCATTATAGATATGAGGCTTAGAGCGTTTAACGAAAAAGAACGGAAAAAGCCAAAAGAAGAGCAGGAAGAATTGCAAAATGAATTGCAGAGTTTTAAGCAGTAGTAGTAAAGAGATTCATTTATGGTGTTGAGGTGGAAAAAGAAAAATGGGAAGACAGGAAAATATTGAGATTTTTAAGGATACAGAGAAGCTGTGTAAGGAAAATGCAGCAATAAAGGAAGCACTTCAAAAATCAAGGAAAGGGCAGAAGCTGATCTCAGAAGATGTGGAAATGCCGTTGATAGATAAAAAGCGTTTTAGACATCCGGCGAAGGTTGTTGTCTCAAAGAAGCGAACGTTTGAGGCAGCAGCGGCTTATAAGGAAACGAAAACGGCTGTTCATAATTTTGCATCTGCCTCCAATCCGGGAGGCGGTGTGGAGCGGGGCGCGAATGCGCAGGAAGAATGTCTCTGTCGATGTTCGGACTTATACTTTTGTCTGAATACGCCGGAGCTGTTGAATGGATTTTACAGGCCTCATCGGCGGGCAAGGAATCCGCGCCATAATGATGATATTATCTTTACGCCGGAAGTGTTGGTGTTTAAAAGGGATAGTGAATATCCGAAGCTGATGGATGAATCAGATTGGTATCAGGTCGATGTCATTACCTGTGCGGCACCCAATCTCAGAGAACGTCCGGGAAATACCTTTAATACCGGGGATGGCAGAAAGAGTGTCAAAATGTCAGATGAAGCACTGCTGGACCTGCATGAACGGAGATTAAGACGCATTCTGGATACTGCCATTTCAGAAAAGGATGAAACGGTGATTCTTGGAGCCTTTGGCTGCGGTGCATTCAAAAACAAACCGGAAATTGTTGCCCAGGCGGCGAGAAATGTGATTGAAGACTATCTGCATGCCTTCAGAAATATTGAATTTGCGGTGTATTGTTCACCGAGAGACGATCGGAATTTCAGAGTGTTTGAGAAATATATGAGAAAAATATGTGAGAGAAATTAGAAGCAAGGATGACTGATATTAAATAAAACCCCCGGTGAAAAGGCAAAATGGAAAAATAATTTTACTGTTTGATCGTAAAAATGGTTTAGAAAGGGGGGATAGGTAAGTTCTTGCACATGTAGAAATGCTATAGTAAGAACAACAAGCAGATGAGTTTCTTAAATGGAGGAAATGTTGGATGAAAAACAAGTGTTTTGTTGTATTTCTTGATGTAGATGGTGTACTCAATACTAAAACCACTGTACAAAAGACACCGGAAGGCTATAGGGGCATCGACGATGCCCGGGTAGAAATTCTGTCAAAGGTCATTGAAAAAATGGGCGGCGGCGATATCGTTTTATCCTCTGACTGGAAAGAGATGGAGTCGACACAGGAAGATTATGTGTATCTGGTCTCAAAACTGGAGAAATATGGTTTAACACTGTCGGCGCATACAGAAGACCAGATGTACAAGCGTGGTGCTGGTATTCAGGTTTATCTGGAAAATCATCCTGAAATCGAAGAATATGTGATTCTGGATGATAACTTGTTTGATTTCAGAAATTATCCGAAGTTGTGGGAGCGTTTGCTGCTGACAAATGGTCTTGAGCGGGCAGAATATGCCGCAAAGACACCGGCGGTGGAAACTATGTTATTTAGAGACTATATTCAATTATTTTAACGCGGGAGGAGAAAGCGTATGAGATGTAATCAGGTGAGTATTGGGATTGAAAGATTTGGCGAATATGTACCGAAAAATTATCCGGGTAATGTGCAGCGTATCTCTGTTTATGTGGATGATTTCACATCCATCTATGCGGCATTGTCCAAAGCCTATGCTCTGGCAATTAATGAACTGGCGGAATATGATCATATTGGCGCTCGTACTAATGTCCGTACCAATGAATATGCCGGAGTGAATTATAATAAAATGCATGGGACCATACCAAAGGAAAGACGAGCCTATGAAGAGGATGTCAATTTTGAATATGAGGATACGCATTATGAGCTATGCAAGGACTATATCTGGTTATATGAGCATAGTGCAGAACTCATTGATGTCATCAAAAACAGCCGAAATCCTGGTGAAATGACAATTGAATTAAAAGAAAAGTACGGTTTGTCTGATTACCAGATTAAAAAATTATCTCAAATCCGACTGGACATGCTGACAACAGAAAAATATGAAGAATGTCAGCGAAAAATAGAAGAATTCGATGATATAAAGGAGCAGATAGCCAATGGCAGGATGAGAAACGAAAGCGGCTACAAAAATTATGTGCGGAGACAACTGAGAAAATATCAGGAAAGAAAGTCGGAATTGGAGGCATATATAACCGCTGCGGAAAACGTTGCGGAAATCGCGAAACTGATGGAAGAAAATGAGGACTTTATTAAGCTTGCCTCAGTAATGCAAGTAAGATTCGGTTTTTCATTGAATCAGACTAGATATTTGAGATATATGCCGTTGTATATCTTTGACAGGAAGGTCCGGGAAGAAAAGAAACAGGAACTGGCCCGCGTGATAGATCAGATTGAGTTTTGTGAAAGAGAATGTAAAGAAAGTGAGGAATAGGCAGATATGGCTATTCAGTTTAAAGAGATTAAAAAATACATTGCCCGCAATGTCCGATTATCCATCAATCATGAAGATGGCTATTATGAGAATTATCTGTTCATGGCAGACATTCCGGAGCAAAAATACGATCATCTCTATGTCTATGGCATAGGGATGATTGATGTAGAATTCTCAAATGATGTCTATACAGTACCGGCTCAGTCGGGAGAAGCTGTTATAACGTCAAAAGACATCACTTTGAAACCGGCTATAGAGATTGTATTGAGCGAGAAGCCGCGGACGATTCAGCGCAGTACGGACGAAGTGCTATTGTTCCGGGACTTGAAGCCTTATCTGCAGAACGGAAGAAACTTCGCAGTTGTCAAGAGAGAAGACTGGTCATCTGAAATCTATGAATTCAGACGTGATATACCGGAGAAATATGACAATATGCATGTCTATGGCATCGGAATGGAAGATCATCCGTGGGTAGAAGAATATTGGAGAGTTGTTGACTATGAGACCATGCATAAAAAGCGCATGGTGATTGTTCTGTCGGAACAATCGAAATAGAGTGTGGTGGATGCAGCAGAAAAATTGCTGCAGGTCGGCGGAAGGATGAAAAAGTGATAGGATTCCAGTCCTGCATATGGAAGGCTGGAATCCTATGAGGAGGTACTGTTGTATGAGCCGGAGTTTTAAACATACGCCTGTGTACAAAGGTGATAAAGACCGTTCGGCGAAAAAATATGCCAATCGGCGGGTTCGCCGAAATGGGAAAATCAAACATGAGGATCTTAAAGCAGGAAAATCAAAGTACTATAAGAAGCTGAATGAGTCCTGGCATATATGCGATTATCGTACCTGGGGTGAACCGATATGGAGAAGAGAATCTTGTAAAAATCTTTCAGATTGGCCAGAGCTTTGGAGAAAATGCTATAGAAGTAAGTAAATAAAGAAATGAAATTGGTAAAAATAGCTGAGATATGGATTGAAATTGGTTGCTATGAAGTGGCAGATGATGTACAATATAGTATACGATACAATTCAATAGCCAAAGCAGTGGAAACACTGTGACGGAAAGCTATAGGGCCTGTGAAATGGCAGCCAGTTGCAGCAATGTGAGGAAGCATCATGGCGGGGCTGTGGTGTTTTTTTGATGAATAAGAGAGGATTGGAAATGGTAGAAAATAGTATTAATTTGTTTATAAAAGATTATGAAGATCTTGAAGTATTACAAAATAATAATTTAGAAGAAAGATTAAAAAAGTTCATTAAAGAAAATGACATTATTGAGTATGATTTTTCATATGAATATACAAAATTTGATACAGAGCAATCTATATTGTCTAAACTGATATGGAAAATACTTTTTAGCATATATTATCAAGACAAGCTTTCACAATTTTTAATAAAAGAGAATGAGAGATTTTCTACATGTATATTGTCAAATAAAAATAATGTAGACGCGAATGATTTTACTTTTGATGTATATTATGATGTTATGAATAATAATAAGTCTATTAGAGATGAATATCATAGAATTGGTAATTATTCAGTTTATCCAAGAATGGATAAAAGACCACAACTTCAAAATATTCATAAATATTTTAATGAACAGTGGGATAAACTCTTGTTTTTTTTGCAAACAAATTGGGAAAATAAAGAAGTAATTTATACAACAGTGAAAGGACAAAAGGTGGAATATAAGCAAGAAAAATCTTTTCAAGAGAAATGGGGGAATTTGAATTTTAAAGAGTATATGATACTTACTTGTCAACAAATATATTACAAAGAAATATGGGAAGAAATAAGTTTACAACCAAAAGAAATTCATTTAGAGACTATTGAAGATTGGAATGCAAATATTCGTAATAAGGAGTATGAATTATTGACAGTAGAATACAATAATCCTGAAATGGTTAAGAAATTGATTTCTATACGTGGAGAAATAATCAAAGTGCTACTCACAGAAAAGTGAGCTTACAGATGTAAATGACAATATAAAAATGTTTAAAAATTTACACAAAAGACTTGGCCATTCCCTTCGGTGGATTTGTTGTCAAGTAATTTTAGTAAAAAAAGTGGGATTTTATAGAAAGAGGGATCTGAAAGCATTGATTTTACTTGGGTGAAGATTCCGAGAGATTATAAATACTTTTAGGAGGTCAAGATTATGAATAAGAAAGTAAAGCTGTTTGCCATTTTAGCTGTTGTTCTTAGTATGTCAGTATGTTTTGCTGGGTGTGGCAGTAGCGAGACAACCAATGACACTGGCAGTAGTGCCGCAAAGGAAAAAATTAACATAGAGGATATTTCTTGGAAGGTTGATGAAGGTATTGTTGACGGTGAACGTTATGTCCTTCTTAACTACACGAACAATACGCAGTATACGCTAACTAACTTTGAACTTACATTCAAAGAAAAGGCAGGTATCACTGAAGAAGAAAAAGAAAACTTCTATTCGGATATTCAAGAAAAATTTGAAGCAAGCGATGAAGACATGGAAGACATCAAGAGCCAACCAATTTCAATGCACGCTGAAACGGACAGAGTTGTTAATCCGGGCGAATCTGTTTCAAATATAAATTGTTATTATTACGGTGGTTCTTTTTATCTGAAAGACATTAATCATTATAACTTGGTCGAGCCTGATATTGCCACCATTAAGTATATCGATGAGGATAAAATTTTTACCATATATTATGATTACGCTTCAAAAAAGTATTCTGCCGAAGCAGATACAGAGATAGCATATCAATGGTCGCAAACAGACCTCGGTAGCAAAATTCCGAAACCGGATGTCAAAGTGGTAGAAAGCGGTAGAGACGATGAAAGTATCTTTATGTTTGATGCATATGGTTTGTCATTAGAGCAGTTTAATGCTTATGTCGAGAAATGCAAGGAACTTGGGTATACGATTGAACCAAGCAGCTTTGAGGGATTTTATTCGGCCGATAACACAGAAGGCTATAATGTTTATTTATGTTATGATGAAAAAGACTATTCAATGAGTGGCACTATCAGTGCTCCCGAAACCAAAAACGGATAGTAAAAAATAGAAATTAGGGCGATGATGAAAAATAATCATCGCTCAAGTTAATGTAGGTCACTTTATAAGAGTTGAGCCTAAGTCAGAGGACGAATTGAAGACATATATTAAAGAATATGGAGATCGTTACTGGATTCTTAAAGATACAGGACATGTGAAGAATAGTCCGTTATGTTTTGTGAATAACACAATTAAATAATACCCTCGGTCAAAAGGTCAGATGGAAGAAAAACCACCTGGCCTTTCATCTCGTTTGCGAAAAAGATCGCAAAGATACGGAGAAAACTATTAAGTGTAAGTTCTTGTTGTATACAGGCTGCTATAATCAGCCTATAGCAAATGAACATGAATTTGAAGGAGGAGACACATATGAATACAGGTAAAACATTAGAAACAAAACGTCTATTGCTTGTTCCGGGAAATAACGCCAGGGATGATGAGCCGTTTATAAACATGCTGCGAAATGATGGTAATTTTCGTGATTTTTGCGGCATTGAGTTCAGCGAAAAATATTTAGTAGAATTCAGGAATTACTTTGAACGGACAGGCCATGACGAATGTATTTACTCAATATTTCTTAAAGATTTGAACCGATTCATTGGTTATGTGGGATTTCATCGGGAAAGAAACTCGGACTATGAAATAGAATTCTATATCTCCAAAAGTGAGAGAAGAAAAGGCTATTGTGAGGAAGCTTGTAAAGCAGTGATGGATTTGTTTTTCTCAGAGGGTGTGTCAGTTGATCATACCAGAATAAGCGAAAGAAAACTGTATGCGACCACACTTTCTGACAATAGGCCTGTGATGCAGCTTCTGTCAAAGCTTGGATTTACCGAGAATATTCCGGAAGATGGAGCATTTCTTATTATGGAAGGCTTTGTAGATGAGGAAAGTGATGAATTCCTTGGATACTGTGTGGCTAAATATGTTATCGTGAGGGAAGATGGGGACAGTGGGGATTCAACTATCGGTTGATTTTATTGAGAGTCCAAGTGTATTATAATGAAGAAAAGGAAGTGGGAATGTATGCGTGAAACGATCATCCGCAAATTGCATGAAATTGAAAAGACAGAAAATGTGCGTATTCTTCTGGTAGTCGAGTCTGGCAGCCGCGCCTGGGGCTTTGCGTCCCCGGACAGTGATTATGATGTGCGATTTATCTATGTTCGTCCGAAGGAGGACTATCTCCGTCTGGAGAAGATTAGGGATGTGATTGAGCTGCCTTTGGATGATGTGCTGGATATCAACGGTTGGGATTTGCAGAAAGCATTGAGACTTCTGTACAAGTCTAATCCGACTTTATTTGAATGGGCAGCATCCCCAATCGTTTATATGGAAACTGAATTTGCCGGTCAGTTCCGCAAAATGATGAATACCTATTTTTCAACAAAAAAGAGTCTGTATCATTACATCAGTATGGCAGAAGGTAATTACCGGGAATTCCTGCGAGGTGCCAATGTCAAAGCAAAGAAATACTTCTATGTCATGCGTCCTGTTCTGGCTTGCCGATGGATATTGGAGAAAGGAACACCGCCGCCAATGCGTTTTACAGAACTTATGGCAGCAGAATTGCCGGAGACATTGCATCCGGAGATGGAACATCTTCTTGAATTGAAGATGAATGCACCTGAAATCAAAGAAATACCAAGAATAGATGTCTTGAACGAATATCTGGATACTTCGATTACGGAAATTAAAAACTTGCTGCTGGATATGAATGACACGAAGAAAATGGAGTGGGAGACATTGGATCAGATGTTCCTAAAGTATGTTTCGGTGAATTAATCCGATGGGATAGCGTTCTGGTGGTTGCTTTTTTTATAAAAAGAGCATATACTAAAATTAGGTAAGAAAAGCAATATATGTCCGAGAGGTCATGAGAGACTCAGAGTGCCAGCTCTGAGTCTCTTGTTTTTTATAAAAACTTTATAGGCTAATACCCCGTTAAAAAGGTCAGATGGAATAAAAACTATCTGATCTTTATTTTTTTGCCTAAAAAAGTAAAAAAAATTGGGAAGGAAAAATTTAGAGCAAGTTCTTACACTATTTGTATTGCTATAATCATGCCATAGCAAATGAAGTTGCCTAAGAAAGAATTTGATTAGCGGGGATTCAACTGCTGGTTGATTTCATTGGAACACAAACCAAATTATAATGAAAAGAAGGAGCGTCAGTGTATGAGTAACAGAACGAATGAAATTTTGTCAAAGATTATGGAAACGGCGGGTGTCGATCAGGAAAATTTTTTGGGACCTGATGCGGCAATTTTGAGGCTGCTGCGTTATTATCGTCAGGATATTCCGGCGTCGCCGCGTTATTTATACGATGGTGATGCGGTCAGTTTCTATCATGACGATGCGGCTGTCAATGGAGTTCAGGATGAAAAGTCTAAGCAGTGGTTGGCTGAACGCGGGGATGTGATGACTTCTCTGTGGGTGCCGTTGACGACATTTTTGGGAATGAATAACGGTAGAGTGGCCGGTAAGAATGATGACAATATTGATTACATTTTGTCGCGCTATCAGGAAGGGGACCCGAAGGTGCTGGAAGCCTTTGAAATGATGCGATATTTAGCTGAGCATTATTTTTCAAGAGGAAATTTGCTTTTACTTCCGGATATGTGTAATGAATTCGGTGCGTACAAAATGAATCCGGATAAGTTTAGGATTTCAGAAGACAAAATGGATCAGTTCCTGTGGAGAGGCTGGAATGGGAAAACGATGGCTTATTTTGATTATAACTATGATTATATGACCGAGTGGATTTTATCTGAACATCTGGAGTGCATGTACTATGAGGGATTTTTTGAACATAGCCTCGAAGAAATAGAAAGCAGCGATTTTGTGATTGATATGCATGAAATTAAATTTTCGCCATTTTGTCTGCAGTCCATGATCGGGGATTGGACAAGAATCCCGGCATATGATTACAGGGAATTAACGGACAGCGAATGGCATTTGTATTTCGATAGTCTGGCGAAGGTAATTGCTTATAGAAATAAACAGCACTTTCAGCCGCATTTGCCGTATAAATTCAATGCGTAAGGATACAAACAAGGAGGAGCAACATGTTAAAACATATCAATTTTCAGGCAACAGAGTATGTTATAGTAACCGGAGGCAACGGCAGGATTAAGAAGCAGGGATATGGACTCGGCTTTTTCTACAATAATGCATCCACGAGCATTAAGGTGATTCCATCGACAGCTTTTGATACTTCTTATATGTTCAATGATATTATAACCCATGATTTTCAGAATATTTCCGTTCAGGGAGACATTTCTTATGTGATTGACGATTTTGAAGCAGCATCAGAAAAGACAGATTTTTCATTTATCAATCCGGAGGATTATGCGGAGAAGTTATCGGAGGCACAAAGCAAGATGTCCAAAAGGATTATCGGAATCGTGAAGACGGAAATTGCTCAGTTTATGGCCGCCAAAGATATCAGAGCAGCTATTCAATCTCAGAATGAATTGGCTGCAAAGCTGAATGAATCCATGAAGCATCATACATATGTCAGGGAATTTGGTTTAAGTGTAATTAATGTATCTGTTCTTGGTATTATGCCGCAGCCAAAGACAAGGGAGGCGCTTGAATCATCAGCGAGAGAAGAAATTCTCAGACAGCAGGATGATGCCATTTACAAGAGACGTAATTTTGCAATTGAGCAGGAACGCAGCATTAAAGAGAACGAATTGAATACAGAGATTACAATTGCTGAAAAAGAGCGGGAGAAACAGGAGAAAGCGATTGATGCAAAGATGGCTTTGCAGCAGAAGAATGCGGAAGCAAAAATGCAGCAGTTAAATGATGAGCATGAATTTCTCATGAGAGATGTGGAAGCCCATGCTGTCAGTGATAAGGCGCTTCATGAAAAGAATATGGAGTCCTGTAGTTTTGAACAGAAAGAGCAGGAGATTAAAAATGAAACCCAGCGTTCGATTGCGGATACGAAAGCTTATGAAAGTGATGTGCTTTTAAAAGTCTTTGCGCATATTGATAAGGATGTCCTTACAGCGCTGCTCTTATCAGGCATGGACAGCGGCAAAATGATTGCAAAAGCCTTTGGAGATCTTGCGGCCAATTCAGAGAAAATCGGTAATCTCAATATTACGCCGGATTTGTTGGATACATTGGTTAAGAGGGATGGAGAACTGTGATGGAAAGAGAAATGAGGGGAATGAACAAAATTGTAATCGTGTCTCAGAAGACACGATTACAGGAACTCATTGAGCGATTTAATACAAAGGAACAGGCTCAGTTTTATATTGAACATATGGGGGATTCCTTTGATGATTATCTGGATGAGGACCGTTGTTACGCAGAATCCCTGGCTTATGTCAGGAAAAAGGCAGAGCAATATGCGAGGGTTTCTGTCATTGATAAAAGCTTTTTATGCAATTATATTTTTGGCAGAGATGATCTTGTTGTATGTGTGGGCAGGGACGGTCTGGTATGCAATACAATGAAATATCTTGAAGAGAGTAATCTGGTGATTGGCATCAATCCGGATCCTTCCAGATGGGAAGGTGTTATTTCACCATTTTCGGCGGAGGATTCGAGGTGGCTTTTTGCAATCATATTCGACGGTTTGAGAGAGGTGACAACGAAAAAAATAACATTTGCTCATGCAGTTACTCAGAATGGGCAAGAGCTATATGCAGCCAATGATATTTTTGTGGGACCGGCAAATCATATATCGGCGGGATATGACATTTTGTACAGGGGGAAGTATGAAAGACAGTCTTCCAGCGGTGTCATTATTTCAACGGGGCTGGGACAATCCGGATGGTACAAATCCGTTATAGCTCAGCTTAATGGGGGTGCAGAGTTCCTTCATATGAATAAGCCGTCCTACACGGCAATCGGATGGAGTGATCAGGAATTATCTTTTGCAGTCAGGGAACCTTATCCGTCAATCAATTCTGGTGCAGATATTGTAATGGGAAAAATTAAGCTTGGTGAATCCCTGAAACTAAGATCCTGTATGCCGGAGAATGGGGTGATTTTTTCAGATGGAATGCAGGAGGACGCCATTTCCTTTAACTCAGGAACCCTGGTGACCATTACAGTGGCAAAAAAACAGGGAAATTTATTGGTATGTTCGTGACAAGTGCAAGTTCTTGCCTTATATAAACTGGTATACTAACATCATCAAAGGAACCTTGACAACTAAATATTGAAAAAATTAAAGACAGCCGATTGTATTATTATCAAAAACAGATTATAATATACACTGTAACTATAAAAAATATATTTATAAAACAATAAAGGGGAAATGTATGATGAGAAAACTCAAATTGTCAGCAATCATGATGGTATTGATACTTGTGATGGCAGCGGCGCTGACCGGATGCTCAGACAAGAAAGCTAAGGAACAGGAAATACAGAATAAGGTAGCGGCTATTGATACTGCTTATGAGGCTTTTACAGCGGAAGCAGATCATGCGAAGAAACTGGAAGCTTATAAGACAATGGTTAGTGAGGATGAGGCCTATACAGAGGAAGATGCTGTGAAAGAGAAATACACAGCGGTTCTGGCTGACATGAAGAAGGCCTTTACAGACGAGTACGACAGTACAATTGCAGAGAATACGGTCGATGTCAGCAAGGAAGAGGATGAGAAGAAAGTCAGTACTTATAAGGACAATCTGACCAAGGCTTTGGGAACAATCAAGGCGGATGCGGTTTGTACAGAGGAAGAAATAACAGCTTATGAAACCAGTGTAAATGCTGCTGTAAAGACTTATGCTGACCGTGTGACAGCAATCAAGAAGGCTGCGGCTGAGAAGAAGGCTGAGGAAGAAGCGAAGGCGAAGAAAGAAAGTGAAGAGGCTGAAGCTGCAAAAGAGAAGACTGCAAAGTCTTCGGACGGCAGTGCATCCGGAAAGAGTACCTCCGCATCGGGCAGTAGCTCATCAGGCAGCAGCTCATCAGGTAGCAGCTCATCAGGCAGCAGTGCATCAAGCTCATCGGGAAGCAGTTACAGCGGCAGTAATTCAGGCTCATCAGGAAGTTATTCAGATAACAGTGCATCCGACAATTCCGGAAGCAGTACATCCAGCAGTTCCGGAAGCAATGATGCATCAAGTTCATCGGGCAGCAGTTCCGGTTCTGAATCATCAGGCGGTTCATCCGGATCAGAAAGTGGGAAACACACTTGGGCAACTGGCAGCATGACTGGCGATGACGGTCAGGAACATGAATTTACAATTAAAGATAATATTCTTTATAATGATGAGGGCGAATCAGAAGATATCAGTGCATGGGTCGCTCATTAGGTATTAAGCAAAATTCTAAAGCAGCGATAACAATAGGAGGTCATGGAAATTGACCTCCTTCTTATTCAGAAGGGTGTGATTTGATATGAGATATCTTATTTCAGACATTCATGGTTGTTATGATCAATACATACAGCTTTTGCAGAAAATCAATTTTTCGTCACAGGATGAATTGTATGTTCTTGGTGATGCGGTGGATCGGGGACCGGATCCGGTAAAAGTATTGCAGGATTTGATGTGCCGACCGAATGTTATTTATATTCTTGGCAATCACGACCTTGAGATGTACTTGCTTCTGAATAAACTGACAGCGGAGATCACAGAGAAAAACTGTGAAACGCAGATTACTTCTGAACTTTTGGAAGCTTACAGTCTTTGGTTGTCAGATGGCGGAGCTGTGACAGTGAAGCAGTTCCAGAAGCTGTCACGGGATGATCAGCAGGAAATCCTTGATTTTATTGCAGATGCATCGGCATATGAGGAGATTGCTTATAAAGGCAGACGTTACATTTTGACCCATGCCGGTCTGGCAAATTTCTCATCAGAGAAAGAATTGGAGGATTATGATCTTTATGATTTTGTAGAAGGACGGGCTGATTACGGCAGGCGGTATTTTTCTGATGAAAATGTGTATCTGGTGACCGGACATACACCAACACCGTTGATTGATGGCTGGAACCGTGCGGAAGTTTATAAGGAAAATGGGCATATTGCTATTGATTGCGGGTGCTGTATGGGCGGACGTCTGGCGGCTTATTGTATTGAAACAGGAGAAACAACTTATGTGCGCGGCATCAGGAAAGAAGAAACTGTCTAAATGTGGCATCAGGATTTATAAGTTTTGAACTTGATCGGAAGAAGGGAGCGATGGCAATGGCAGTAAGAATGACAGTGAATGATATGATGAATCGGTATTGTCCCGGATTAAATGAACTCTATGATGGTGAAAAACGTTACCGTTTTTACCAGAGTACCTATTATGAAGATTTCCTTGAATTTTACGAGCAGTCTGAAAGTATAACCTATGATCGTATGGACAACATTCTTTTTAATGATTATTACGGACGGAATCACAGCAGGAAGATCAAGCGTCTGAATGCAATGCTGCTTTTTGGAAACGACATCAAGACGAAGCATTCCCAGGGAGAATTGATAGACATGCTGTTTAATCTGCAGGAGGATCGCATGTTTAACCCTTATCATCATTATTATATTCACGAAATTGATGATGAGGACAGGCCATCCGGCTCCATGAATGAACGGGATCGAAAATGGCTGAAAATTGCCGGCTGCGATGAGAAAACAAAGAACATGATCATTGCAGGCAAGATTTATGATCTGTTGGACATTATGACATTGTCTGAGTTTTATAATACAGACCCTTCTAACCTGTCAAATAATGAACGGAATCCTTTCACAGATCGGATCAGGGATGTGTATGCGACCATTGATCGATTCTATCTGAATCAGCCGGCGTACCATACCAAGTGGAAAGAAATCATGGATCCCATCAAAAATCTGATCAATTGCTATTCCTTTCCCGGGGAATACAATGAGATATGGGTGAGAGCGAATGAAGCAATTCTCTATTTTGATGCGGCCTTTGTGGTTCTGGAAGAATGTCCGGAAATGTTCTGGAAAATCAACGAGGGAAAATGTGCCGTCCACTTTGCCTTTCATGTGGATCAGGGCATAATCGCCCGGAGAAGGCAGTATTTTCGGGAAAAAGAAAAAGAGGACAGCATAGGAAATGTGCATCGTTCCGAAGAAATGCTTTTGGAGGAAGAGCTGAAGAAGGCATTGATGACCATTGTGAATACAGAATTTGAAGACTCAGAGGCTTTATAGGAAACTATAGAGCTTTTTTGAACCGTTTTTTAAATGCAAGAGCCGAAAGTCAATGTTGATCACGTATAGAAAAGGAAGATGAAGCATGAAAAATTACAGAAGTGTCTCACTTAACAGAATTAAGGATTTTGAAACTTATGCAGAGAAAAAATTAAAAGCCGGACATATTATTATTGAAATCCGGCTCAATGAGGAAAGAAATGAGATCAGAAAAATAGTGAGCTATGCGCAGGATAAAAATGGACAGACATGGATTTGGCAAAAAACAGATTCGGAGGAAATGAAGAGAAAAGCTGATCCGTGCTTACGTCTGGAGAATCCGGACAATGAAAAAATGTATTGCCAGTATTATGTTTCTGTAAAGCAGGGAGATTTTAAGAACTGGGGCGGACCATCGGAAAGCGTATTCATCAGAGAATGGATGTCTGCATACGGTTCGGAAAAATCGACATCATGGAAGAGGGATTTCGTGCAGGAGGCTCACTTAAAAGCCGGCGAGACATTTTCAGGTGAGGATATAACTTCTGTGGAAACAAGTCTTTTACATAATGACTCGGATGCAAAAGTGTTGGAACAGGAAACATTTTTGCTTAAAAATAAAATGTTCAGAGTACATAATTTTTATCATTATGAGTCACTTGTTTGGGCACAGGATGCCAGCCTGATCTACAGAAAGATGCTGTATAAGGGAAAGTATTATCTGATTGGTCAATACCGATTGATGGGAGCCTGTATGGATGAGTGTCTGGAGAAAGATTATTGGAGACCGTGCACAAACTTGGGCAGCAGAATCCTGAAAATGGAGAAGCCCTCCGAGGCTGACGATAAGACGAGAAGCAAAAAACGCAGTCGTGAAGCTTTCGCCGGGGATACAGTTGAAACATGCAGCTGGATTGCACTGAGAGTCTCTGATGAAGAAGCAGAAATACCTTTTGACATGGAGTATCTGCTATCGGATCCAGTGTGTGACAAACTGCTGCATGATATTGTAGGCGAGGTTGGTTAGGCATCCATTGCCGGTCCAGCGAAAAAAGTGTTAGAAATGGAGGAGTATCAATGAAATATGAAGATAGAATACAGTTAAAAGTCGATGAATTGACCACAGCATTTTTTGACCACGTTATCGCTTATTATTTGTCAAAACCGTCGGGGCTTGGGGGACCCGGCTGTGTCATTATGGTATCAGACGAAGGAAAGTCTTATCAGTTTCATGGACCTGAACTGGATCAATTGAACTATTATTCTGAATGGCAGCTTTTATTTCCAATTTTGCGGAAATATTTAAAAGACGGAAGAAGACTGGATGATACACAACAGGTTAAAGGATGGAAAAGTTTCAAAGTCGGTTATATCGGTGAAATGCTGATTCTGAGAGAAGACTTGTATCCAAGCTATTTAAAAAACAGAGGTAATCTCAGTAAATATGGGTTGGATACGCAGTGGGAGGAAGCTTGTATTAAAATTGCTTTGTTAGCCAATGCAAAGTCAGAAGCTGAAATTGGCAGAATTAATAGGGAGCATGAACTTCGAAAGCCGGTATGTGAAAGGGGTGATCTTGTTTCTTTTACGATTAGAAGCGACAGGAAAGAATGGCCTTGTCGGGGAAGGGTTGTGGGCTGTGATCTTTATCGAAATAATTTCAGGATTGAAACAATTGAATATGATATCTGGGGACCTGACTTTATGAAACCAAATGAAAAGATTCTATATAAACATATAGATGAGAGTCTGGTTAAGAAAGCACCTGGGCACATGCTTATTATTTCGGGAATAGAACGTGCAGAGAAAGACAAGGTCATCAAGAGATTGCTGGAAAGATACCCGGATGAATATGCATGGTATGATGATCATAATTTCAGAAAAATAAATGCCGGGATCTACAAGAAGTGTTATGAGGGAAAAACAGTTATTGTAGATCTCGAGGTGGATGAAGAAGCAGACTTTAAAAAGATTCATCCGAACGTTAAAATTCTGGAAATTATCACAAAGTCATCAAATCAGCTGAGTAGGCGGGAAAAAACAGTCATACGTGACTGTCATGATGGAAGGAATTTAATATACAGAAGTGAAGAAGCTGATATAGAATCACTTTGTGAAATGATTGAGATATTAAAACCTTAAAGGTGAGTACAAAAAAGGAGAATGGATAAAATGTTTGAATTAGTACCATCAGCGTGTATGCGTGCGTATTTTGAGGAACTTCATTTTGAATTTACGGATTTTCAGAAAGCAACATTAATTTGGAATGCGCCCAATAAGTCATGGAAAGAAAGATTGGAAGCACTCTGTGAGTTAGTAGAAACAACAGAAGATGCCAATATTCGTCAGCAAATTCATGAGCGAATGTCTTTTGAGCAGAAGAAAGGGGAAACATTTCTGAATAATGATTCGGGACGATATATGTCGGCAGATTCCTTCCGACCGGATCGATTCGAGTTTGCTTTTATGAAGATTCCGTTTGACATGCAGGTGGGAGCATCGGTGAAGGATCTTGCAACAGGGCGCTATTATGTGTTAGCGCAAGGAAAAAAGGAATGGGATGTGTATCTTCAACGCATAGAAGCGAATGGATGGTATGTAGATTATTCAGATGTTCAGGTAATCGTCTATGAATTGACAGAAACAGGGCATTGGTCGCATATGCACATTAATCCATTGTACCTGGATTATGAATTTACGCCGTATATCGAAGGCGATGAAGTGAGAAATGCATTACGAAGGGCGATGGAAGCATTTGGGGATTATTTGCATTATATGGATTGCGGTAAAACAAAAAGTGCGGATGGTGAAATGGTTTTGAGGACGGCCAGAGAATATGCAGAAACAGTTCGAAAACAGGACTGTTGGTATAGGCGTGTTCAGGAGACTAAGAAAGTGGAAGATATCATGCTTTAAATGGGAGAAAAATAATAATGCTGGGACGGTATGAACCTGAATTTGAGGTAAAATTGATGTTGAGGACAGATTTAGGTTTTGAGGAGAAAACATTTATAGAAGAAAAGATGAATTTATATGTTGAATCCTATCATATGATGTTACATGATGATGGAATGACTTATAGTCTGAAATCACCTTATGAAATAGGCCAAGGGCTTCATATGGGAATATTTTTTTTTAATAAGTTAAAACGGTATAAGGCGTATTTTGCAGTTTTAAAATATTATAGTTATTTAGAAGGTGATATTAATGGAAGGAGAATTTCTCAGATAGTCGTGCCATCAAGAAATTATAGAAAATTTATGGAGGATCGTCAAATTGAATTGACTGATTGGGAGAAAGCTGTATTGGTTTATAACAATCCAATTGCATCTTATGACCATAAGATGCGTTATCTGAATAAATGGATGGGACAAATAAAGCAGATTGAAAAGGCTTTTGTTGACCTGCCACTTTTGTTCAGAAGAAAAGATATTGTACATATAATGGGGACAAAACTTTATGGTATCGTGGCTGGCCCCGCGGATGATGAAGAAGAAATGCAGTATAGGCAATTGGCAAAAAAGGCGCATTATAGTGAATCTCAGGTAACAGTGAATGTAATGTATGATGGGAAAAGGCTTTTGCAGATGCCTTATCTTGAACATGTGTCGCCTACTCAAGTGGAGTATGCGGCATTGAATGATTATGATGAGCGTAAGGCGGGGCTATTACGGATAGTTAGGCAATTATATTCTGATTAGAAAAAGGAGGTACGATCAAGTGCATTACGTGATAAGCGACATACATAATGATGACGGTAGATTTTGCGAAATGTTAGCAAGGATTCATTTTTCGGAGCAGGATCATTTATTTATCCTTGGTGATGTGTTTGACCGCTCTGATTTTAGTCCGAATCCTGTGGATTTGTATTTCCATATGCTTGAATTAGAAGACAGATGTACAATTTTGTGCGGTAATCATGATCAGAGTCTGGCTGCTTATATATCAGACTTTTATCATCTGCCGGAGTGGAAAAGAAGAAAAATACCGCCATATCCATATAATACATTCAGAATTTTCACGCGGCGATTGACACCGGTTGATATACAGAATCTGGCAGATGTGATTGCTTCATGGCCGCTGCAGATCACGGTTGAGGTCGATCATAAGAAATATCTGTTGGCCCATGCCATGACTTCTGCGCCGGGTATTGAAAAGCCGTTGACGTATTATTTGATGGGAAGTGAGCTGAATCAGTCGTACTTGAAAAACGGTATTGATGATTACATATCTATTTGCGGTCATAGGACGAATGCTGATCATTCGATTTGGAAAAACGAAAAGGAAAATGTGTATATGATTGATTGCGGATGTGGTTTTAAAAGTGGTCGTTTAGGGTGTTTATGCCTGGAAACAAAAGAAGAATTTTATGTATGAGGTGTTATGATGTTAATTAAAGGAAAATATACAACAGCGCAGGTTTATACAACTAAAAATGTTGAGACAGCGATTGAAGATTATGCTGCATCACAGATTCAGGCACTCTGTGATCAGCCGATAAATGAAGGATGTCAGATTGCCGTGATGCCGGATGTGCATGCGGGAATCGTTGGGACAATTGGATATACTCAGACTGTCGGCAAAGCGATCATGCCGAATGTGGTCGGGATTGATATCGGCTGCGGGATGACATTAGCACGGGTAAAAGGACGAATGAAGGATTTCCAGAAACTGGATACGGTGATACGTGAGAATGTTCCATCAGGATTTGCTATAAGAGGCGAGGCGCTTCACATGGCTGATGAAATTGATCTTTCTAAGCTGCATTGCTATAAAAATATACAGGCAGACAAGGCATATCGGTCGATTGGTACACTGGGCGGCGGCAATCATTTTATAGAGGTGAATCAGGGAGAAGATGGGGATTTTTATCTTGTGATTCATTCCGGAAGCAGGCATCTGGGGATTGAGGTGACGAATTTTTATATCAATCAGGGTGAGAAAGTACTGAAGGAAAAAGGTTGTTCAGTTCCTCATGAGATGACATATCTTGAAGGACAGCTGATGCAGGAATATCTTGAAGATCTGCAGATTGTACAGAAATATGCGGATATTAACAGACAGGCGATATTGGCAGAGATTATAAAGGGAATGAAGTGGAAGGTTCAGGACACTTACAGCTGTATTCATAACTATGTGGAGTCAGCGGACACAACATTTACCGGTACGCCAATCATTCGAAAAGGTGCTATTTCAGCAAAAGCAGGAGAAAAGGTGATTATACCTGTGAATATGCAGGCAGGGATTATTCTTGGAACAGGACTGGGAAATGATGCATGGAATCAGTCGGCACCCCATGGAGCAGGACGGCTTTATAAGCGTTCAGCTGTGAAGGAGCATTTTACTGTGTCGCAGTTTAAAAAAGCAATGCAGGGGATTTATTCTACCTGTATCGATGAGGGGACACTGGATGAAGCACCATTTGCTTATCGGTGTATGGATGATATACTTGAAGTAATCGGGGAGACTGTGTGTGTCGATCAGATTATTCGGCCAATCTATAATTTTAAGGCCGGAAGAAAGAAAAAGCGAAATGCTTTGAAAGATGAGAAATAGACAAATAGCAGATAGATTAGCAGTCAGGCTATCAGAAAGCAGGTAAAATTGGCTGAGTATATAACAGGGGATTGTCACGGTGATTTTCAAAAGGTTGAAGTGTTTTGCAGACGGATGCAGACAACAATCGAAGATTGTATGATTATTCTTGGTGATGCGGGAATTAATTACTGTATGGATTATCGGGATACGGAGAGAAAAAAGTATTTGGCAGGGCTTCCGATTACAGTTTTTTGTGTATATGGTAATCATGAGGAAAGACCTTCTAACATTTCTTCTTACAGGAAGAAGAAATGGAAAAATGGCACCGTTTATTTTGAGCCGGAATATCCGAATCTGATCTTTGCGAAAGACGGTGAAATCTATGACTTTTCAGGCAAAAAGGTATTGGTTATTGGTGGTGCCGGCAGTCCGGATAAAGCCTATCGAATGATGACCGGTCTGCCGTGGTTTGAAGATGAACAGCCGAATGAATCAATCAAAAATTATACGGAGCAGCAAATAGCAGACAGCCGTTGGAAAGTAGATTATGTGTTGTCTCATACATGTCCGCTGGTGTATAGGCCTGAAAAATCATTATATACTTTATCAGACCCCAAATCGATAGACTTATCAACAGAAAGATGGCTGGAAACACTTGCGGCAAACCTGCAGTATGAGCGATGGTATTTTGGACATTATCATGATAATCGGGTTTATGTGGATGCAGAAATGCTTTACGATGCGATTAAACTGCTTGGATCGAAAGAAACGCTTCAGAAACAGGGAAGACCGGAATATCGAAAAGATGAGGCGGTCATTTTTTCGACGAAGATCAATGGCATGGAAGTCGATGGATATGGTACAATTAAGCAGGTACATGCCTATGGAACGAAAGTGATGGACCGGGAAGTTACTTATGATATTTACGGTGTCAAAAGTGGCGGTGCCGGGGTAAAGGAATTGTTTGAGAACATAGCGGAATTGCAGTTGATGTCTGCGGTTTTATAGACGGTTGACTAAAATTAAGAACAGATGAGATTTTGAGAGAGGAGTGACAGGCAATGAAGTATTATATCAGTGATTTACATTTATTTCATGAAAATTCCATTGCCTTTGATCATCGGCCATTTGCGTCATTGCAGGAAATGCATGATACGATTTTAAAGAACTGGAATGACCGTGTGACCAATGGGGATATGGTGTATATTTTAGGTGATGTGAGCATGCGCGGCAAAAAGGAAGAGCTGATTGCATTCGTGGCTCAGTTAAAAGGGCGTAAAGTGTTGATCAAGGGTAATCATGATGACGTCTCAGATTACCGCTATCAGCAGTTGTTTCATGAAAGCTGCGATTATAAAGAAATGCATGACACGATTGGTAAGGAGCATTATAGTCTGGTTTTGAGCCATTATCCGATTTTCAGTTGGAGGAATATGGGACGAGGAAGAATCCTCTTGTATGGGCATACCCATGAGAGTGAGGAAGACAGGTTTTATCAGAAGTGTCTGTCTGAGATGAGGGCGAATGACTGCCGGCATGTCTATGAAGCGGAAGAATTAAGCGCCTATAACGTTGGATGTATGCGGGATTATATGAATTATACGCCGAGAACGCTGGAAGAAATCCTGAATTCGAGGAGTAAAGAATGATTTATTTAAGCAGTTTTGCGCTGAGTGATAAAAAGGTGAAAAATCCGAATCTCTATCCTTATTCAGTTTTTCAAGATAAGGATTGTGATCCATTTGTG
>CAKRAT010000015.1 GCA_934295165.1 uncultured Dorea sp. | reverse complement strand
ATTCAAAAGAAGGGATAGAACGTTTCTTAAAAAGAAATCCAACAACAAGCGTAGTTGCCGAAGAAGATGGGAAGATCATCGGAGCGATTCTCTGCGGGCATGATGGAAGACGGGGCTGTCTGTATCATGTGTGTGTAGATGTGAATCACAGAATGAGGGGCATCGGAAAAGCCATGGTAGTATTTACGATGGAGGCACTGAAAAAAGAAGGAATCAACAAAGTATCCCTGATCGCATTCACACAGAATGATATCGGCAATGCATTCTGGAACGAAATAGGATGGACAAAGAGGGAAGATTTGAATTATTACGATTTTACATTGAATGAAGCAAATATCACAGCCTTTATACAGTAAAAGGGTTTATCAAAACATAAAGAGAATTAAGAAAGGTGGAAGAACAGATGAAACAGGTAAAAGGCGGAGTAACCGCAGCAAAAGGATTTGAAGCAGCAAGTACAGCAGCAGGAATTAAGTATAAAGACAGAACAGATATGGCATTGGTATACAGCAAGGTTCCATGCGTGGCGGCAGGAACATTTACAACAAACGTTGTAAAAGCAGCACCGGTCAAATGGGATCAGCAGGTTGTAAAAAGCGGTGCAAAAGCACAGGCAGTCGTTGTAAACTCAGGAATCGCCAATGCCTGCACAGGGGCAGAAGGATTTGGATACTGTAAAGATACTGCAGATGCGGCAGCCAAAGCACTGAACATTTCTGCTGACGGTGTTCTCATCGGGTCCACCGGAGTTATCGGAAAACAGATTCCAATCGACAAATTGACAGCTGGAATCGAAGTACTGGCAGGAAAGAAGAATGACACACTGGAAAATGGTACAGAAGCAGCCAAAGCAATCATGACAACCGATACATTCCCGAAGGAACTGGCTGTTACGATCGAAGTTGGCGGCAAGACAGTTACGGTTGGTGGTATGGCAAAAGGATCTGGAATGATCCATCCGAATATGTGCACGATGCTTGCATTTATTACAACAGATGCAGTGATCACAAAAGATGCACTTCAGAAAGCATTAAGTGAAGATGTCGGAGATACTTACAATATGATCTCTGTAGATGGAGATACTTCTACGAATGACTCTGTTGTATTACTGGCAAATGGTCTGGCAGAGAATCCGGAGATCACGTATGGAACAGAAGATTATAAGAAGTTTGCAGAAGCATTGCATACGATAAATGAATACCTTGCAAAGAAGATTGCCGGAGACGGAGAAGGTGCAACTGCATTATTCGAAGTGAAAGCAGTCGGATGCGAGAGTGTAGAGCAGGCTAAGACACTTGCAAAATCAATCGTATGTTCCAATCTTACAAAGACAGCAATCGCAGGACACGATGCAAACTGGGGAAGAATCCTCTGTGCAATGGGATATTCCGGAGCGCAGTTCGATCCTGAAAAAGTTGATCTGTTCTTCGAAAGCAAAGCAGGAAAGATTCAGATCATTGAAAATGGTACAGCTGTAGATTACAGTGAGGCAGAGGCAACAAAGATTCTGTCTGAGGCTGAAGTTACAGCAATTGCAGATGTGAAGATGGGTGACAAGACAGCAACTGCATGGGGATGTGACCTGACTCACGGATATATCGAGATCAATGCAGATTACAGAAGTTAGGAGATTGAAAGATGGAAAAAGCAATGCAGAAATATCTGGATAAAGCAGAAGTACTGATTGAAGCCCTTCCGTATATCCAGAGATTCAACCGTAAGATTATTGTAGTAAAATATGGCGGAAGCGCCATGGTAGACGAAGAACTGAAAGCAAGAGTCATTCAGGATGTTACGCTGCTGAAATTAGTCGGTTTCAAGCCGATCATTGTTCATGGCGGTGGTAAAGAAATCAGCAAATGGGTAGGAAAAGTCGGCATGGAACCACATTTCATCAATGGGCTGCGTGTGACAGATGCAGAGACGATGGAACTTGCAGAGATGGTACTTGGTAAAGTGAATAAAAGTCTTGTTCAGCTGGTGGAGCAGCTCGGTGTAAGAGCCATTGGTATCAGTGGAAAAGACGGAGGACTCCTGAAAGTAGATAAGAAGCTGGCAGACGGTGAGGATATCGGATTTGTCGGAGATGTCAAAGAAGTGAATGCAGATATCATCTACGATCTTCTTGAGAAAGATTTCCTCCCGATTATCGCACCGATCGGTCTGGACGATGATTATAATACGTATAATATCAATGCGGATGATGCTGCATGTGCGATAGCAAAAGCAATCAATGCAGAGAAGCTTGCATTCCTGACAGATATTGAAGGAGTATACAAAGATCCAAAGGATCCGTCCACATTGATTTCTGAACTGAATGTATCTGACGGAAAGAAACTGATGGAAGAAGGCTATATCGGCGGAGGTATGCTTCCGAAGATACAGAACTGTATCGATGCGATTGAGAACGGAGTATCGAGAGTACATATTCTGGATGGAAGAATCCCACATTGTCTGCTTCTTGAAATCTTTACGAACAAAGGTATCGGAACTGCAATTAAAAATGATGTAGAAGAACGATATTATTATGGAGAATAAGTTATGAATGAATATATGAAAGAGACAAACGAAGCGCTATTACATACGTATAACCAGTTTCCGGTTGTATTAGAGCGCGGAGAAGGTGCTTATCTATATGACACAGAAGGAAAAAAATATCTGGATTTTGCAGCCGGATATGCAGTGTCTTCGCTGGGATATGCCAATGAGGAATTGAATGATGCGTTAAAGGAACAGATCGATAAGATTTTTCATACTTCTAATCTGTACTATAATACAGCTTGTGGAAAAGCAGCAGAAGATCTGAAACGTATTACAGGAATGGATCGTATCTTCTTCACCAACAGTGGAGGGGAAGCGGTAGAAGGAACTTTAAAAGCAGCAAGAAAATATGCATACAAAAAAGGAACAGGCCGGTATGAATTCATTGCGATGAAGGAATCTTTCCATGGAAGAAGTTTTGGAGCCGTATCTGTGACAGGACATGATGCGTATCGTGAACCATTCGAACCGCTTGTTCCGGGGGTATCATTTGCACAATACAATGATCTGGACAGTGTGAAAGCACTGGTGACAGACAAGACCTGTGCAATCATTCTGGAACCGTTACAGGGTGAGGGTGGAATCAATGCAGCCACAGAGGAATTCATGAAAGGAATACGTAAACTCTGTGACGAAGAAGGAATCCTTATGATTTGTGATGAAGTACAGTGCGGCATGGGAAGAACAGGTTCTATGTTTGCATGGCAGGCTTATGACATCAAACCGGATATCATGTCTATGGCAAAAGCCATCGGAAGCGGAATTCCGGTCGGTGCATTTGCAATGACAGAGGAAGTAGCAGAATATTCACTGGAGCCTGGGGATCACGGAACAACATACGGAGGCAACCCGCTGGCATGTACTGCTGTCAGCAAGACGGTCGAAATCTTTGAAAAGAATGATCTTGTGGCACATGTGCAGGAAGTCGGTGCATATCTGACAGAAAAACTGGAAGAATTGAAAGCAGAATATGACTGCGTGAAAGCAGTCAAAGGAAAAGGCCTGATGCAGGGAATCCAGGTGACAAAACCATTATCTGAGATCACCGGAGGAGCTTTGAAAGAAGGACTTCTGATCATTGGTGCAGGAAGTGATGTGATCCGTTTTGTACCACCGCTGATCATTGAAAAAGAACAGGTGGATGAGATGGTCCGGATTTTAAAGAAAGTATTGTAAAGAACGAAAGATATGGAATCATACATGCAAAAAATAATATAAAACTGTAGTATTTCAGAAATAAACAGCATAAAAAACCGGTCATGGGACATATTATCTGCATAAGCAGGAGGTATGAAGATGACTGGTTTTTTGATTGCGCTTTTGTCGGGGGCGCTTATGAGTGTGCAGGGAGTATTCAATACACAGGTGACAAAGACGACGGGAATGTGGGTGAGTAACGGCTGGGTGCAGTTCAGTGCATTTCTTCTATGTGTTGCAGCATGGCTGACCGCCGGACGTGATCCTGTCGGAGCATTGTGGAAAGTAGAGCCGAAATATGTACTTCTCGGAGGAGTGATAGGTGCAGGGATTACATGGACTGTAATTAAGAGCATGGCTGCGCTGGGACCGGCGAAGGCAGCTCTTCTGATCGTAATCTCACAGTTGATCGTAGCATATGTGATCGAGCTGCTTGGATTGTTCGGAGTAGACAAAGAACCACTGGAAATCCGCAAAATTATTGGTATGTCCATTGCCCTGATTGGTGTTGCAATTTTCCAATGGAAATAGTACAATTAATTCACTAGGCATATGCGGGGATTTACAGTTTTCGACAGGCTGTAAAGGAGAAGTTATGCGTAGAGAAAAACGACAGAACAGAATAAGAGAAGAGAAAAAAATACAGAAAGAAATATGCCGGATAGCATTGATCCTTCTGATGATTTTAAATGTATTATGCACGGTGGGCCTGACCGGGTGCAGGGACAAGAAGTCCGAAGAACAGACGGAACTTATTTCACTGGACGGACGTGATACAGATATGGAAAAAACGGATAAAAATCCTGAACAAGGTGCCGGGAAAGCGGACGCAGGAACCGGTGATACCGGGGCAGGACAATCCGCATCTACTCAGAATCGTCAGAAGAATAAACAGGAAAAATTACAAATTTGCTATGTACATGTGTGTGGTGCAGTGAAGTCGCCGGGAGTGTATGAACTGACAGCTGACAGTCGTTTGTTTGAAGCCATTCAGATGGCCGGAGGATTGACGGAAGAAGCTGCGGGTGAAGCAGTGAATCAGGCAGAGCTGGTTGAGGACGGATCCAGGATATATGTTCCGACGAAAGAAGAAGCAGGAGCCACTATGGCGGATGACGGGACTTTTGTACAGGGGACAGAGAATGGAAAGACAAGCGGAGAGAATGGAACAGAAGCCGGGGATCCGTCGGATGGACGGGTGAATATCAATACGGCCGCAAAGGATGAATTGATGACACTTTCCGGAATTGGAGAAGCAAAGGCGGAGGCAATTATACGTTACAGGGAAGAGCATGGAGCATTTCAGAAGCCGGAAGATCTGATGGAAGTAGAAGGAATTAAAGAAGGCGTATTTCAGAAAGTAAAGGATCAAATTAAGGTTTGATAAGGGAGTAGGAACATGAGCAGACGAATATTGGTTGTGGATGATGAAAAACTGATCGTAAAAGGAATCCGGTTCAGTCTGGAACAGGATGGGTATAGCGTAGACTGTGCGTATGATGGAGAGGAAGCGCTGAAACTGGCGAAAGAGAACGCATATGATATGATTCTTTTGGATGTCATGCTTCCAAAATATGACGGTTTCGAGGTTTGTCAGCAGATCCGGGAATATTCGGATGTTCCGATTATTATGCTTACAGCAAAAGGTGATGATATGGATAAGATCTTAGGTCTTGATTACGGAGCCGATGATTACATAACAAAACCATTTAATATTCTGGAAGTTAAAGCGCGGATCAAGGCAATCATGCGCCGTGTCAGCAAGCGTGACAAGAGTCAGGAAAATGAAAAAGTGATCGTGAAAGGCGAGATGAGGATCGACTGTGAAAGCAGACGGGTGATCATCGGTGAAAAAGAAATTAATCTGACTGCAAAAGAGTTTGATCTTCTCGAACTGCTTGCAATGAATCCGGGTAAGGTATACAGTCGGGAGAACCTTTTGAATATCGTATGGGGATATGAATATCCTGGAGATGCAAGAACCGTGGATGTGCATATTCGAAGACTGCGCGAAAAGATTGAGACGAATCCAAGCGATCCGAAATATGTATATACGAAGTGGGGAGTGGGTTATTATTTCAGGGGTTAAGAAGTATTTTAAGAAGAATATATTCAGGAGCATGAAGATCCGGATCATCCTGCTGGTGGCACTGGCAGGAATCGTTCCGGTACTGATCATGAGAGGCGTGTTTCTGAGCAGCTATGAAAAACGTGCAGTGGAGGTACGCACTGCGGAGATACAGAATCAATGTACCATTCTCAGTAACCAGCTTAGCAGTTCCGGATATCTCACGGGAGATACATCAGAAGTAATACGGACGGAACTGGTACAGTTGTCTAATATCTACAGCGGCCGCGTAATGGTGATCGACGGCAAATTCCAGATACAGGAAGATACCTACGATATGGACAAGGGAAAGACAATCGTATCCGGTAATGTGATCCGCTGTTTCAAAGAAAAAGGAACCAGTGAATATAATAAGAAAAACAGGTATATTGAAGTGACAGCTCCTATTCTGGGACAAGATGATGCGGTTGTGGGAGTATTGCTTGTCAGTGCGCCGGCTGATTCGGTATTAGATAGCCTGGAGATATTAAGAAATAAGGCAGATGTTGTAGCGCTTGCATCGGTGCTGGTTATTATGATGATTGCAGTTCTTGCGGGAATGGCAATGTTAAAGCCGTTCAAACGTATTACAGAATCTATTTCTGCAGTAACCGAAGGATATGATGATGATTATCTTCATGAAAATACTTATACAGAAACCATGGAGTTATCAGAGGCATTTAACAAGATGTCCGGCCGTATGAAGACATTGGATGATTCGAGAAATGAGTTTGTATCCAATGTGTCACATGAGTTGAAGACACCTCTGACATCAATGAAAGTACTGGCTGACTCCCTGCTTTTACAGGAAGATGCACCGGTAGAACTTTATAAAGAATTCATGGGAGATATGTCAGAAGAGATAGAGAGAGAGAACAAGATCATCAATGACCTGCTTTCTCTTGTAAAGATGGATAAGACAGCGGATACGGCAAATACCATGAATATAAAATCCGAAAATATGAATGAACTGGTGGAAAAAATCTTGAAGAGGCTGCGTCCGATTGCAGCAACCAGAAATATTGAACTGGTTTATGAAAGTTTCCGGCCGGTTACAGCTGAAGTAGATGAGATGAAAATTTCGCTTGCGATTTCAAATCTGGTAGAAAATGCTATCAAATACAATAAAGAAAATGGCTGGGTGCATGTATCACTTAATGCAGATCATAAAAACTGTTATATTGAGGTAGCGGATTCTGGAATCGGTATTCCAGCAGAAGCACAGGAACATATTTTTGAAAGGTTTTACCGTGTGGACAAGTCACATTCCCGTGAAATCGGTGGAACCGGACTGGGACTTGCAATTGCAAGAAGTGCGGTGGTGATGCACCGTGGGGCGATTAAAGTATTCAGTCAGCCGTCCGAAGGAACCACATTTACAGTCAGAATCCCGTTAAACTATGTATCTTAGGCAGAAGGAGCATACGATGATAAAGAAAAAGATTTACCGGATCCTGCTGCTTACAGTAATCTGTATCATGGCAGTACCGGGATGTAAAAAAGAAGAAAAAGTGACCGGAACCCGCATCTATTATACGGATTCAGAAGGAATGTCACTGGTAGAGAAGGGTGTAAAACTCAACGGAAAGACACAGAAAAAACAGATAGACGAAATATTGAATATGATCCAGAAGAATACGGATAATATTGATTACCGCAGCCCATTTGTAAAAGGGGTAAAGATAAGAAAATGGTCTGTGGAGGACGGAAAAATTATCATAGATTTTAACCGGGACTATCAGAAGCTGAGTGTAACAGAAGAAATTGTATTGCGCGCGGCGGTGGTGCAGTCTGTCGGACAGGTTTCAGGTGTAAATTCTGTGTTGTTTACAATTGACGGAGAACCGCTGGAAGATCAGAATGGACAGGAAACCGGCTATATGCAGCCGTCGGATTTTGTGCAGAATACAGGGTCAAGCCTTCATTCCTATCAAAAAGAGACATTTCTTTTATATTACGGGAACAAACAGGGGGACCGTCTGGTGAAAGAGAAGGTCAGTATTAGGTATAACAGCAGTATATCAAGAGAAAAGGTACTGGTAGAGCAGCTTATAAAAGGACCGTCATCGGATGATGAGACGTCAGTAATCCCGGCAGAGACCAAGGTGCTGAGCGTATCGGTCAAGGATCATATCTGTTATGTGAATCTGGATGAGGGATTTATGGATACGACTAATGTGATAAATCCGGAAGTTCCGGTCTATGCGGTCGTGAATTCAATTATAGAAGGAAGTTCGATCAGCAGGGTTCAGATTCTGATAGATGGAAAAACAAATGTAAATTATATGGGAAAGATCAATCTGGAAAAACCACTTTCCAGAAATCCCAACATTGTGGAAGGGGAGTAGTGCGTGAGGAACAGACCACTTCTTAGTGTCTGTCTGATCGTTCTGTGTGTAATGACTTCCTGTGTGCTGTGGGGCGGAGAGCGGTTTGTAAAAGATCTGCGTCCGTCCCAGCTTGAAATCTATACCGCAGAAGAGGATCGTGTCATCGTCTGCGGTGAGATTTACAGGTGGGAAATAAAAGAGAATGGTCAGATGATTTATCTGAAACAGAATTCTGTTTATTCTATTTCAAACAAACTCAAATTTCAAGAATCAAAAATCATCATTTATACAAAATCCAAAGAAAAACTACATATAGGAAACCGGATAAAAGCTGAAGGAAAGGTATCATTTTATGAAAATGCAAGAAATCCAGGTAATTTTGATCAGAAATTGTATTATCAGAAACAGGGAATTCATGGGAAAGTGTGCGCCGGACAGATACAGATAGTAGATGAAAAGACAGACGGATTCAGGGAAAGTCTGGAAAATTTTCGTAACAGTTGGAAAGAACTTCTGATACGGGAAATGGGTGAACGGGACGGAAAGGTTATGGCGGCGATACTTCTGGGAGAAAAAAATGACATGGATCAGGAGATGAAAGAACTTTACCAGGTGAATGGAATAGGGCATATTCTTGCAATATCGGGGTTACATTTGTCGTTTGCGGGACTTGGTATTTACCGGTTCTTCCGAAGGATAACCGGTTCATACAAAGCGGGCGCAGCGGCAGGTGGGATTCTGTTATTTCTGTACGTTTCGATGATCGGTATGACAGTTTCAGTAATCCGTGCGTGGGTAATGTTCTTATTCAGGATTGGTGCGGATATCACGGGCCGGAGATACGATATGCCGACGGCACTTGCTGTGGCCGCTGTGATCGCAGTCGGCAGTCATCCACTGTATCTGTACGATGGTGGATTCTGGCTTTCTTTCGGAGCAGTAGCTGCAATCTGCAGTGTTGCTCCACTTGCAAAAGAAGAAACAATGTGGCCGCCTGCAGTACGTCGTCTGTGGCCCGGAGTCAGTATGAATTGTGTGTTATGGCCGGTTGTTCTATATTATTTTTTTGAAATTCCGTTGTACGGTATTGTGCTGAATTTGCTGGTGATACCTCTGATGTCAGTGCTTCTTTCCTGCGGAATGATTGGTTCGTTTATAAGAATGGCAGGAGTTATTCCGGGGACATGGATACTGGTAATCTGTAGAAGGATATTGAAAATCTATGATGGATGCTGCATGTTTATTCTGAAACTTCCGATGGCAAGATGGGTGGTTGGAAAGCCGGATAAATGGCGGTGTATCGTTTATTATCTGATATTGTTTGTGATAATTATGTTGTGGAAATATTGGAATCATGAAAAAGGCGGGGAAAGAAAATATGTAATATTCCTGATGTTGTATATGGGCGCCTTGTTGATACTGATATCTGGTCCGGCTGTAAGAAGCGGAATTGAGGTGACAATGCTGGATGTAGGTCAGGGAGACTGTATCTGTGTGCAGGGACCGGAACATCAGAACTATCTGATTGACGGTGGAAGCAGTGATGTAAATGAAGTCGGAAAATACCGGATTGAACCATTTTTGAAATCTCGTGGGATTGCAGAAATAGATTATGTCTTCCTGTCCCACGGGGACCTGGATCATATGTGTGGTATAGAAGAGATGCTGATGCGTCAGGATGTAGGGGTACGTATCCGGAATCTTGTAGTGCCGGAAAAAACATACTGGGATGAGAAATTGACAGACCTGATACACACAGCCGGGCAGAATGGGACAGATATATGGGTGATGGAATATGGAATGACAATAAAAGAAGGTAAGATGAAATGGGAATGTCTGGGTCCCGGGAGAAAGAACCGGAAGCGGACAGACAATGCAGATAATGCGGATAATACGGGCAATCTGGATAGTGTAACTGATACAGTGGCAGCAGGAAATGCCGCATCCATGATCCTGCATCTGGAATACGAAGGATTTGACATGTTGTTCACGGGAGATGTGGAGAAAGAAGGAGAAGAATGCCTGACAGAAGTACTTACAGATATACAGAAAGAAAAAAATATCACATGGGAAGTGTTAAAAACAGCACATCACGGATCGAAGAATTCTACGACGGAAAGATTTCTTTGGATGGTTCATCCGCAGTATGCATGGATTTCTGCGGGAAGGAAGAACCGCTACGGACATCCGCATGAAGAAACGCTAAAGCGGCTGGAAGAATCGGGTGCAAAGATCTATTCTACGCAGCAGAACGGGGCAATCGCAGTAACAGTCAGGAAAAAAACTATGCGGATTCACGGTGGAAACAGTTGAACTTAAAGTCGGAATTCAGTATACTTTTAAGAGGTGAAAGAAGATGGGAGAGAACCGATGAAAACTTTAAATGAAGATATAAAAACAGGAAATTTTAAGCCGGTATATCTCCTGTACGGAGAAGAGGCTTATCTGAAAAAACAATACAGAGACCGGATCACAAAGGCGGTATTCCCGGACGGGGATACGGTAAATTATGCATATTATGAAGGAAAAGGAATCAATCCAGGAGAACTTATCGATCTTGCGGAGACGATGCCGTTTTTCGCTGAGCGGCGTCTGATCGTAGTGGAAAATTCCGGATTTTTCAAAAATGCAACACCGGAGCTGGCAGACTATATTAAGACGATGCCGGAGACTGCCTGCTTTTTGTTTGTGGAAAATGAAGCGGACAAGCGTGGAAAGATGTATAAGGCTGTCAAGAGCAAGGGACGTGTTGTGGAGATGGCACGGCAGGATGAGAAGACACTTTTGTACTGGGTTGCCGGTAATGTAAAAAAAGAAGGATATAAGATCAAAGAGCAGACGGCCAGATACCTGCTGTCTACAACAGGCACAGATATGGAGAATCTCGAAAAAGAACTGGAGAAGCTGTTCTGTTACTGTATGGGGAAAGAAGAGATTGAAATCCCGGATATTGAAGCAATCTGTACGACACAGATCACGAATAAGATATTTGAGATGGTAGAAGCGGTGGCAGTTAAGAATCAGAAAAAAGCACTGGATTATTATTATGACCTGCTGGCGTTAAAGGAACCGCCGATGCGTATATTATATCTCTTGACGAGGCAGTTTAAGTTACTTCTGGAAGTTAAAGATCTGGCGGGCAAACGTTATGATAAAGCAACGATTGCAAAGACGGCCGGACTACATCCGTTTGTTGCGGGAAAATATATGCAGCAGTGCAGGACATTTGAAAAGAAAGAGCTGAGAAACATTCTGGAAGATGCAGTGGATACGGAAGAAATGGTAAAAACTGGACGTCTGAACGATGTGATGAGCGTGGAACTTTTCATTGTAAAATATAGTGCTACATGATAAAATTGATAAGATAAACGTGTAATAAGGAGAAGATATTAGTGTCAGGAATAGATCAGAGTAAAATTCGAAATTTTTGTATTATAGCACACATTGACCATGGGAAATCAACGCTGGCAGACCGTATCATTGAGATGACTGGTCTTCTTACCAGCCGTGAGATGCAGTCACAGGTGCTGGACAATATGGAACTGGAAAGAGAACGTGGAATTACGATCAAAGCCCAGACAGTCAGAACAGTATATAAAGCAAAAGACGGGGAAGAGTATATCTTTAACCTGATTGATACGCCGGGACATGTGGACTTTAACTACGAAGTATCCAGAAGCCTTGCGGCTTGTGACGGGGCAATTCTGGTAGTAGATGCCGCACAGGGCGTAGAAGCACAGACGCTTGCCAATGTATATCTTGCGCTGGATCATGACCTGGATGTGGTACCGGTATTGAATAAGATCGACCTTCCAAGTGCAGAGCCGCAGCGTGTGATCGAAGAGATTGAGGATGTGATTGGAATTGAAGCAGGGGATGCGCCGCAGATTTCGGCAAAAACGGGACTGAATGTAGATCAGGTGCTGGAAGAAATCGTAGCTAAAGTGCCTGCGCCGGCAGGAGATCCGGAAGCACCGCTCCAGGCTTTGATCTTTGATTCTCTGTATGATGCATATAAAGGTGTTATCGTATTCTGCAGAATCAAAGAAGGAACAGTAAAAAAAGGAACACCGATTCTTATGATGGCGACAGGAGCGAAGGCAGAAGTTGTAGAAGTCGGTTATTTTGGAGCCGGACAGTTCATTCCATGTGAGGAACTGAGTGCCGGTATGGTAGGTTATATCACGGCCAGTCTTAAGAATGTCAAGGATACCCGTGTGGGTGACACAGTGACCAATGCAGCGAAGCCATGTGCTGAGCCGCTTCCAGGTTATAAGAAAGTCAATCCGATGGTATACTGCGGATTATATCCGGCGGATGGTGCAAAATATCCGGATCTCAGAGATGCACTGGAAAAATTACAGTTAAATGATGCATCACTGCAGTTTGAACCGGAGACTTCGATTGCACTGGGATTTGGATTCCGTTGTGGATTCCTTGGACTTCTGCATCTGGAGATTATTCAGGAACGTCTGGAAAGAGAATATAATCTGGATCTGGTAACGACAGCCCCGGGTGTTATCTATAAAGTACACAAGACAAATGGGGATGTGATAGAGCTTACGAATCCATCGAATCTTCCGGATCCTTCTGAGATTGAATATATGGAAGAGCCGATGGTAAAAGCAGAGATTATGGTGACATCAGAGTTCATTGGTGCGATCATGGATCTGTGTCAGGAACGACGGGGTGTGTATGAGGGTATGGAATACATTGAGGAGACCCGTGCAGTATTGCATTACCAGCTTCCACTTAATGAGATCATCTATGATTTCTTTGATGCATTAAAATCAAGATCCAGAGGTTATGCATCGTTTGATTATGAGATGGCAGGTTATGTGAAATCAGAACTTGTAAAACTGGATATCCTGATCAACAAAGAAGAAGTTGATGCGTTGTCATTTATCATTCATGCAGACACTGCTTATGAACGTGGAAGAAAGATGTGCGAGAAGTTGAAAGAAGAGATTCCGAGACAGTTATTCGAAATCCCGATCCAGGCAGCAATCGGCAGCAAGATCATTGCGCGTGAGACAGTCCGTGCGATGCGTAAAGATGTGCTGGCAAAATGTTATGGAGGAGATATCAGCCGTAAGAGAAAACTTCTGGAAAAGCAGAAAGAAGGAAAGAAACGTATGCGTCAGGTGGGCAGCGTAGAGATTCCGCAGAAAGCATTTATGAGTGTACTGAAGCTGGACGATAAATAATGAGACCATTAGAATTATATATTCACATTCCATTTTGTGTGAAAAAATGCAGATACTGTGACTTCCTGTCTGCGCCGGCAGCACCTGAGGCGAGACAGGAATATGTCATGGGATTATGCCAGAAGATCCGCTCGTATTATGATCTTGCCGGTATGTACCATGTAAGCAGTATCTTTATCGGAGGTGGAACGCCGTCCATTCTGGAGACACAGCAGATGCGAAGTATCTTCGATGCGATCCGTGCGACATTTCCGATTGATTCGGATGCCGAGATCACAGTAGAAGTCAATCCAGGAACGGTAGACAAGCTGAAACTGATGGCTTACCGTAATATCGGAATCAACCGTCTGAGTATTGGATTGCAGTCAACGGATGATCAGGAGCTGAAGATGCTTGGAAGAATCCATACATATCAGGATTTTCTGGATACCTATTTTCTGGCAAGAGAAGTAGGATTCCAGAATATCAATGTAGATCTGATGTCGGGAATCCCGTTCCAGACACTGGGAGGATGGGAAGATACGATTAAAACAGTAGCAGGACTTGCGCCGGAACATATCTCGGCATATAGCCTGATCATCGAAGAAGGGACACCGTTTTACGAAAAATATGGGGAAGGCGAACGTGCCAGAGCCAGAAGAAGAAGGGAACTGCCGGATGAAGATACAGAAAGACTAATGTATCAGTTTACGAAAAATATCCTGCAGAATTACGGCTATCACAGGTACGAGATATCTAATTATGCCAAAGAAGGATATGAATGCCGGCATAATCTGGGCTACTGGAACCGTACTGAATATCTGGGAATCGGAACAGGAGCGGCATCCCTGATCAATAACCAGCGTTTCGTAGAAGGCGGCGGGATTGAAGTTCTTACACTACAGAACCAGATGGAAGAGTATATGTTCCTGGGATTGAGGAAAATCCGGGGAATATCCAAAACAGACTTTCGCCGGACATTCGGAAGAAGCGTCGAAAACGCATACGGAAAAGTACTGATCAATATGTACCAGAAACAACTGCTGGAAGACACGGGAGAATACATCCGGCTGACAGAAAAAGGGATAGATGTGAGCAATTACGTGATGAGTGAGTTCCTCTTTTAAATTGAAGTGGGAATTTAATTCGTCAGGCTGGTGGATACCCGGACCGGAATAAAAGTTGGGAAGTCTTTCCTGTTCAGGTTCCGTCGGCGGGTAATACTAAAGGGTCAAAATTCTGCTAAAAGCAGGCTTTCGAAATTTGCAACTCGCATACGCTCAAACAGGCAAATTTTGAAAACCTAACGCAGAATTTTGACCCTTAACTATTACCAACGCCTTCTCCACTGTTTTCTTCAAGGACCGAGAGGCCACTTCAGTTAATGAATGAAATACCAACAAATTTATAAAAGCTTCGCCATAACCAACGCATAAATCTCCTGATTCCGCTTCTGCCAGTTATTCGCAATGGTCGCAGCCTCAGATTCTGTCGGAGCTGTTACAGTAAGGTCGATAAGGGGAAGTCCCTGCTCGATGACCTGACAGCGCACAGAATATTCCATGTTAGAATTCTCAAAATAATCCGCTTTCACAGACATTTCATTCTTTAATTCATAATGTTTCTCTTTCAAAAATTCATCGATATCATGCTGGATCGCAGGTGAGATATCGTTGGTAAAAAAGTGGATTGTCTCAGCACCATCATCCGTAAGATGGTAAAATGTACGGTGATGTGTAGATTCTTCGCGGATAAATCCGGATTCCAGAAGTTCAGACAAAGCCTGCTGTAATTTGAAGTAGGTTGTATATCCTTCATCCAGAATAAATTCAGATATCTGGGAATTGGTGAGAGGAAAATCAACTTGATTCAACATATACAAAATAATTAATTTATATAGCGTAAACGATTTGGCCATGGTTAACACTCCTTTCCCTGCCAGATGTCATGTGTTTTAAAGTACGATTGTAACTGATTCAGGACCTGTCTTTTGTTGCAGGTCCATAAAGGGGTGATCAGAAGATCTTTTGGTCCGTCTCCGGTCAGTCTGTGGATGACGATATCCGATCTCAGGCGGCTGATACACGCTCCGAGCAGCTCATAATATTCCTGCGGATCCGGAACCGGAAATGGATCGGCCGCATAGATGTCAGCCAGATCGGTATCCTTTAATACGTGTAAAAGCTGTAGTTTAATTCCCTGAATATCCTGTTCATTCAGATATTGTATCGTCTGGAGCATATCCTGTTTTGTTTCTCCGGGAAGACAAAGGATTGTGTGGACGATCACATCGATTCCACGGCTGCGGAGTTCTGATACGGCAGTTTCGAACACCGAAAGATTGTAGCCTCTTCGGATATAGCGGGCACTTTTTTCGTGGATCGTCTGAAGTCCCAGTTCAATCCATACAGGTTTAATCTGGTTCAGGCGTTCCAGAAGATCTAAGATCTCTTCGCTCAGGCAATCTGGCCTGGTGGCAATGGACAGAATCCGGATGCCGGGGTGCATGATAGCTTCCGTATACAATTTTTCCAGATATTCTATAGATGCATAAGTATTGGTGTATGCCTGGAAATAAGCAATGTATGAAGATCCGGTATATTTTTTTGCAGACTGTTTTTTGCCAGATTCAATCTGCTCTGTAACAGACAGGGTATGCTTCTCGGCAAAATCACCGGAACCTCCGCGGCTGCAGAAGATGCATCCGCGGGTTCCGAGTGTACCGTCCCGGTTAGGGCAGGTCATACCGCCGTCAAGAGAAATCTTGTAAAGCTTTTCACCATAAGTAGTTTTTAGATAATAATCGAGGGAATAGTATCTTTTTTCTCCCCAGCGTACGGTCATATCAGATCAGTTCCTTTACAGCACGACTTACAACATCGGCAACACGTGGATCAAAAGCTTCCGGAAGAATGTTATTTTCATTTAATTCTTCATCCGGAACGAGACCGGCGATTGCTTTTGCAGTGGCAAGTTTCATTTCTTCAGTGATTGCGGTAGCACGTCCTTCCAGAGCGCCTTTGAAGATACCCGGGAAAGCAACTACGTTATTTACCTGATTCGGGAAGTCGGAACGTCCGGTTCCTACAACCTTTGCACCGGCAGCCTTGGCGAGATCCGGCATGATCTCAGGTACCGGGTTGGCCATTGCAAAGAGGATCGCATCTTTATTCATAGAAGCAACCATTTCCTGAGTGACGATGTTCGGGGCAGACACGCCGACGAAGATATCGGCTCCCTTTAATGCATCGGCAAGTGTTCCGGTTTTTTGTTCGGGATTTGTCACTTCAACCATCTTTTTCTGCATCCAGTTGAGGTCTTTTGAGCCTTTTCCAAGGATTCCGCTGATGTCACACATGGTTACATCTTTGAAACCATAAGTAAGAAGAAGCTTTGTGATAGCAACTCCGGCAGAACCGGCACCGTTTACAACAACTTTTGCTGTTTCTTTATTCTTTCCTGTTACTTTCATGGCATTGATGATACCGGCAAGAACAACGATGGCTGTTCCGTGCTGATCGTCATGGAATACAGGAATGTCCAGAAGTTCTTTTAAGCGTTCTTCAATTTCAAAACATCTCGGTGCGCTGATGTCCTCCAGGTTAATGCCTCCGAAAGCAGGAGCAATGTTTACAACAGATTTGATAATTTCCTCTGTATCCTGTGTGTCAAGACAGATCGGTACGGCATTCACACCACCGAATTCTTTGAACAGAACTGCTTTTCCTTCCATGACAGGCATTGCTGCAAGAGCACCGATGTTACCGAGACCAAGTACAGCACTTCCGTCGGAAACAACGGCTACTGTGTTGGACTTCATCGTATAAGTATAGGCAGCCTCCGGATCCTTGGCGATCACCTTACAAGGTTCTGCAACACCAGGGGTATAGGCAATTGCCAGATCTTCTCTTGATTTCACGTGTGATTTTGCACAGGTTTCAATCTTTCCGTGCCATTCTTCATGCATTTTTAAAGCTTTTTCGCTATTTGTCATTTTTATGGATACCACCTTTTCATAAGTTTGTTTAATCATATCATTCATGGAGAAGCAAGTCAATATACGCAGAAAGCATGAAAAGTGAAACAATTTGCAGGAAAAAGACGCTGTTTGCTGTAAGGTGTGGTGGATTATATAGTCAATTATAAAAAAGCTCTTTAAAAAAATGGGAAGATATAGTATAATGATGCCATGTTTCAACTAGTATCGTCATTTCTGACGTGATTTTCCAGAGAACCTGTAAATTAAGAAATGCTGAATCATTCAATGATCAAGTTATTAACGAGAAACTAGATAAAGAATAAAACTATTGAGGTGAAAGATTATATGATGAAAGAAAAGTATGAATCTCTTCCGCTGGCGACATTGAAAGAACTCGCAAAAGCAAGAGGATTAAAAGGAATTTCCACCATGAAAAAAGCTGAACTGATCGGGCGCATGCTGGAGGAAGATGAAAAAGAAAAGAAAACAGCCAAGGCAACAGTAAAAGAATTATCTGCCAATACCGGAGATAAAGAAGCCCATGACATAGACAAGCTGGACAGCGGAACCACGGTACGTGGCATTCTTGAGGTTATGCAGGATGGATATGGATTTATCCGTAGTGCGAATTATCTGCCGGGAGAAAATGATGTGTATGTATCACCGTCACAGATCCGCAGGTTTAACCTTAAGACAGGAGATATCCTGGAAGGAAATACCAGAATCAAGACACAGCAGGAGAAGTTCAGTGCGCTTTTATATCTGTCAAAGGTAAATGATACGGATCCGATGAAGATCATGCACAGAAAGAATTTTGAGGATATGACACCAATCTTCCCGAATGAAAGATTGAGCCTGGAGTGTGGAAAGACAAGTACGGCTATGCGTATCATGGACCTGATGTCTCCAATCGGAAAGGGACAGAGAGGTATGATCGTATCGCCTCCGAAGGCTGGTAAGACAACCTTATTAAAGCAGGTAGCATTATCTGTACAGAAGAACAATCCGGAAGTACACCTTCTGATTCTTTTGATTGATGAACGTCCGGAAGAAGTAACAGACATCCGTGAATCCATCGAAGGAGAAAATGTAGAAGTTATTTATTCTACATTTGATGAGCTGCCGGAACACCATAAGCGTGTATCTGAGATGGTAATTGAACGTGCAAAACGTCTGGTAGAGCATAAAAAGGATGTTATGATCCTGATTGACAGTATCACAAGACTTGCACGGGCTTACAACTTAACCGTACCACCGTCAGGAAGAACATTATCCGGTGGTCTTGATCCGGCTGCACTTCATATGCCGAAGCGTTTCTTCGGTGCTGCGAGAAATATGAGAGAAGGCGGAAGCCTTACTATTCTTGCAACGGCACTGGTAGATACTGGAAGTAAGATGGACGATGTTGTATACGAAGAGTTCAAAGGAACCGGTAATATGGAGCTGGTACTGGACCGTAAGCTTTCCGAGAAGAGAATGTTCCCGGCGATCGATATCTTGAAATCGGGAACCAGAAGAGAAGATCTGCTGCTTTCAAAGGAAGAACTGGAAGCAGTAGAGAGTATGAGAAAAGGTTTAAATGGATTACGCCAGGAAGAAGCGGTTGATAATATTCTGAATATGTTCTCAAGAACAAAGAATAATGAAGAATTAATACAAATGGTAAAAAAGACAAAATTTATCTAGACAAATATTGATTCTTGTGCTACAATGAACAAGCTGTGTAAATAAAAAGAAATTTACGGCACATTTATGTGCGTGTCAAGAAAATAAAGAAGAGGTGAAAATCATGAAAGAAGGAATACATCCAAATTATTATCAGGCAACTGTAACTTGTAACTGTGGTAATACATTCGTAACAGGATCTACAAACGAAGAAATCCACGTAGAAATCTGTTCTAAATGTCATCCATTCTACACAGGACAGCAGAAAGCAACTCAGGCTCGTGGCCGTGTTGATAAGTTCAATAAGAAATACGGAATGGACAAATAAGATTACAAGTATTGGGTTGAGGTTTTTGAATCTCAACCCTTTTTTCTTATAATTTAATTTGCCAGGCGATCGAAAGGAGCACATATGAAATCATCGAATATCGGCGGGCAGGCGGTGCTGGAAGGCATTATGATGAAGAACAAAGACCGCTATGCCGTGGCTGTCAGAAAGCCGGATGGGGAGATTTTGGTTCAGGCAGAAGATTTCCACAGTATTACCGGCAACTGTAAAAAACTGACAACGATTCCGTTTGTCAGAGGAGTATTTAATTTTATTGATTCCATGGTACTGGGGATTAAGACGCTGACCTTTTCAGCAAGCTTTTATGAAGAAGAGGAAGAAAAAGAACTTTCCGGGAATGAACAGAAGAAAAAAGAAAAGCAGGAAAGCCTTATGATGGCGGGAACCGTTGCGTTTTCTATTGTGGCAGCGGTAGCAATCTTCATGGTACTGCCATATTTCCTGTCGTCGCTGATGAAGCCGGTTGTTCCGTCATATCATCTGCGGACGGTGATCGAAGGCTTTGTAAGAATCGGAATTTTCATCATATATATTTTACTGATCTCAAGAATGGAAGATATTCAGAGAACATTTATGTATCATGGTGCGGAGCACAAATGTATCAATTGTATCGAACATGGACTTCCGCTTACGGTGGAAAATGTAAGGATCAGTTCCAGACAGCATAAGCGCTGTGGAACAAGCTTCTTATTCTTCGTGCTCGCGATCAGTATTATTTTACTGGTTCTGATCCGGGTGGAATCACCGCTTATGAGAGTGGTTGTGCGTATCGCACTGCTTCCGGTGATCGCAGGCATTTCTTATGAAGTACTGAAACTTGCAGGCAACAGTGAGAATCCGGTCATCAATCTGCTAAGTAAGCCGGGAATGGCAATCCAGAAGATGACAACCAGTGAACCGGATGACGGGATGATCGAAGTTGCGATACAGGCTGTAGAAGCAGTATTTGACTGGAGGGCTTATGAGCGGGAAAATTTTCACACTTCGTAATCTGTACCGGGAAGGAACGGAATGTCTGGAAAAAGCCGGGATACCGGAAGCAAAGATAGATGCATGGTATCTGTTGGAATATGAGACAGGGGTCAGCCGGGCTATGTTTTTTGCAGATCCGGACAGAGAGATAGGGCAGGACAAAGCAGAACACTACCGGAAAGATATAGAGACAAGGTCTGGAAGAATCCCGCTTCAGCACATTACAGGTGAGCAGGAATTCATGGGGTTGAATTTCAAAGTAAATGAGCATGTGCTGATTCCGAGGCAGGATACAGAGACGCTGGTAGAAGAAGCACTGCAAAAGATCCGGCCGGATATGCAGATTCTGGATATGTGTACAGGTTCCGGCTGCATTCTGGAAAGCATTTTGAAATTCGCAGAGAGAAAAGGGATCAATGTGTCGGGAACAGGATGTGACATATCGGAAGAAGCACTGAAAGTTGCGGAGGAGAATGACAGCAGACTTCAGACAAATGCAGTGTTCATACAGAGTGATCTGTTTGAACACGTTACGGAAAACTACGACATGATTGTATCGAACCCTCCGTATATCAGAACAGAGGAAATCAGCCGGCTGGAAGACGAAGTAAAACTTCATGATCCGTGGATCGCACTGGATGGAAAAGAGGACGGGTTATACTTTTACCGGCTGATCGTGAAAGAAAGTGTAAAACATTTAAAAAAAAGAGGATATCTTTTGTTTGAGATTGGTTTTGACCAGGGGAAGGACGTGTCAAAGCTTCTGGAAGAACAGGGATATGAAGAAATCCTGGTAAAAAAGGATTTGGCGGGACTTGACCGCGTTGTTGTGGGAAGGTACAATAAAGAGTAATGTTAAGGAGGAAATACCATGTTTGATAAATTAGAAGATCTTCGCATCCGTCTGGATGAGATATTAAATGAACTTCAGGAACCGGATGTGGCAAATGACCAGAACCGCTTCCGCAAACTTATGAAAGAGCAGAATGATCTGACTCCGATTGTAGAGGCGTATAATGAATACAAAGAATGCAAGCAGGCAATTGAGGACAGCCTTGAAATGTTAGAGGAAGAGTCTGATGAAGAGATGCGTGAACTTGCAAAAGAAGAATTAAATGATAACAAGAAACGTGTAGAAGAACTGGAACAGGAACTGAAGATCCTTCTTCTTCCAAAGGACCCTAACGATGAGAAGAACGTTATCGTCGAGATCCGTGCCGGTGCAGGCGGAGATGAGGCAGCGCTTTTCGCAGCAGAAATCTATCGTATGTACATGCACTACGCAGAAAGCCAGAGATGGAAAGTGGAACTGGTAGAGTGTGAAGAAATCGGTATCGGCGGAATGAAGAATGTAACATTCATGATTGATGGTAAGGGTGCATATTCCAAGATGAAATACGAATCCGGAGTTCATCGTGTACAGCGTGTACCGGAGACAGAATCCGGAGGACGTATCCACACATCTACAATTACGGTAGCAGTTATGCCGGAGGCAGAAGATGTAGATATTCAGATCGATGAGAAAGATATCCGTATCGATGTAATGCGTGCATCTGGTAATGGTGGACAGTGTGTCAATACGACAGACTCTGCTGTACGGCTGACTCACTATCCGACAGGAATTGTGATCTACAGTCAGACTGAAAAATCACAGTTACAGAACAAGGATAAAGCGTTCGCACTTTTACGTGCAAAGTTATATGATATGGAGTGCCAGAAACGTCACGATGCAGAGGCTGAGGCAAGAAAGAGCCAGATCGGTACCGGAGACAGATCAGAAAAGATCCGTACCTACAACTTCCCGCAGGGACGTGTGACAGACCACCGTATCGGACTTACATTATACAAACTGGATAAGATCATGAATGGTGACATCCAGGAGATCATCGATGCATGTATCGCAGCCGATCAGGCAGCCAAACTTGCAAATATGAATGAGGAAATGTAAAGACCCGCAATGTAAGAATACGGGAATATCCGAAAATTAAAGAAGGTAAATACAGAATATGGAAGCAACACAGTTTAAACGTGCAGAATTAGAGGATCGGGAGATTATCTCACATTATTTTGAACATCATACAAGCAGAAGCTGTGAGAGAACATTTGCCAATGTATATCTCTGGTCCAGACAATATCCGGTAAAGTGGGCGGTCATACAGAATGCACTGGTCTTCAAAAGTGAAGATGAGAATCATGTATCCTTTGCCTATCCGGCAGGAGCATCGGAAGATGTGAAGAATGCACTGGAAGAGATGATGGAATATTCCAAAGCGAAAGGAAGACCATTCCTGATGTACAATGTAACACCAGAGTATTTTGCCCAACTGGAGAAGTGGTATCCGGGAAGATTCCAGATTGAATACGACAGAGATTCTGCAGATTATATCTATGAATCAGAGAAGCTGGCAACGCTTTCGGGAAAGAAACTTCACGGAAAGCGGAATCATATCAATAAATTTAAGAGCCTGTTTGAAGACCGCTGGTCTTACGAAAGCATGTCGGAAGACAATCTGGAGGAATGTTTCCAGATGGCGCTAAAGTGGCGGACAGAGAACGACTGTGAAGAAGATGATGAAAAAAGGGGAGAGATGTGCGCAGCACTGAATTCCCTGCGTCTGTTTGAAGAACTTCACCTGACGGGAGGAGTTTTAAGAATTGACGGCAAAGTCGTTGCATTTACGATCGGAGAGCCGGTATGCGAAGATACCTATGTCGTGCATATTGAAAAAGCATATGCGGATGTACAGGGAGCATATACCATGATCAACCAGCAGTTTGTAGAGCATGAATGCATGAACTATAAATATGTAAACCGGGAAGATGATACCGGTGCAGAAGGTCTTAGAAAAGCCAAGCTTTCTTATCGTCCGGTCCTTATGGTAGAAAAGGGCGATGTGACAGAGAAAGAGGCAATGTAAAACGGATCTGAAAAAAGACTTAAGAAAAAGACTTGTAGTGAGAAAGGAGCAACAAAATGATAGCGGATAAGATGAAAAATATGGTAGCCAACAGCTCGGCTATCCGTGCGATGTTTGAGGAAGGTAACCGTCTGGCGGGAATTTACGGGGCTGAGAATGTATTTGATTTCAGCCTTGGTAATCCGAATGTACCGGCACCGGAAGCTGTAAAGAATGCGGTCATCGAGATTGTAAATAATACGGATCCGGTTGCACTTCACGGATATACCAACAGCAACTGCGGATATGCAGAAGTAAGAGAGGCAGTAGCAAAATCCCTGAATGAACGTTTTGACACACACTTTGAAGGGAAGAATATTGTCATGACAGTTGGTGCTGCAGGTGGTCTGAATGTCATTCTGAAAGCAATTATCAATCCGGGAGATGAAGTAATAGCATTTGCACCATATTTTGGAGAATACCGTTCTTATACGAATAATTATGATGGTGTGTTAGTTGAAATTTCACCGAATACGGTAGATTTCCAGCCAAAACTGGATGAGTTCGGACAGAAGATCACACCAAAGACAAAAGCAGTTATCATCAACAATCCGAATAACCCTACCGGTGTGGTATATTCCGAAGAGACAATTAAGAAGCTTGCTGCTATCATGGAAGCAAAACAGAAAGAGTTCGGAACAGATATTGTCCTGATCTCAGATGAACCATACCGTGAACTTGCTTACGATGGAGTGGAAGTTCCTTATCTCACAAAATATTATGATAATACAGTTGTAGGATATTCTTACAGCAAATCGCTGTCCCTTCCGGGAGAACGTATCGGATATCTGGTCATTCCGGATGAAATGAAGGACAGTGAAGAAGTACTTTCTGCAGCGAATGTGGCAACACGTATCCTTGGATTTGTCAATGCGCCGACACTGCAGCAGAAAGTAGTAGAAAAATGCCTGAATGAAAAGACAGACCTTTCCTTCTATGACCGTAACAGAGAAGACCTTTATAATGGTCTGAAAGAATGTGGATTCGAGTGTATCAAGCCACAGGGTGCATTCTATCTGTTTGTAAAATCACCGGTTCCGAACGAAAAGGAATTCTGCGAAGCAGCTAAGAAATATAATATTCTGATCGTACCGGGAAGTTCCTTTGCGTGTCCTGGATATGTAAGACTTGCGTACTGCGTATCTCACGAGACGATTATCAATTCACTTCCAAAATTCAAAGAACTGGCGAAAGAATATTTCTAGGAGAGCAGCATGAAAGCATTTGAAAAGAACATTCGAAAAGTAGAACCTTATGTGCCGGGCGAACAGCCGCAGCGCAAAGTGATCAAGTTAAATACCAATGAGAACCCATACGCACCGGCACCGGGCGTGACAAAAGCTCTGGAGGAGATGAATACAGACCGTCTTCGTCTGTATCCGGATCCGACGGCAGCACCGCTTGTGAATGCACTGGCTGATTTTTATCATGTAAATCCCGATCAGGTATTTGTAGGAGTTGGATCGGATGATGTATTATCCATGTGTTTCCTGACATTTTTTAACTCGGAGAAAGCAGTCTTTTTCCCGGATATCACCTATTCCTTCTATAAGGTATGGGCGGATCTGTACCGCATTCCGTATGAATGCCAGAAGTTAGATGAGAACTTCAAGATCGTAAAAGAAGATTACTACAAGGAAAATGGTGGTGTGATCTTCCCGAATCCGAATGCACCGACAGGGCTTTATGAAGATCTGGCTGACGTAGAAGATATTATCGCACATAATCAGGATGTGATCGTAATTGTAGATGAGGCATATGTTGATTTCGCCGGACGTTCTGCGATGGAACTGATCGACAAATATGAGAATCTGATCATTGTTCAGACATTTTCAAAAGCAAGATCGATGGCAGGAATGCGTATCGGTTATGCAATCAGTAATCCGACACTGATCAAATACCTGAATGATGCAAAATATTCTTTCAACTCTTATACTATGAACCAGACATCACTGGTATGCGGTGTGGAAGCGGTAAAGGATAAGGCATATTTTGAAGCGTGTGTGAATAAGATTATCGAGACACGTGAATGGGCAAAAGAAGAATTAAAGAATCTTGGATTCCGCTGCCTGGATTCCAAATCGAACTTTATCTTTGCCATGTATCCGGATTATGATGCAAAAGAATTATTTGAAGCACTGAAAGAGAATGATATCTATGTGCGCTTCTGGGGCAGTGAGAGAATCGAACAGTATATGCGTATCACTGTAGGAACCAGAGAAGAGATGGAAGCAATGTTTGCGTTCCTGAAAAAATATATGAATAAATAAGAGGAGTTTCTTATGACCAATACATTAATACATGGAATTATTGATGCATTAAGCGGAAGTGTGAGTAAGGAAGTAATTGTATTTCTGATATCGATGATTCCGATTCTTGAACTCCGTGGTGCGCTGCTTGTTGCAGGACCAATCCTTGGAGTAAAAGTATCTACTGCGATTCCGCTGTGCATTATCGGAAATATTATTCCAGTTCCATTTATTCTGCTTCTGATTACACCGGTATTTAACTGGATGAAAGGAACGAAGACTTTCAAGCCGCTCGTGGATAAACTGGAGAACAGAGCCATGAGCAGGAAGGATCAGATTGAAAAATATGAGTTTTGGGGTCTGGTACTTTTTGTGGGGATTCCACTTCCGGGAACAGGGGCATGGACAGGTTCTCTGATCGCAGCACTTCTGGGAATGAAGTTTAAGAAAGCGTTTCCGGCAGTGATCGTTGGAATCTGTATGGCAACTGTAATTATGTGGTTTATATCGTATGTGCTTCTTGGCGGAGTACATCTGTTAGGATAAAATAAGGGAAAAGATTATGTCTATGAAAGTAAATAAAGTTCTTCCATCACCGGCGGAACTGAAAGAAGAATACCCTCTGTCTGAGGAACTGATCCAGTTGAAAAAAGAACGTGATGCGGAAATAAGAGACATTTTCACAGGAAAAGTAGATAAGTTCGCAGTGATCATCGGACCATGTTCAGCGGATAATGAAGATTCTGTATGTGAATATGTAAGCCGGCTTGCGAAAGTAAATGAAAAAGTCAAAGACCGTCTGGTGCTGATACCGAGAATTTATACCAACAAGCCGAGAACAACAGGGGAAGGATATAAAGGAATGCTGCATCAGCCGGATCCGGACAAAGCACCGGATCTGTATGCAGGAATTATGGCAATCCGCAAAATGCATATCCGTGCAATGAAAGAAAGTGGTCTGACTGCAGCGGATGAAATGTTATATCCGGAAAACAGAAGTTATCTGGATGATATTCTTTCCTACGAGGCTGTAGGAGCAAGATCGGTGGAGAACCAGCAGCACAGACTGACTGCAAGCGGTATGGATATTCCGGTCGGGATGAAGAATCCGACCAGCGGAGATCTCTCTGTAATGCTGAATTCAATCGTAGCGGCACAGATGGGGCACAGGTTCATTTACAGAACGATGGATGTGACGACATCCGGCAATCCGCTTGCACATACCATTCTCCGCGGCGGAGTGGACAAGTACGGACAATGTATACCGAATTACCATTATGAAGAATGTGTAAGACTCTGGGAATTATATCAGAAAAAAGATCTTAAGAATCCGGCAGCGGTGATTGATGCGAATCATTCGAATTCAAACAAGAAATATAAAGAGCAGATTCGTATCGTAAGTGAGGTGCTGCATTCACGCAGATACAATCAGGATCTTAAGAAAATGATCAAGGGTGTTATGGTAGAAAGCTACCTGGAAGAAGGCAGACAAGATATATCCGCGGATATGATTTACGGAAAATCAATCACAGATCCATGTATCGGATGGGAAGATACAGAAAAGCTGATTTATAAAATTGCCGAAGAATGTTAAAAAATGAAGAAAGTCACAGGAAAAGTTTTGGCGGAAGCTTTTCCTGTGACTTTCTTACAAAACGCTATCAAGAGAGGGTTCGTGGGAGGGGGATAGTACCATCCAAACACGAACATTTTGCGAAATCGTCGTTTCACAATGTAAAATAATACATCAGGTAACTGTATTATTTGTTATTATTTTATCAATCATTTCCGAATTCGTAAATAGGCAAAATGACAAAAAAATAACAAAATTCAGACGGGAATTGGTAATAATGCACTTTAAGTGCCTGCATCTTTAAAAATATGGGATTGTGTGATAGAATATGAAACAAATGCTAGATTCAGGATAAGGAGATTTCGAAATGGAAAAGATATATGATGTAACAGCACTTGGAGAAATGTTGATTGACTTTGCAGTGAATGGAGAAAGCGGGCAGGGCAATCAGTTATTTGAAGCATGTCCGGGTGGGGCACCGTGTAATGTACTTGCAATGCTGAACAAACTTGGAAGAAAAACAGCATTTATCGGAAAAGTCGGAGATGACCAGTTCGGTAAGCTGTTAAAAGATACAATTACAAATATAGGAATAGAGACAAAAGGGCTTGTGATGGATCAGAATATCCACACAACACTTGCTTTTGTACATACTTTCCCGGATGGTGACAGAGAATTTTCTTTCTATCGTAAACCGGGAGCTGATATGATGTTAACGGAAGAGGAAGTGGATTATGATCTCATCCGTCAGTCAAAAGTATTCCATTTCGGAACACTTTCCATGACAGATGAACCGGTAAAGACAGCAACAAAGAAAGCACTTGCAGTTGCAAAAGAAGCTGGCTGCATGATCACATTTGATCCGAATTTACGTCCGCCGCTCTGGGAGACGCTGGATGAGGCGAAAGAACAGATGGAATATGGGTTTGAAAACTGTGATCTACTGAAGATTTCAGATAATGAGATCCAGTTTGTATCCGGCAAAGAAGATTATGATGAAGGCATTAAGTACCTTCAGGAGAAGTATCAGATTCCTCTTATCTTCCTGACAATGGGAAAAGAAGGAAGCAGGGCTTATTATAAAGACCTTTGTGTAGAGCAGCCGGGATTCACCGTGAAGGCGATTGAGACAACAGGAGCAGGAGATACATTCTGTGGATGTTCGATCAACGGTGTATTAAAGTATGGTCTGGACAATCTGGACGAGAAGAAATTAAAAGAGATTCTGACATATGCAAATGCGGGGGCAGCACTGATCACAATGAAAAAAGGTGCTATCCGTTCGATGCCGGAACCGAAAAATATCAAAGAACTGATCGGGGAATAGGTAATTATGGGAGTACGCAGAATGCTGGCCGTATGGGCAGCAAAGATAAGTGAAAAAGCAAGTGTACACATCTTTCACCGCCAGGGTGTGACCTGGGCGGGAAAGATTGCGCTTAAGATTGATCCGGGTATCCTGCATGATCTTGCAGGACAGGTCAGAAAAGACATTTTTATTGTATGTGGAACCAATGGAAAGACGACGACCAACAATATGCTCTGTGCAGCAATCGAGAAGGAAGGTTACAAAGTCATCTGTAATCATACCGGATCCAATATGCTGAACGGTGTTGTGGCAGCTTTTGCATTAGGTGCGGGATTAAGCGGTAATCTGGATGCAGATTACGCATGTATCGAGATCGATGAAGCTTCGACAAGAAGGGTATTTCCACACTTTAAGCCTGATTATATGGTACTGACGAATTTGTTCCGTGACCAGCTTGACCGTTACGGTGAAATTGACATTACGATGAATATCTTAAAAGAAGTGATGCAGAGTGCGCCCGAGATGAAGGTGATCGTAAATGGGGATGATGCATTGTCGGCTTACCTTGCAATGGAAAGCGGTAATCCGTATGTCACCTATGGCATCAGCGAAAAGGTAATGGATGACAAGGATTCCCATGAGATCAGAGAAGGACGTTTCTGTAAGAAATGTGGGGCACCGTTAAAATACAATTTCTATCACTACAGCCAGCTTGGCGATTATGCATGTACGGGCTGTGATTTTAAGCGTCCGGTAATTGAATACGATGCATCAGATGTGGCAGTCAGTGATCATCTGGTATTCACCATAGATGGCAGACGTATGGAAGCAAATTATAAAGGATTCTATAATGTCTATAATATTCTGGCGGCCTATGCGGCAGGAAGAACCGGAGGACTTGGACTGGAACATTTCCAGGATATGCTTACGGACTTTAATCCGGAAAACGGCCGTATGGAGCAGTTTGAAGTAAAAGGCACAAAGATTGTGCTGAACCTTGCGAAGAATCCGGCAGGATTCAACCAGAATATTTCGGCAGTTATGCAGGATGATTCCATGAAGGATGTCATCATTGTGATCAATGATAATGCACAGGATGGAACGGATATTTCATGGCTATGGGATGTGGATTTTGACAGATTTAAAGGTGCGGACATCAATTCCATTACGGTAAGTGGTATCCGCTGCCAGGATATGCGTCTTCGTATGAAATACGTGGACATCCTGGCCATGCTGGAGTCAGATGTGGAGAAAGCAATACGTGAAAGAGTAGAGAATGGCTGCGGCAACCTGTATGTACTGGTGAACTATACAGCTTTGTTCAGTACCAGAAATGTATTGAAGAAGATGGAAGGAGAAAGATAATGGATACAAAAGATATGAAACTTACGATTGGTCATCTGTATCCGGATCTTTTGAATCTGTACGGAGACAGAGGAAATATCGCATGCCTGATGAAACGCTGTATCTGGCGTGGAATCAAGGCTGAGACGATAGAATTCAATGCCGGTGATCAGATTGATTTTTCGAAACTGGATATTGTTTTGTTAGGAGGCGGTTCCGACCGGGAACAGGCAATTGTATGCAAGAGCCTTCTGGAAATTCAGAGTGAGTTTAAAGATTATGTAGAAGATGGAGGCGTGGTGATCGCTGTATGCGGCGGTTACCAGCTTCTTGGAAAATATTATAAGACAGATGCAGGGATGATTGAAGGGCTGAATCTGGTTGATATTTATACCGAGCAGGAAGAAGGACGTCTGATCGATAATATCGTTCTGGACAGTGACCTTGTGGACATGCCGGTCGTAGGATTTGAAAATCACGGAGGAAGAACCTATCTGAATGGGAATAAACCATTCGGGAAGGTATTATATGGAGCGGGAAATGACGGGAAGAGCGGTTATGAAGGGGTTGTATATAAGAATGTGATCGGAACCTATCTGCATGGTCCACTGCTCCCGAAGAATCCGCAGGTCAGTGATTATCTGATCAGGAAAGCACTGGAAAGAAAGTATGGGGATGAAGTAACACTTACCCCTCTGGATGACAGTCAGGAAAAAGAAGCGAATGATTATATTTATCACCGCTTCGTGAAAGAATCATAAAGAATCAGCGGGCGGATCTGTTTCGTGCAGATTCATCCCTTTGTTCCAGATATTGAAGAAAGTCTAAAAATTCCTTTTTGGAATGCGTGGATAAATGATGAAAATGTGACAGCAGATAACGTTCGGCTGCCTGTGCAGATGCAGCATCAGACAGAGAGATGTCACTGATATCATCATCTAGCAGATAATCAACAGAAACATGAAAAAGTTCTGCAAGAATCGTCAGTTTTTCGTGAGAAGGCTGACGGTTTTTTGTCTCATAACCGGCAATCGTGGAACGTGAGACATTTAAATGTTTTGCGACATATTTTTGCGTATAATGGTTTTGGGTTCGTAATGCTTTGAGTTTTTCAGCAAATGGCATAGCAGACACCTCCAAGAGTGATTGGTATATTTTACCAAGTGTTGCGGCTTGGAACATAAAAAGTGCCGGAACTCAACGAAAAGTGTCCCGAAAGTGCCGGAACGGAACAAATGGAATAAAAACAGACAAAACCAGGAACATATGTGCCGGGAAATGCCGGTAAAGGAAGAAAAATGAAAGGAAGTGTATAAGATGCGTGTAGAACGTTTTAAAATGGAAAGAGAAGGTCTGGTGACGGAAGGACAGGAAGTAGAAATCAGTGAACGAAGCGCTGTTACCGGTCAGTATACTTATCTGGTGGAACCATCAATTGCAATGTCTGGGATTTATCGTACCAGACAGCGGATCAAATCAAGAAAGGGAAGAATCCAGAAGATTGAACAGACGGACAGAGGATTTTATCTGCTGGTGGAGATTGATGAATAGAGAAAGTGGAAACCATAAGACCTGTCGTTGACACGGGGGAGAAAAGCACATATAATTTATAGTAGTGGGAATACTGACAGACATAAATAAAAAAGAAGGGAAATGGATAGATGATAGCAAAGAATGATGAGGCAAAGAGAAGTAAGATATGGACAGTCGTTACGGCTGTTACATCTGTCCTGATCGTAATTGTAGCAATATTTCTTCTGACGAAGATGTTCGCAGGAAATCCATTGGAAGGATCGTGGACAGATGAAGATGGCAATATGAGCCTGAAGATCGGCCGGGATGGAGAGATGACGGTGATTATTCCGGCATCCGGAGAAGGGACAGATGCAGAAGTTCCGATGACATATACACTGAACAAAGAATCCAAGACGATTTCTGTTCAGCAGGACGATGCAAAGATTCAGGAAATCGCAGAAAAATCCAATGGACAGTATACTACGGAGACATTAAAGAATGCAGTACAATCCATAGGAACGACATTTGAATACAGTATTGATGACGGAACGCTGACATTGACAGAGCGTGAGTATGGAGAACAGATGATGTTCAATAAGAATTAAAGATGACAGCCCCTCTATATGTATGGTATAGAGGGGCATTTGTGCTGTAAGGATAAAAGAAAAATCTGGTGTGTAAAAGATATAAAAGGAATAAAAAAGACAGAAGAAAAAGTTTAGAACATTAATGGAGGGAGAAAGATGGAGAAATATAGAGATAAAACAAAAAAAGTACAGATTGGTAATGTATGTATTGGAGGAGGGGAAAAAATTGCGATCCAGTCTATGACAAATACGAAGACTGAGGAAGTAGAGGCGTGTGTAGCACAGATTTTAAAGCTTGAAAAAGCAGGATGTGATATCATCCGTGTGGCAGTACCTACGATGGAAGCAGCAGAGAGCATCCGCAAGATCAAAGAGCAGATACATATTCCGCTGGTAGCAGATATTCATTTTGACTACCGCCTTGCGATTACCGCAATTGAGAATGGGGCAGATAAGATCCGTATCAATCCGGGTAATATCGGGGATGAAAAAAGAGTCCGTGCGGTGGTAGAAAAGGCAAAAGAATACAATATACCAATCCGTGTCGGAGTTAACAGCGGTTCACTGGAGAAACATCTGATAGAAAAATACCATGGCGTAACGGCAGAAGGTCTGGTAGAAAGCGCACTGGATAAAGTACACATGATCGAAGAGATGGGATATGACAATCTGGTGGTCAGTATCAAGTCATCGGATGTTATGATGTGTGTAAAAGCACATGAACTTCTGGCACCTGTATGTCCGTATCCGTTACATGTTGGAATTACAGAATCCGGAACGCTGCTTGCAGGCAATATCAAATCTTCCATCGGACTGGGATTGATCTTAAGCCAGGGAATCGGTGATACGATCCGTGTATCCCTTACAGGGGATCCGGTAGAAGAGATCAAATCCGCAAAACTGATCTTAAAGACGCTGGGACTTCGGAAAGGCGGGATCGAAGTGGTATCCTGCCCGACCTGTGGAAGAACCAAGATCGATCTGATCGGACTTGCAAATAAGGTTGAAGAAATGGTGGCTGATATTCCGTTGGATATCAAGGTGGCCGTTATGGGCTGCGTGGTCAATGGACCGGGAGAAGCAAAAGAAGCAGATATCGGAATTGCCGGCGGGATTGGAGAGGGCCTTTTGATCAAGAAAGGCGAGGTCGTGAAGAAAGTAAAAGAAGGCGAATTATTGGAGACATTGAGACAGGAGTTGTTACACTGGAATGAGTAAGTCGTTTTTTGAGGTATTTCCGACATTAAAAGTAAAAGATGATATTCAGATGATGTTTCAGGGAGTAGAGGTGACGAAAGTTTCTACGAATTCTACGAGAGACTTCATCCGTGTCAGCATTTACAGCAGACATCTGATCCAGAAAAAGGATATATATGAAGTAGAACGGATGCTGAAGCAGCAGTTATTTGCCAGAAGCCATATTCAGGTGACGGTGAGGGAACAGTACGATCTGTCAGAACAGTATACACCGGAGAATCTGATGAATGAATACTACGACAGTTTTCTGCTGGAACTGGATCAGAAGAGCGTTGTAGAGCGGAATATGCTGCAGAATGCCAGCTATGAATTTGAAAATGGTAATATGCTCTGTCTGACATTGACGGACACGATTGTTGCACGGGGAAAGAAAGATTCCCTGTCGGAATATCTGACGGGTGTATTTACAGAGCGTTTCCAACGGCCGGTAGAGATCCGCGTGCTTTATGAAAAGGCAAAAGACAGTAAGTTAAAATATAACGAAGCCAAATTAGAACAGGAAGTAGAAGCAATCCGTGAACAGTCTGAGGCAGTCAGGGCAAAGAAAGCACAGGCACAGGAACAGAAAGAAGAGAAAAAAGAGGAAAAAAGTGCGGCGGAAAGTATTTCCGGCGGAGAAAGCGGCAGCAAAAGTAGCGGTAAAAGTTTCGGAGGTTTCAAGGGCAAAAAGGGTGGATCATTTGGAAAAGGAGGTTATTCGTTTGTACGTAAGGCAACGGATGATCCGAACCTGATCTACGGACGTGACTTTGACGATGAGACGATTGAACTGCAGAATGTATTAGGCGAGATGGGGGAGATCACGGTTCGTGGTAAAGTCATCAGCATGGAGACAAGAGAAATCCGTAATGAGAAGACGATCATTATGTTCGCAGTTACAGATTTCACGGATTCGATCATGGTGAAAATGTTCGTACGGAACGATCAGCTTGCGGATATACTGGGAGATATCAAGAATGGTACATTTCTGAAGTTAAAAGGCGTGACAACAGTGGACCGTTTTGATTCGGAACTGAATATCCAGTCGGTAGTCGGAATCAAGAAAATCAGTGATTTCACAGAGTCGAGAGCGGACACTGCACCGGAGAAACGTGTAGAGCTTCATTGTCATACTAAGATGAGCGATATGGATGCGGTAACGGATGTCACAACACTGCTTAAGCAGGCGCACGACTGGGGACATCCGGCGATGGCGGTAACGGATCATGGTGTGGTTCAGGCATTCACAGATGCGAATCATTATATTGAGTCACTGGACAAGGACGACCCATTCAAAGTTATCTATGGTGTGGAAGGATATCTGGTAGATGATCTGACTGATGTAGCGGTAAATGAAAAAGGGCAGTCGCTGGATGACACGTATGTAGTCTTCGATCTGGAGACAACTGGATTCAGTCCGATCAAGGATAAAATCATCGAGATCGGTGCAGTAAAGATAGAACATGGCGAGATCACAGACAAATTCAGTACATTTGTCAATCCGAAAGTGCCGGTTCCGTTTCAGATCACACAGCTTACCAGCATTAGCGACCAGATGGTTATGGGGGCACCGGATATAGGGACGGTTCTTCCACAATTTCTGGAGTTCATCGGAGATGCGGCACTGGTCGCACACAATGCATCCTTTGATGTGAGTTTTATTGAACAGAACTGCAGATACCAGGACATCCAGCCGGATTTCACATCGGTGGATACAGTATCAATGGCACGTATCCTTCTGCCGACATTGTCAAAGTATAAGCTGAACGTGGTAGCAAATGCACTGCATATTTCACTGGAGAACCACCACCGGGCGGTTGATGACGCCGGGGCAACGGCAGAAATCTTTGTGAAATTTGTGGAAATGTTAAAGGACAGGGGCATCTATGATCTGGCGAAATTGAACCAGTTTGGCGAGAACAATGCAGATGCTGTCCGCAAACTTCCGTCATATCATGTGATCATTCTGGCATTGAATGAAGTGGGACGTGTGAATCTGTATACCCTGATCTCAATGTCCCATCTGAAATACTATGCGAGAAGACCAAGAATTCCAAAGAGTGAACTGTCGAAATACAGAGAAGGACTTCTGGTGGGAAGCGCCTGTGAGGCGGGAGAACTTTATCAGGCAATCCTGAATGAAAAGTCGGAAGAACGAATCGCAAAGATCGTAAACTTCTATGATTATCTGGAGATCCAGCCACTTGGCAACAACCAGTTCATGATCGAGAGTCCGAAGATCACAAAGGTACAGAATGAAGAAGACTTAAAAGAAATCAACCGGAAGATCGTTGCACTTGGCGAACGGTTCAATAAGCCGGTTGTCGGAACCTGTGACGTACATTTCATGAATCCAGAGGATGAGGTATACAGAAGAATTATCATGGCGGGAAAGGGATTTGGTGATGCGGACAGTCAGCCGCCACTGTATCTTCGGACTACAGATGAGATGCTGGAGGAATTCGAATACCTGGGGTCTGCGAAGGCAAGGGAGATTGTTATCGAGAATCCGGTGAAGATTGCGGAGATGGTGGAAAAGATCACACCAGTGCGTCCGGACAAGTGTCCGCCGGTCATCCCGGATTCGGATAAGATGCTGCGTGATATCTGCTATAACAAGGCGCATTCGATGTACGGGGAGAATTTGCCGGAGATCGTTACAGAGCGTCTGGAGCGAGAACTGAATTCCATCATATCTAATGGATTTGCCGTTATGTACATCATTGCTCAAAAGCTGGTATGGAAGTCAGTGGAAGATGGATATCTGGTAGGTTCCCGTGGTTCCGTAGGATCATCCTTCGTAGCAACCATGGCGGGAATCACAGAGGTTAACCCGTTAAGCCCACATTATTATTGTAAAAAATGTCACTACAGCGATTTTGATTCGGAAGAAGTCAGAAAATTTGCAGGTGGCTGTGGATGGGATATGCCGGACCGGATCTGCCCGGTGTGCGGAGAGAAGCTTACCAAGGATGGATTCGACATCCCATTCGAGACATTCCTTGGATTCAAAGGAAATAAAGAGCCGGATATCGACCTGAATTTCTCGGGAGACTATCAGAGTAATGCGCATAAATATACGGAAGTTATCTTTGGTGCGGGACAGACTTTCCGTGCCGGAACGGTTGGTACACTGGCGGATAAGACGGCATTTGGTTATGTAAAGAATTATTACGAAGAACACGGACAGGGAAAGAGAAAATGTGAGATCGACCGTATCGTACAAGGATGTACGGGAATCCGGCGAAGTACCGGACAGCACCCGGGAGGCATCATCGTACTTCCACTTGGTGAAGAAATCAACTCATTCACGCCGGTACAGCATCCGGCGAATGATATGACGACCGATATCGTTACGACACATTTTGATTACCATTCGATCGACCATAACCTGTTAAAACTTGATATTCTCGGACATGATGATCCGACCATGATCAAGACACTGGAGGAGTATATCAGCTCTCCGGCGATGGATAATGAATACAATGAGACGGATAACCGTTTTGATGCAACCAAGATTCCGCTGGATGATCAGGGGGTTATTTCGCTGTTCCATGATACATCGGCACTTGGTATTAAGCCGGATGATATCGGCGGATGTCCGGTCGGATGTCTGGGGATCCCGGAATTCGGAACAGACTTCGTTATCCAGATGGTTGTGGATACGAAGCCGAATACGATTTCGGATCTGATCCGTATCTCCGGTCTGTCACACGGAACAGACGTATGGCTGAATAATGCACAGGAACTGATCCGAAGCGGTAAGGCAACGATTTCTACTGCAATCTGTACCCGTGATGATATCATGACATATCTGATCAACAAGGGAATGGATAGTGAGGAATCATTTACCATTATGGAACGTGTCCGAAAGGGAACCGTTGCAAAAGGAAAATGTAAGGAGTGGCCGGAGTTCAAAAAAGACATGGCAGAACACAATGTACCGGGCTGGTATGTCTGGTCGTGTGAACAGATCAAGTACATGTTCCCGAAGGCACATGCAGCGGCATATGTCATGATGGCATACCGTATCGCATACTGTAAGATCAACTATCCACTTGCATATTACGGAGCATATTTCGGAATCCGCGCAGATGCGTTTTCTTATGAAATTATGTGTCAGGGAAAGGAAAAGCTTCAATACTATATTGATGATTATAACCGTCGTTCTGCGACGCTCAGCAAAAAAGAGCAGGATACGATGAAAGATATGAAGATTGTCCAGGAGATGTATGCAAGGGGATTCGAGTTTGAACCACTGGATATCTATAAAGCACAGGCAACAAAATTCCTGATCGTAAATGGGAAACTGATGCCGCCGCTTTCGAGCATCGACGGTATGGGAGAAAAGGCTGCAGAGGCAGTTGCAGAAGCATCCAAAGACGGAACGTACCTGTCACTGGATGATTTCAGACAGAGAACAAAAGCAAGTAAGACGGTCATTGATACAATGGTTGGTCTCGGAATCCTTGCGGATCTTCCGGCATCGAACCAGTTGTCGTTATTTGATTTTTAGGAGAGATATGACAGATGGGAAGAAGGAAACAGTCACAGATCACATACTGGTGTCATGAAATCATCCGTTTGCAGGCAGAAAAAGGCGGATATTATATCGATGCGACCATGGGAAAGGGGAATGATACCCTGTTCCTGTGTGAGCTTGCAGGAGAAAACGGGAAGGTGCTTGCATTTGATATTCAGAAAGAAGCACTGGATACGACACGGGAATTGCTGAAGACGCATGGAAAAGAACTGCAGGCGGAACTGATCCTGGACGGTCATGAGCATATGGACCGATATGCGGAAGAAGAGAGTGCAGATGTGATCTGCTTTAACTTCGGATATCTCCCGGGCGGTGATCATAAGCTTGCAACCACATACAGAACCAGTATAGAAGCAATCAGAAAAGGACTTGCTGTGTTAAAACACGGCGGGATGATGAGCCTGTGTATTTACAGCGGTGGTGATACAGGGTTCGAGGAAAAAGAGAAGATTCTGGAATACGTAAAAGCACTTCCGGGAAGAGAGTATACCGTGATCGTAAATGAATACTATAACCGGAAGAACTGCCCGCCGGTGCCGGTATTTATATTCAAGGAATAAGCCGGATGATATCAGAAAGTAGAAAATAAAAAAAGCAGACAGATAAATGGAAATAATAAATCAGAAAATATCATAGAGAAAGAAGATGCGCAGATGAGAAGAACAGACAGAGAAGTAACAGAGATGGAAGAGATTCAGCAGATCTTTGATGATTGCAAGGTATGCCGGATTGGGATCATGGATGAGGACGGTCCGTATATTGTGCCTGTGAATTATGGATATGTAAGAGAAGATGGACAAGTAATCCTTTACATCCACGGCGCAAGAGAAGGCAAAAAGATTGACCTGATCAGAAAGAATGCAAATGTCGGGATCGAGATTGATTATAAACATGAGCTGGTGGAAGGCGATACCGCATGTCAGTACAGCTATTATTATGCAAGCATTATCGGAAAAGGAACAGCAAGCATTATTGATAATCCAAGAGAAAAATTAAAAGCACTGAATGTTATCATGAAACATCAGACGGGCAGAACATTTGATGAGTTCCAGAAAAATCCTAATCTTGAAAAAGCAGTGGCTATCATCCGTGTAGATCTGAATGAGTATAGTTGCAAGAAACATGTATAAAAATCCGTGTTTTTGCCAAATCAATGCTTTAACTCGTGAAAGTAGTATGGTATACTGTTAAAAGGCGGCATGATCGGAATGCCGTTTACACGAAAGGATGGAAAAAAGTATGTCAGAAAAAGTAATTATGCTTGGAAATGAGGCGATTGCCAGAGGTGCATATGAGGCCGGAGTAAAGGTATCGGCAGCATATCCGGGTACGCCGAGTACAGAGATCAGTGAGAACCTGGTCAAATATAAAGACAGTTTATACTGTGAATGGTCACCAAATGAAAAAGTAGCAACAGAAGTTGCAATCGGTGCATCCGTAGCAGGAGTACGTGCCATGTCCTGTATGAAGCATGTAGGGTTTAACGTGGCAGCAGACCCTACATATACCGTATCTTACATGGGAGTGAACGGAGGACTTGTAATCGTTGTTGCCGACGATCCGGGACTTTACAGCTCTCAGAACGAACAGGACACCAGAATGGTCGCACGTGCGGCACAGCTTCCGGTGATCGAACCGTCAGACAGTGCAGAGGCAAAAGAATTCATTAAGATCGCATTTGACTTAAGTGAACAGTTTGACCGTCCGTTTGTATACCGTACAACTACAAGACTTGCACATTCACAGGGACTTGTAGAATTAAATGAACGAAAAAAAATCGAAGATAAACCATACGAGAAGAATATCCGCAAGAATGTTATGATGCCGGGAAATGCAAAACTCCGTCACGTAGAGATCGAAAAACGGAATCAGGAACTGGCAGAGGCAGCAAATAC
>CAKRAT010000014.1 GCA_934295165.1 uncultured Dorea sp. | reverse complement strand
TGTTGTTCAAATTCCTTAAATTCATCCTCCATTAATTCTCTTAATGCATCACACATATTTCCCTTCACCTCCATCATTGCTTTCCAGTTTGCTCTGGTTGTCAATATAAGTATATATATTTGTAAAGAATTTTACAATATAATCCACTGTTTTATTCTTATCTTCCATTTTATTGCCAACTTCACATTTCCTACAGATTATCTTAAGATTTTTCATATTTTCTTTAGGCCCATAACACAAATTGGAAACATTTGCCATGTATTATATAATCATCAACAACAAAGAAGTCACTCAGGTATCAGAAATATGAATCAGCTTTTATCTGGTCTGGCTTCGCCTAAAAAATCCTTCGGTTATTCAATAAAAAACAACAACCGAGTTTATATATATCATTTTTCTTTTTCATAACTTTTTTCCTTTCGGGCATCCGGTGTGGATGCCCATTTTTAATTGTCATGTGTTCATATGAAGCTGCTATACTTCTATTCTTTTTCTAATGGATAACTCTCTATTTTCACTCTCCGGTTCAGGATTCCTTTTTCCCATATCATCAGATGAAGCTGATAGCCGATACTGTCTTGGGCAATCTCGAATGGCTCTTCCCGTAATATGACGGATTCTTTTCCTTCTTTTTGTAACTGCTTCTGTCGTTCTTCTACCTTGTGCTGCAGTTGCTGACACCGAACATCCACCGCTTCTCCAAATGAACGCTTTTCATATCCTGACACTGTTTTTTTCAATCTTTCATCCAGCAGATCCACCACCTTTGCATGTCCATTCCGGTGAAGCATTGCTGCAATTTTCTTTGCAATAGATGGTTTTGGATGTTCCCGGTAGGTTTGCAATATCTTCCACAGTCCTTTATCATCCGCCTCTTCGGCCAGTTCTTCCATTACCGCAATTGCCTCCTCTGCCGGCACCCACGGATCTACCCTTGGAACAATATATTTTTCCGGCACTGCAGGATAACAGCAGTAATTAAGTGGCGGAAAATCTACCAGCATCGCAAGTTTTTGTTCCTCCGGCGTACAATATTCCTCTCCCAGATAGTCATATTTGTCCCTCATGATCGCCAGCCGATATTCCAGTTGTCTCAGATATTCATAGTCTTTCACCCAGAAATGTCCGATCTCACCATAATCATATAAGTGCACATCCGTCAGCAGATCCTCGAAAAATATTGTAACAACAGAATCCCCCTGATGAACCACGAGAATATACTCCGTGTCATCATAACTCATTGAGGCCAATATTTCTCCTTCATAGTCCGGTCTGTATTCCCCCGTCATTCTGGCATTATGAAATACCAGGAAGCTTTCCACAGCATCATTCATCAGATATACCAGACGGATATCCGATTGCTCCGAAATAATCAGTTCAAACTGCTCCTGTTCCAGAAGTTCCTGCAACATTACAAATGCATCCACTATTCTTTTTCTCCTTCATTCGCCTCTTCTACCACAACCTCCGGCTCTGCTTCTCCGTGCTCTTCCACATAATCAAAACGCAGCACTGCCTGCGGCCAGTTCAGGCTGATTCTTGCACTCTTCTGCTTCTCTTTTCCGGCTTTCTGGATCAGATCCAACAGTTCTTCCAGAACCGCTCTGGTCAGATAGCCGCCTCTCCAATGGAAAGTGAAAACTTTTCCTTTTTTTGCGGTCTGTAACGCTCTTTTGTATACATCCTCCGTCTTTGTAAACGACAGTTTCTTTTCTTTATAGTAGAAATGATCTCCATCTTCGCATTTTGGAGCCGGAGCAATCAGCGGCTCATGATCTCTGAAAATGCTCTTATCATCCAGATTGAAATAGTCATAACGGATCTCTCTTTTTTCCTGTTTTCCACGCATCTTCTCTCCGTTTCCAAGCGTATTATCAAATGTCGCATCCAGATGATAATACTTACCGCCAATTCTTACGATGTTCCAGGTATGACGGTATTTGATCCCTTTCTCCGGATTGTTACCGCAGACTGCGATCATACACCAGATTCCGAGTGCATCGCACAGCACTTTCACCGATTTTGCAATCCCCTCACAGACACCGACGCCCTGTCCGAGCGGTCCGATGATTTCGTGAGAATATGGCTTTTTCAACTTATCATAATGTACATTTTCACAGATGAAATCATGCACGTATTTTTCCTTTTCCCATTCGGATTTGTCTTTTACCGACCTTACGAGTTTTTCTACTCTGGATTTCAATGCTTTCTGATGTTCTTTTATTTTATTTTTATCAAATAAATATTCCGGGATAAAGATGAAATTGGGCGAATCAGGATAATATTTGTACTTATATCCGGTTGCCCAGAAGATTTCCGGATGATCCAGGCGCAGCCGGAAGAACACATTATAAAGTTCCTCCGGCTCCATTCCCGGTATCTGTATAGAATCTGAAATTTCAAGCAGGCCCTGCCGAATGGCATGATAGGCTGCCTGTTGTACTTTGTTCATCTTGCTGTAGTAATATGGTTCCACGATTATCTCTCCGTCTCATTGCATTTCTGTTTTTCAAATCTGAAACCATTATAGCAAATTTTCACATACTTCGTGCATTTCTTTTATGCAGACTTTACATTCTTCGTCGCCACGATATCCACACCGGTACCGGCCACATCCTTTACCAGCACATCTCCGATATGCACCGGTGCCGGTACTTCTACTATTTTCAATGCTTTCACACATGCGAAGATCTTGCCCTTTGGAATATCCTCTTTTGTCTTCACTGATACCATATCCGCATCTCCTCCGGATACTCTTACCGTGGAAGTTACAATTCTGGTCGGATTCGTCACTTCTTTTCTTGCATAGATATCTCCACGTTTACACGTATTTCCTGTTACACTGATCACTTCACCGGCTTCCATTGTCACGGTCAGAGGGCAGCCCATCGGACAGCCGATACATATCAGTTCTCTTGTTGTTACTGTTCCCATCCTTTACGCCTCCTCTATCTTTACTGTAATGGTCTTCAGGTCCGGATACTTCATAAGCTGTTCTTTTGTAAGCTTGATCTGCTCCATCTCTCCCGGTGCAACAACCGGACGCTTCTTATGAATCACACGCTCTTCATCAAAATATGCACTGACATAGCAGTTCTTGTAGACGCCACCTACACGGAAACGTACCGTAAGGTTTTCATCCATGTGTGCCGGATTGATGGTGCTTGGAACCGTGTAGCGAACACCTTCAACCGGATTCAATTCGATATGATGTGCTTCATCCAGATTTGTTTTCATTTCTATCTTATTGTCCACATTCTCATTACCTGATGCCCGTAAGCTCTTCACATATCCAGCTGCATTTCTTCCGGCAGTCTTCGCTTCTTCCGATACAAAATCCACCAGATCATGTACATGCAGTACATTTCCACAGGCGAATACGCCTTCGATATTCGTCTCGAGACTTTCATTGACCTTCGGTCCTGAAGTCACCGGATTCATATCTACACCCATACCTCTGGAAATCTCATTTTCCGGGATCAGTCCGCAGGAAAGTAATAATGTATCACAGGTGTATTCTTCTTCCGTTCCGGGAATTGGCTTTCCTTTACTGTCCACCTCTGCCAGTGTGATTCCTTCGACTCTTTCTTTTCCTTTAATGTCCACAACCGTGTGGCTCAATTTCAATGGAATATCGTAATCATTCAGGCACTGCACGATATTACGTTTTAATCCTCCGGAATATGGCATCAGTTCTGCCACAACTTTAACCTTCGCACCTTCCAGTGTCATACGTCTTGCCATGATCAGCCCGATATCGCCGGAACCTAAGATCACAACTTCTCTTCCCGGCATATAACCTTCCATATTAACCAGACGCTGTGCTGTTCCTGCGGAATAGATTCCCGCCGGACGGTAACCCGGAATGTTCAGTGCACCTCTGGAACGCTCGCGGCATCCCATGGCCAGGATTACTGCGCCTGCCTGAATTTCGAATAATCCTTCTTCACGGTTCATCGCTGTTACGATTTTATCTGAACTGATATCCATAACCATAGTATTTAACTTATATTCTATATTCAGATCCTTCACCTGTTCAATAAATCTTCCTGCATATTCCGGTCCGGTCAGTTCTTCTTTGAATGTATGAAGGCCAAAACCATTATGAATACACTGATTCAGGATTCCTCCCAGTTCTCTATCTCTTTCCAGGATCAGGATATCCTGAATTCCGTTCTCCCTTGCCGAAACAGCTGCCGCAAGTCCTGCCGGGCCGCCGCCGATGATTACAATATCGTATTTTTTCATGATCAGATATCCTCCTTATTCACGCCTGTAATAATCTTCGATTTCCCGCCAGATTTCGTAATCTCTGACATCGGAACATCCAGTTCTCTTGCGAGAATCTCCATCGTTCTAGGGGAACAGAAACCGGCCTGGCACCGTCCCATACCTGCTCTGGTTCTGCGTTTTACGCCGTCTAACGACTTTGCTCCGAGTGGTCTATGGATTGCATCGATAATCTCACCTTCCGTGATCATCTCACAGCGGCAGATAATATTACCGTATGCCGGTTTCTCTTTGATTAATTTCACTCTTTCTTCTTTACTCAGAGTGTTTGGATCCAGGATTCCTTTTCTGGTTGCGATAAAATGTTCTTTTTCTTCCAGATCCAGTTTCTCTTTCAGTATATCTGCAACCATCGCTCCAATCGCAGGACTGCTGGTAAGTCCCGGAGATTCAATGCCTGCACAGTCAATGAATCCTTTCGCATCTTCTACTTCTTCTATGATAAATTCATGTCCGTCTTCATGTGCGCGAAGTCCTGCAAATGAGGTGATCACCTGACGCATCGGAATGTCTTTTACATTCTGTCCCGCTTTTGTCAGCACCTGGTCCAGACCTTCTCTCGTCGTATTCGTTCCTTCTTTTTCTTCGATATCAATTGCCGTCGGTCCAAGGAGCAGATTCCCGTGTGCAGTCGGTGTGACCAGAATTCCCTTTCCGAATTCATTTGGCAGGGCAAAGATTGTCTTGTCTACATGCGCTCCTGCGGTCTTATCTAACAGACAATAATCTCCTCTTCTCGGTGTAATATGAATCTTCTTTTCACTGACCATATTATGAAATGTATCCGCATACACACCGGCTGCATTCACCACATATTTTGTCCTGAACACACCCTGATTTGTGTGGACTTCCCAGATATCATCTACTTTTTTCAGCTTCTGCACTTCTGTATCAAACTTAAATTCCACGCCATTTTCACAGGCATTCTCTGCCATCGCAATATTCAATCCGAATGGACATACGATTCCGGCTGATGGTGCGTAAAGTGCCGCATATACGTTATCTACAATATTCGGCTCCATTTTGAGTACTTCTTCTCTGCTCAGGATCTGAAGTCCCGGCACGCCATTTGCCACGCCTCTGTCATATAATGCCCGTAATTTGTCCATGTCCTCTTCTCTCAGACAGATCACCAACGAACCGATTCTTTTGAATGGAAAATCCAGATCTTTCGATAATTGTTCCATCATTGCATTTCCGCGGACATTTAATTTCGCCATCAGTGATCCTTCTTTTGCATCATATCCGGCATGCACAATTCCACTGTTAGCTTTTGACGTTCCACAGCAGACGTCTTCTTCTTTTTCTAATACACAGATTTTTGCTTTATAGCGGGATAACTCCCTTGCGGCCGCCGAGCCTGAGACTCCGCTTCCGATGATTATTACATCATACATGTTTTCATCTCTCCTTATCTACTTCATATCTTTTTAGAAATTTTCACTGACATTTTCTTTCAAAAAACGTTACTGCTTTTGAAAAAAGAGCCTGACAAGTAAACGCATCACGAATATGCGGTTATCCTGTCAGGCTCTCTTCTCTCACGCCTCTTATTCTATTTCCTTTTGTTATTCTACCACGGAATCGCACCAAAAAGCAATACCGCAGCGACAGCTCCGATTACCGGTCCTACTAAAGTTACGACACCATAACCCCAGTTTGAGCTTCCTTTTCCCTTGATCGGAAGTACTGCATGCGCCAGACGCGGACCAAGATCTCTTGCCGGATTAATCGCATATCCTGTCAGACCACCGAGTGACATACCAATAGAAACGATGATTCCGAATACGATAAATTTGCCAAGTCCGTCTGTGAGCTCCGGCACATTTGCCATTCCCTTGATTGCAAATACAAGTATGAATGTTCCAACTGCTTCACTGAAGATGTTCAGTCCAAGATTTGGAATTGAAGGACCTGTACAGAACACTCCAAGTTTCGTTCCCTGATCTTCCGTTGCATCAAACTGTCCTTTGAACAGAAGATATACAACTGCTGCACCTACGAATGCACCTGCAAACTGTGCCACAATGTATCCAGGAACCATAGACCACGCAAAGCTTCCATCGATTGCAAGCGCCAGTGTCAATGCCGGGTTAAAGGAGGCACCGGATGCAGCCCCAAATATGCAGGCCGGTACCATAACTGCAAGTCCCCAGGCGATGGTGATCTGAACCGTTCCCCCGCCTTTCATTCCGGATTTGTTCAGGTTCACATTCGCAACCACTCCGTCTCCAAGAATAATCAGTATCATTGTCCCCAAGAATTCAGCAATATAAGGTAACATAGAAAATTCCCCCTTTTTCTATCTTAATTTATTCAATTTTTAATCTTCTTTTGCCCATCCGTAAGCATATTTTACAGCTTTGTTCCAGCCTTTGATCATCTTACTTCTCTGCTCTTCATCGATCTTAGGCCCGAATGTCTTGTCAATTGCCCAGTTCTTAATAACGTCTTCTTTGCTCTCCCAGTATCCGACTGCAAGACCTGCGAGATAAGCAGCTCCCATTGCAGTTGTCTCTACGCACTGCGGACGGTTTACCGGAGCGTTGATGATATTTGCCTGTGTCTGCATCAGGAAATCATTGGCACTTGCGCCGCCATCAACTTTCAGTGCTGCAAGGTCAATTCCGGAATCCGCTTTCATTGCTACCAGAACATCATTCACCTGATATGCCAGTGATTCCAGTGTTGCGCGGATAATGTGGTATTTGTTTACTCCACGTGTGATTCCTACGATGGTTCCTCTTGCGTACTGATCCCAGTGTGGTGCTCCAAGTCCTGTAAATGCAGGTACTACATAACATCCGTTGGTATCTTTTACTTTCTTTGCCATATATTCAGAATCCGGTGCAGAATCAATAATGCGGAGTTCATCTCTTAACCACTGGATCGCAGCTCCTGCTACGAAGATGGAACCTTCCAGTGCATAATTGACTTTACCGTCTAATCCCCATGCAATGGTTGTAACCAGACCATTTTTAGAAAATACCGGTTTTTCTCCTGTATTCATCAAAAGGAAACATCCTGTTCCGTATGTATTCTTTGCTTCTCCTGCGTTAAAACATGTCTGACCGAATAATGCTGACTGCTGGTCTCCTGCTGCTCCTGCGATCGGGATCGGACCTCCAAGATAAGATGGATCCGCCTCACCGTAGATACAGCTTGATGGCTTTGGTTCCGGTAACATACATTTTGGAATATCCAGTTCTTCCAGGATCTCATCATCCCACTCCAGTGTATTGATATTAAATAACATCGTACGTGAAGCATTGGAATAATCGGTCACATGTGCTGCACCCTTGGTCAGTTTCCAGATCAGCCAGGTCTCTACAGTACCGAATAGTAATTCTCCTCTTTCTGCTCTTTCTCTTGCTCCCGGTACATTGTCCAGGATCCATTTTACCTTTGTTCCCGAGAAATATGCATCGATAACCAGTCCTGTCTTTTCACGGAACTTGTCTGTTAATCCTTTTTCTTTTAAGGAATCACAATACTCTGATGTTCTGCGGCACTGCCATACGATCGCATGATGTACCGGCTCTCCGGTCTCTTTGTCCCAGACGATCGTTGTCTCACGCTGATTGGTGATACCGATTGCTGCGATATCTTCTGCTTCTGCATTGATCATGTTCATTGCTTCTACTGCAACACCAAGCATACTTGCCCAGATCTCATCTGCATCGTGCTCTACCCAGCCCGGTTTTGGGAAATACTGTGTGAATTCTCTCTGTGCCACGCTGCACATCTCGCCTTTTTCGTTAAACAGAATACATCTGTTGCTGGTAGTTCCTGCGTCTAACGCCATTACATATTTTGCCATGTTCATTTCCTCCTGATTTCTCTCTTACTTTTTACTGGTTACTTTTTCGCATGCGTTCTATTTGAATTGCTCCCCAAAAGCAATTAAATATTCTGTGTCATCATATGCAGTTATTACATCTTCCATACCTGATGATTGGTCGATGATACTGCAATTGCTCCGGCCGATAATGCAGCCATCACATCTTCTTTGTCTGTGATCAGTCCTCCGGCTATGATTGGTGTCTTCACTGAACCGCAGATTCTTTCGATTACCCTTGGCATCACACCCGGAAGCACTTCTATAAAATCCGGTCTTACCATATGCTGTTGCTGTCTGATATTCTCAAACGCCATGGAATCCAGCAGAAAATATCTTAAAACTGTATACATTCCAAGTTCTCTTGCTTTCTTGATCAGCGATGGTTTTGTCGATATGATACCGTCTGCTTCCGTATGTTCTTTCAGATATTCCACCGAGACCTCTTTCGGACTCAGTCCGCTGATCAGATCTACGTGAACCATTGCAACCTTTCCTGCATCTTTCACCTGTTTTACGATTCTGTCTATCGAACAGACATCTCCAAACAATATGAAAATCACCTGTACTTCTTCTATCGCACAACTTATTTCTATATCTTCCATGTTCTTTACCGCTGCAATGATCGGATTATTACCGACCGCATCATAAAATACCTGATCCATTTTACCCATCCTCATTCTTTTTTGCTGAACTTTCATGCTCTGAATTTATTCTATTACATTCTGCACTATTTTTCAAAAAAAAGGAGCGCGACTAAAAGTAATCGTCTGATTACTTATATTCGCTCTCCTGTCTCAGCTTGCTTGTTCAACTGTGCTTACTATATCACAGTGCACAAATCATTTCAATGATATTTGGTCATTTTTATACTTTTCAGATATTATACACAATTAGCTTTTCTTTTCCTTTCGTTAAAATGCATTATTTTTGTACCATTTCAACAAATATTTTTAGTTATTTTATTAACATTCCTGTTGGATTTCTAACAATTTCAGGTGATTCCGATTCTATATAAGTTCTGCCCGGCTTCCGGTTACTTTCCTTTCACCTGATTCTTAATCACCGGTACAGCCCCGATCGCTGTGAATAAGTACAACATTGCCAGATCCTTATAGTATGCGCTGCTGTCAATGACCGCTTCCGCAATTAATTCCGGTACTGCAAGGAAGCAGGACAGGATATCCGCTTCATACACCTGGGCAACTGCGACCGCATAACCGAACCAGTTGCTGAGATATACCATCAGAAGCATCAGGATCACACATATGATCATCCCTTTCAGGCTCATTTTCTTTCCCATGATCTGATATCCTTTTAATGTACACACACCCATAACAACACCGGAGATAGAAGCCACATAGCCCAGCTGATCCACAAGGACAATACACACTGCTCCGATCAGTGCCCCGATCAATGCCCCGAGAATGCCCCGTCCTACTCTTTCTTTCACTTCCGTCATTGTCTCACCGGCAACCGGTGCATAATCATAACTGCCGGATTCCGGAACGTCCGTTTTCTGTGTTACTGTTTCTTTTGTATTCATTTCTTCACTCATCTTTTTTCCCTTTTCTTTCTATTCGTTATCTTCATTTCTTTTAAAATGTCTGAGAACCACCGGAAGTGCTCCGACTGCCGCAAATCCATATACCATCACCAGATCTATGATGCAGCTACTCAGAGGTATCTTTCCATTTACAACGAATTCAATGACCGCCCCGGCACATTCGATTCCTCTGATGTGATACAGCCGGTGTATTTCTATCCCATAGCTGATCCACATGCCTACATACACTTGTACAAACATAAAATAACTGCAGAGCAAAGTTCCATTTTTCCCGATTCCTTTTGCCAACAGATAATATCCTCCGAACGTGCAGAAGCCCATAATCAGTCCCGCGATCAGTTCCGGATATCCCAACTGCTTCATAAGGATAATTGCTGCTATCCCGATCAGTGTTCCAAAGATTGCTCCAAGGCTTCCTTTTCCTATATTTCTTTCACCGGTATTCTCTGTTCCGGTATTCGTTTCACTGTCATTGTCTTTCATGTCATTTTCCATCATATCATTTTCTTTTCTTTCGTTTTCTCCGACCGTACGTTCTTGTGATATGTCTGGTTCCGGTTGATTTTTTACATTTTTCTGTCTTGCCTGCTGACTTTTTGATATTCCATAAAGCCTGTCCAGAATATCCGTTTTCTCCGTCATAAACCCGCCCGTGGAAGGTGCATAGATGACAATCACTTCATGTCCATCTTTTACTTTTGCATCGTCATCATATTCCATTCTCCACACTTCTTCATGTCCATCTGAACAACGGAACTTTTTTTCTTCTCCAATCTCCGCAACTACTGTTGTATATTCCAGCGGCTTTCCCGATGCCGGGATTCCTTTGAATTTCTTATAGTTACGCACTCCTCTTATACAACCTGAGATGATAATCAGGACTCCCAGGATTACACTGGTGCTCACTATATATTTATACCACGCAAAAAGTTTATCCGAATTAAGTGGTATAAACGCAGCCGCAGCCACAAGTACTCCTGCCAACAGAACTCCATTTTCCACTCTGTTTTTCATGCTGTTACGGGATTTTAACTTGCAATATTGCTGTGTCATAAAATAGCTCATCTGTTGAAATTGATATTCTTTTGACTGATCTGTTTGTTGATTTTCCATTTTTTCTTGTTGTCCCCTCTCATTTTCTTCCATTTCATTTTCTGATTGTTGCTTCTCTTCCAACTCTTCCCTCCTTTCCTACCAGTTTTCGAAGATATCTGGTTTCTCTGTAATCATCTCTCCTGTGGAAGGAACATAGATGACGACCACTTCCTGTCCATCTTTTACTTCTGCGTCATCATCATATTTCATCTTCCACACTTCTTCATGTCCATCCGAACAAAGGAACCTTTTTTCTTCTCCAATCTCTGCAACTACCGTTGTATATTCCAGCGGCTTTCCCGATTCCGGAATCTCTTTGAATTTCTTATGTTTATGATATCCTCGTATACATCCCATACCTATAATCAAGAATCCCAGAATTACACTCACACCAACTATATATCCATACCAGGCAAAAATTTTATCTGAACTGAACGCAAGAACAATCGCTGTCGCAAACATAAGTGTCATTCCCATAGCAATAGCGTTCATCACGCTATTCTTCATACGGTAGCGGAATTTCATATTACAATATTGCTGTGTCATCGAATAATTCATCTGCTGGAATTGATGTTCTTTTGCCCGATCCGTTTCTATCGCTGATTGTTTTTTCTCTATTTTTTCATTTTCTTTTCTCTCCCATTCCTCCATTTCTTTTCTGAATTGTCTCTTTTCTTCTGCTTTTCTTTGTTTCTTTTCTTTTTTTATCCGGATTTCATTTAATGGGATAGCTTGCCATTCATTCAAATGTTCATCTATATTGACTTTCCATGCCAGAATATATCTCTCCACCATATAAAGGGTAAATATGATATATAAGCCTATTCCTATTTCTTGGCTTTTATCTGTCATTGTATAGGTAATCCACGGGAAAAGACCATATATACCAGCCGTAATACATGTCACAATGCACCAGTTTTTTCCTCTTTTTTTCTTCCTCCTTCTATATATTCTAATCGTGCAAGATAACACATCACAACCGCCTGTATTGACAATATTCCAATTGCAAATAGTTTTTCGTAGGTTTTATTAACAGGATAATCTCGTTTTAGATAATTTATTTCTTTTCCATCTACTTTTGTAATTACTCGATTTAAGCCTCCTGTAAACTCGTAAAAGTGAATCTCTATCTCAGAGCCTCTTTTTAAATTATCAATTCCTTGAATACCAGAAAATGAGTAAATTACCTTGGTTTGATCTTCGATTAATTTAATCGAGAATCTTACAAGATCATGTTTCCAATCTATTGTTGATGTTCGCCTATACTCTATTACTTTTCCGTTTATAATCTTTTCCCTTCGGTTATATGCGGGAGGATAGTTAAAAATCCAACAGTCTACATATATTGTTAATAGAACAAATATGACTATTCCTCCCACAATTTTTAATCTCGTATTTTCTTTTCGAAATAATATATTTTTCATAAAGCCACACAGGCTTATTAACCCTCCAAATACGAAAAGTCCTATTAAATAAATTTCTACCCTATTCTCAAACATTTCTCTATACTTTCATTCAGTCATTTTCTTCTGCTTTTCCCTTTACATCATCTTGTCTTTTCATCCTTCGAAAATCTTATGTAAAATATCCGGTTTTTCTGTAATCATCTCTCCTGTGGAAGGAACATAGATGACGACCGCTTCCTGCCCTTCTTTTACTTTCATATCATCATCATATTCCATCCTCCACACTTCTTCATGTCCATCCGAACAAAGAAATCTTTTTTCTTTCCCAATCTCCGCAACTACTGTTGTATATTCCAGTGGCTTTCCTGATGCTGAAATCTCCTTAAATTTCTTATGCTTATGATATGCTATTCCATAACCCACTCCCATAATTAAAAGTATCATAAACACTCCCACAGCGACTATATAGCTATACCATGCAAAAAGTTTATCCGATGCAAGCGGTCCAATAAATGCTGCCATTGCAACCAATACTCCCAGTAAAAGAACACTTTCCATACTATGCTTCATCTTATATCGGAATTTCATATTACAATATTGCTGTGTCATCGAATAACTCATTTGCTGGAATTGATGTTCCTCTGACCGATCCATTTCTATTGCCAGTTGTTTTTTTTCTTCTTTTTTCTCCCATTCCTCCATTTCCTGTTCGAATTGTTGTTTTTCTTCTGTTTTTCTTTGTTTCTTTTCTTCTCGTCTTTTCGCCCATTGATCCTGATATTCTATCATACCTATAGAACGAGAAAAAAGTAATTCGAATATACTTACCAGTGTCAATATAACAACAATACACCATCTTATCCAAACCGCATAATTCGGATTCCAGTAAGCAATCCACGGGACACTTCCACACAGTATACAGCCTAAAATACATAATCTGTACCACATTTTCCCACACTGTTTGTTATATGATAGATATTCTTTCCATGTCAGGAAAAATAACAATACTGCATATATCGATATTAAAGAAAACGCAAATTCTTTTTCATATGGTCGTGTTCGATAATTTTCTATAAAATATTGTGTTTTTTCTCCATTTATTTTTGCAATTTGATACCCCCAATTAAATCCATCACCAAATGTATATAATTCCAATTTCACTCCTTTTTTCAAATTATAATTATCATCAACAGGTACTCCATCATATTTTTCTATTTCCCCGCTTTTTATATTTTTTATTATTATTGCATATTGATCTCTATTGCCTCCTTTTCTAAGAGTACTTTCAAGATAGTACTTTTCTAAAATTCCAATATTTTTATCATATATGTGATCCATAATAGGAATTTGGGATATCCAATAAATCATCAAAAAGGTTACGCAAAAATATGCAATTAATTTTTGTATAAGGTTTTGTAAATCCCAAATCTTTTTTATCTCACTATATATTAGAGCAGTACCTCCTATTACCAATAATATAATTAGGAAATATATCATTCCCCTTTCTCTAAACATTTTCCTCCCTCCATTTTTTCAGTATAATTTTTGATTATGTAAGCATAGAAATACACCCAATTGCAAAATCTGGAACTCCAGCAAAATACTTTCCCCAACCTATTCCTATATAATCAGAAATATCCTGAGGCTCTTGCTTTACACCATCTGCTAAAATACCAATTAACGAATTTACCATTCCACTTCCTGCTCCAAAACTTCCATCATGAATTTTTCTAATGAATCTATTATTTCCATCTGTTAACCCTCCAACTATACCACTAATCGTACCAATAACTGTACCAGAAAGTACTTTTCCTTTCATACTTTTCCCGATTGGACCTGCGACAGTAGAAAGCACTCCTGATGTAGCCCCACTCACAAATCCACTCATAGCTTGTTGCTGAACTTCTTCACCATTTCTTGTTCCTACTGTAACACTTTCCAGTGACGATTTCATTCCTCCTTTTGCTCCTTCTTTAAATCCATTTTTAATAGCTTCCTTTCCTACTGTTTTTAGAACTTTTTTCCCCGTTGAAATCACACTTTTAGTCTTTGTCACAGCTTTCCTTGCTATTTTTTTTGTAGCACTCCATGTCCTTTGGATTTTTTGCACATGCCGGGTTGGAATTTTTCGTTTTATCACACGTAATGCTCTTTTTGCAACCTTTGCAACTCTCGGACCGGCAAACGCACCTATTACGGCTCCTCCTGCTGTACAACCTGCAATAATTGCATACTTTTTCCAGCCTTTTGCTTTCGTTCTTTTTGCAATTTTACGTCCTGCCCAGAATCCAACTGCGCCACCGATCACGCCTCCTACAATTCTGGAGATAGCAATGTGCCCGCTTGGATCTTCGTAGTTGACCGGACTATTTGCACAATAGGTATATAGATTCCAGGTGGATGGTCTGGTTGCACTTCCACGATAACTGTCTCTGCTTAAGAATCTTCCGTCCTCCGGATCGTAATATCTGAAGCTCAGATAATAGAGTCCTGTACTTTCATCATAGATAGATTCATTGTAACAGATTTCATTATAAAAGTCTTTATCTCCGTGAATACTTGTTTCACCAAAATCCGTATATTGATAAGATACAATACTTTTTCCGTCCGCATCTCTCAGATTGGTGATACTTCCCGCCGGATCTTTATGATAATAGTAGTAAGATTCCTGTGCATCTTCCTTTCTGCCCGTTGCAATAATATTTCCTGATGTTCCCTGCAGATTCAGACTGGTTCCTTTTCCGTTCCCGTCTGTTGTGTAAAGTACTCCGCCATTACTGTAATAATAGTTCGTTGTCTTTCCGTTCTCAGACTTTTGTATCCTGCTTCCGGATCCATTATACTGATTCGTCTGTTTTACGGTCTGTACTCCGTTTTTCGTAATTGTACATCCTGATAATCTTCCTGCCGGATCATAGACATTCTGTGTCTCTTTCTTTTCGATACTGTCCGTCTCTTTTATCTGGTTTCCATCCGCATCATAAGTATAAGTTTTGGATGATTTTGCCACTCCGTCTGAGGTTCTGGTATTACTTGCTGTTAACTGATTCAGACTGTTATACTGGTAATCCGTTGATATTGTTCCATTACTTCTTGTCTGTTCCTGTTTGATACGGTTGCCGACTACATCATATGTATATGTAGAGGTATAACTATTCGCAACATTCAGTTTATCTTCTACTCTGGTCTGGATCAGATTGCCACGGATATCATACTGATAATATCTTACTTCATTCTGCCGGTCTGCTTCTTTTTCCGGGTACAGATTCTGTAAAGTTTCCTCAACCAGACGGCTGTTTTTATCATATTGATATGTATACGCTTCTTTTATTACTTCCGGGGCATCATCATCTGTGTAAGTCATAGATGCCGGTCTTCTGCAGACATCATATGTATAATGACAGGTCGTGGACTTCGGATCACTTACCAGTTCTCCTGACTTTGACAATACACGATAATCTGTGATTCCATCCACACTGCCATAATTGTCATAATGATAGGTCCTGAGTACCCCCTCTTTTCCATCGGCTGTTACAACTTTTATGGTCTTTAACCACTTATTCTGATCATATTCATACTTTAGTCCGGTTACATTCCAGTCAGACTTTGGATAGCTGACAGACAGTAGATTTCCGTCTATATCATAACGGTATCCGGTTGTTGCCTGTTCTTTCTCCTCATCAGTTATTGCAGATGGTTCTTTCTTCGTATTCAGTTCTGTAACACTGGTTACCCGTTTTAATTTGTCGTATTTATATGCCGTATAACGGTAAGGTGATACGGTGGTTCCATTCACCTTATAATCTGTCATGGACGTAATATTATCTGATTTGTCATAGGTATACGTTGTACGAAGTTCTTCTGCACCGGCTGCATTCTTATAATGCATAGCTGTTACACGGTCTTTCCCATCATAATCATAACTGGAAGAGGTTCCCAGACTTCCTTTCCTTTCTTTGACTCTTCCTTTACTGTCATAGATCAGATTCTGACTGATTGCCTGAACGGTTCCATCACCTTTGTCAGATACACTGACCGGCTGCATTGCTATATTATAGGTTGTTACGGATGTCCGTCCGAGTGCATCTGTGACAGTATTCAATGTATTACCATTCTTGCTCTGTGAATCGAATTCGTCATAACTATATCTTGTAACGTTTGCCGCTTCTCCTTCTTCAGACGGCTGTGTGACAGACGTAATTCTTCCATACGCATCGTAAGTATATGATATCTTATGACCTTCACCGTCCGTTGTGGCAATTACATTGCCTGTACTGTCATAGTCAATGCTCTGACTTACAGAATCCTTCGTCAGAGAGAATACACCCGCATCGGCATCATACTTCGGATTCAGAACCTGACCGGCAGTATTCCCGTTTTTATCATAGAGATATGCCGTAACCACCGGATTATCATTATCCGGATCTGTTCCAAGCTGACAGCTGACGGTTATATGTTTTTCTCTGTTGTAGTTATAATCAACATAGACACCATTTTTCTTCTGACGGATTGTCTTTCCATAAACATCTGCATATGTCTGTGCCAGAATTTCGCCATCCGGATTCTTTTCCGTTGTAATCTGAACATGTTTTACCTGTTTTTTCTGCCCTTTTCCATTATTAACTGCCAGATCGCCATATGTATATTCTGTTGTCCAGACCTTTGACAGATCACCTTTCTGGATTCCTTCCTGAACCACACGGTTCATGTTGTCATAAGTATAGGTATAGACCGTTCCATCTTCATCCGTTTCTTTAATCAGGGTTCCGTTTTCATCATAGGATTTCGTTACAACATCCGTGATATCTCCCTGCTTTATAGTTATTTTACTGACTCTTCCGAATGGATCATATTCTGTTTTGGTTGTTGTCCCGAGTGTATCAGTAGAACTGATCTCTCTTCCCATAACATCATATACTCTGGTTGTTGTTACTGTATACTGTCCTGATTTTTCCGTTGTGACTTCCGTCTTTTTACCGGATGCATCGTAAGTATATGTCGTTTCTGTAGAAGTCTGATTTCCACTGTCTTTCAGGAAATATTCCCGTTCTGATTTGATCTCTCCTTTTATCTTTCCTGTTGACGCGTCATCTTCTTCGTAATATGTCGTTTCAACTACTCTTCCGTCAATCGAATCATAAGAACGGATGACATTACCATTACTGTCATAAGTATAAGTTTCATCTGTAATAAGATAGCCTTCTGCATTTACTTCCCGGTACCTGGTCGGAAGGTCTTTCAGTTTTTCCGGCGCATTTTCATTATATGTGTAGGTACATTTTATTCCATCTGTATCCGTTTCTTCTGTAAGATTTTCTCTGGAAGAATATTTTTTCTCTTCGGTCTTTTCAGTTGTCTTTTCTATAATATTCTGTCCTTCTAATTCCTGATAATTTACTGAATAGATTGTCTTTGACAGCATATTATCTGTGTATTCATAACTGACTATATTATCTTCATTGTCTACCATCTGAATACTGTTACCGGAAGAAGGCGCAAAGGTATTGGTTTCCAGAAGAATCTTCGCAGTTTTTCCGTTTTCTGTTACTTCTTTATATGTTGTGGTCTGGTTATTTTCAATATCATATTCCAGACTGATTGCTTCGCCATTTGGATAAGTAATCTTAGACGCTTTGCCGTCATTATAACTGATTTGGTACGGATTTCCACACGCATCGGTTAATTGTGACAACTTCTGAGAGTCATTATATTCCATATACCAATGAATGGACAATGACATATCTGTACCGGTTTTTGTAACTTCCGACAGTCTGGCATCTTTATATTGATAAGACATCTTACTTCCATCTGGCAGTTTTATTTCTTTCACAGTAAAAATATCTGGTTTATTTTTTCCATTATCAGAATCTTTTTCCGAATAATAGACAAACTCCATTGAAAGATTTTTACTTGTTGTAATCTTCGAAAGCAGTCCCTTGTCAGTATCGTAATCAAAGATAAGGAAATTCCCGTTCGCTTCTGCCATGTATATCAGCTGACCGCTTGAATTGAACCGGTACTCAATATTGTCTTTGGTATTCATCGAGAATTCGCTTATTATTTTTACTTTTTTCTTTTTATCTTTTACGCCTACTTCTTTATCCGGCAGTTCTACTTCTTCTGTCTTGGATTCTTTTTTGAGATTTACATATTTTCCCATAGAAGACGTATATGTTCCGTCTTCTTTTCTGTTAAAGAAGAATAATGTTCCGCTTCCATCTTTAAATACAACGTTTTTGAAATCTAACGAATCATTTTTGCAGATATTCAGCAGTTCCATATCAAAGCTGTGCGTCCAGCCCACGCCAAAGGCGGTCTTCTCCGATGACATACTGTTATAAGTACGCTCTAGTTTGACCGGGAGCTGCTCATTTGGGATCTCAGTATCTGCCTGTGTATACACCAGGTTTCCCCGGCTTTTTTCTATATTCCCATCGCCGGAAGGTGTGTCAAATTCCGCATATTCCCAGTATTCTTTTAATCCCAGACGTTTTACATATTCATCCGCATCAATAACAGCACTGTCAACTTCATTGGAATAACTGCTTGCCTTGACTATATTGCCATCGTTATCCTTTTTTACGGCTCTGATCCGATAATAGAAATGTCTGGAATAATTTACATTCATCTCTGCCCAGTAATTTGCCTTTATATCAGAAGCAATTCTGTTCTCAGGAGTTGGGATAAATCCTTTTTCCTGCCCTCTGTATACTTCATAAGACCACTGTTCCGGCCATGTTCCGGTAATTCCCTGCCAGCGTAGGTAAGTTTTGTAGTTTAATTTATCTTTCACACCGGCTTCATACGGATGATAATTTTCTGCCTCTGACAGTTCGAACGTTTCCGGTTCCACACAATCCATTTCAACAATCCACTTCGAACAATCCTGTGAGGCATCTTCCGGAGTGATACTCATTGCATATCCGATTGCCATAGCTCCCGAAGTCAGTTCTGCAAAATGTACCGTCTCTCCTGAAGTAATCTCTTCTGTCATAACACCATTAATGCGAACTTTTGCTTTCCTTCCTTCTTCACCTGTATTCAGGCGGAATGATACACAGTTTCTCGGAAGACTGAAAGTTTCTCCTTTTTTTACCGAATGCAGATCCTGATTTTTAATAATATTCCGGCTATAGTAATAACTATCTCCCTGCTTAATAACCGCAAGGATATTATGCATAGAATTATCCGCTTTTGGAAGATTGCTTCTCCATGTCCGTTCTGAACTTACTAATCTGTAGTCACAATACCATTTGGTATCCCCGGCCGGTATCTCATCATCCATTTTCCATTTTGTCAGTTCTATCTTAGTAATAGCCGCAGGAAATACAATATGGGATTCCGTATGAGCAGCATATTCCGGACGACCGACATGAAACTTTGCAATAACTTTTTCCGCAAGAATATCATCCTCGGAGACACGGAATTGACTAACCGCCAGAGATGTATTTCCTGCTTTATCTGTTACTTTCAAACGTAATTTATATTCTATATTCTTCTGCAGACTGCTCATGTCGATATAACCTATATAACCGTCACTGACTGTTTTGTTCCCGCTTAGGATAACTTGTTCATATTTGCTGTTTTTCGGACAAATTGTCACTTCCCATTTATCAAGATTCTCATCTTCAATGGTTCCTGACAACAATCCTCTTTCCATCTTGGATATCTCTGCTTTAGGATATGTTTTATCAAGGACGCAATGTACGATTGCCGCTTCCCCTTTACCGCCTGTCTCATCAATTCCGCATACACTGACATCATAGCTGCCTTCTGTATCTGGCAATACTACCGGTAATGTTCCTTTATTTCCTGTAATTCCGTTTACCGTTATCCATTCTTCACTTCCCGGCAGTTTATACGCCATTCCTTTTACTTCGGCTGCTGCATATGGAAAATTCCATTCTACATCGACACGCCTGCTATTTGAAATTGCCGGTTTCACAACAGGTGCCGAAAGCTTATTTACTACCTTTACCTGTTTTTCACATTCTGCTTTATATCCGACCGAGTCTTCCATTGTCAGTTTTAATATATAAGTTCCGTTTGGAAGATCCGGGGTGAATTCTGCCTGCGACTTTGACGATGTAAAATTTGTATAAATATCTTTTACAAATTCTCCATTACTGTCATACAGCTTCATGGAGCTGCTCTTTATCGGGGAACCGGTTCCATCCACTTCACCGATAATTTCTACAGTATCCCGCAATATATCTGTTTCAGCGGCAGTTCCACTTTCAAGCACCTTAATGGAACCTTTTGGCGGAGCATTATCTACTTTCAGTAATTTGTAGTTTTCTTCTCCGGTTGCACCATTCGCACCCACTCCACGCACTGCTATCTTATATGTTTTGTAACTACCTTCTGCAACACTGTTTCCAACTGATATTTCTGCATTTCCATTTGCAGTTGTTCCTATTTTACTATTTTGAGAATATTCCGTTTCTGTTGCCAGTTCTTTATTATTCTTTTCGTCGTATTCCGCAGAACGATACTGAATATATTTCAGATCCCCTGCTGTGATTCCACTCCAGCTAATCTTGGTTTTCTGACCAGGTTTCACATATTCCGGTTCTAATTTGACCGATACAGCTTTTGCCGGACGGTCATAATATTCCACGGTAAGTTTCGGCCGGTAATTTGTTGTTGCATGACGGACTCCGAAAAACTGTGCAATGGAACTTCTCTGTCCTTCATCCTCTTTGTAAAGCATAATTCCGTAATTGGTATATTTCCGATCTGCATAGCCCTGCATCAGCTTTGTTACATCCAGTGTATCTGTCTGATAAGCTCCTTTGGATGTAAAACGCCCGATTTCATTCATATCAAATCCGGTCTGCTTATTCCAGGTAATAGTATTCTGCTCCCATGGTGTTGTTACACGCAATGCCTTTACTACGCGTCCGGATTTTCCTGAACCTGTTTCAACCAGAGATAGTGTCGCATGTTTTACATATCTTTTAAATATCTCATTCAAATCACTTAATGCAAAATATGCTCTGGAAATTCCCTGTGCACCATTACCAATATAAAATGAAGTAATTCCACCCGCATAATAATTGTAATTCGGATATCCACTTAATACATATACATCACTGATTCTGGAATTATCATACCATACAAGTGTCGGATCTACTGTCACCGGATAGGTCAGTTCTTCTGATTTCAGATAGTCCTCAGATACCGATAATTTTAAGATATATTTTCCCGACTTTTCATCAACAGGAATGATTTCATAAGATGCATCCTCCGAATAAGCATTCCCGGTTGCATCATTCATATTGGGTTCCTGTATATAAGCTGCTATCTCATTATCTCTGTTATATATTGTCAGTCCTTCTCCTACCTGATTCTTTCGGACAGTCATATCCGGGATATCCAGAAAAAAATCAAAGGTATTCTTTTCTGGCTGTTCTGCCAGTACAATCTGTTCTTTAATACCATGATCCAGAGACGTATATTGATAACTGATTTTTCCGTTTTTACTTTCATATACAGCTTTCACGGGTTCTTCTGATGTTTCTTCATACACGTCAGTTACAGATTCTGTTACAATATCGGCTTCTTTTGTCTCTACAGCCTCAACTTCTATTGTCTTGGAATCGGATTCTGAAATTTCTTCTTCATCTAAACTGACCGTATCTATCGCTTTCTGTTCTGTATCTGGTCTTATCGGATCTGTGCTCTCTACCGGAGTAATCCGAATCTCTTTTCCCTGATTTTCCATCAAAATTGGCGTTTCTTCTGTGAGTGTTTCTGGAAAATATTGCTTTTTGTCACCTGCTGTATTTTCATAAAGATAACCCTTCAGGTCATCACGCGATTCCAGATTTTTCAGAGATGCATCATAATCTGTCAGTTCTCCATTTTCATCCTGGAACCGGACATTCTGTCCGTAATACTCTGTGACAAGTACTCCATCCCCGGCATCATATGTTGTCGAATCCTCTGTTTTCTTGGATTCAATGACATTTTCTTTTGCAATTGCCGTGTTTTCTTTTTCTTCATTGGATACTACGCTTGTCTCCGGCGGTGAATTCCCGTCTGTTTCTGCTGCCACATTCTCCAACGACGTACAGGTTACAAACATTGTAATAATTAATAACATTGCAATAACCCGTCTCCACATTTGTACTGATTGTTGTTTCATTTGCCCTCCTCCTTTTTGACACTTCAATGAGATATCATAGTTTTAATCTATCATCACATGTACAATCTGTCAATTTATTTCGAATTATACAGTATTTTATTGTGCAATCTTGTTAAATTTACAATCATTTACTTATATAATGATGTCAGGGTAGCAAAAGCATTGTCCCTGACATCATTGGAAAGAAGGAATATATAACGAAACGAAAATTGTCCAAAAGGCAGTTAGACGTCATGAAGATTCTCTGGGATGCAGGCACTCCTATGGTCGCTTCCGACATTGTAAAAGCCGGAAGTTCCCTGAACATTAATACTGTACAGGCTTCTCTCCGTGTCCTGTTAAAAGCAGGTCTGGTAGAAGTAGCCGATATTGTATACAGTGGAACGGTATTGAGCCGCAGCTACCGTCCGCTCATTTCCAGAGATGCTTATTTTGATGCGGAATATAAAGATATCGTGGGAAATAGTTCTACTTCGTCTCTGATTGCTGCATTCATCCGGCAGGAACAGGATACTTCCGAACTGGAACGAATTGAACAGATGATCGAAAAGAGAAAGAAATCGAGGAATCACAATAATGTCTATATCATTCGGACCTTTTATTACATGTTTTTTTGCAATTATGTTCCTTACTATATATCTTTATATAGCCCTTTATCATGCCGGAAGTATATTTCAGAAGAATACCAAATGGTTGTTTTTTGGTATTCTTCTGATCTTTATACGCCTTTCTGTACCGGTTAATTTTCCATTTACGGTCTCCATATATTCGCGAAAACTGCTTCCACGCTTTACGAATCCATTCTGCGACCACAGAATCGGACCTTTGAAAATCTATCAGTGGCTGCTTATTGTGTGGATTGCCGTGGCTGTTATGAAGACGGTTGTATTCTTTTACCGCAAATTACGTCTGCATCGTTATCTTAAGAATTTTATACCGGACTGTGAAAGCAATGATCCGGTATACCGTACACTGCGTAAATATATGCCCGCAAAAGTCCAGATTGCCCTGGTCCCGGTTCCGGTGTCTCCTGCCATTACGGGAACGCTGCGTCCGATACTGGTCTTTCCGAAAAACATTCATTTTTCTGACGAGGAACTGCGTCTTATCTGCATGCATGAGGGAAAGCATTACCACAATCATGATCTGTGGATGAAATTATTAATCGAACTTATTGTATGCCTGCACTGGTGGAATCCTTTTGTCTATCTGCTTCAAAAGGAATATTATCTTACACTGGAAATTGATAATGACAATTATCTGAAGAACCATAGCGGGGATTTTGATACCATCCGCTACTCAGAACTTATTTTAAAAATTGCAAAGACGATTCAGAAAGGAACTCCGGATTCTGTAACTTTGGTGGATTCCATTCAGTTTACCGGAACTGCTGATTCTGACCTTGAGACACGCATCTCTTTTCTGTTATCCGGCCAGAATAAAAAGGCATCACATGTCTCTGTTCCAACACTTATACATATCCTTGTCTTATGCGTTGCAATTATGTCTTCCGCATTCATTGTAATCGAGCCTTCTTCCCCGCCTCCGGCAGAAGATTCCTCTGATTCATTTTCACTGACGGATGATAATGTTGCAATTCTTGAAGACTCTGATGGATATCAATTATATGTAAATGGGAAATATGCCGGACCTTTGCAAAAGATCCCGGATGAGTTCAAAGATGTGAAAATATATACAGATAAGAAGGAGATACCACATGAATAAATATATTTTTAGATTATTAGCATTCATTACTTTTATCAATATTATAACGACTGCTGATTTGACGCTTACATCAGCTCACGTTTTTGCAGAATCTGTGGAATACGCCACTGATTCTGCAATCGTATGTGATTCTGATAATCTTCCCACTTCTGATATCGTACCTAATTCTTCCGATATTGAATGGCGTTACAAATATATTGATGGCACACTCTATAAAAGAAAATATAACAAAACCACACATACCTGGATTGGTTCCTGGATTAAAGCATAGAACATAGTACACTACTTTGTGTAAATCTTTATTCTTTTGCTTTTAAGAATCCACTTATTCTTTGTTCGTTCAGGTCTTCCCCGATCACAATCACAACTTCCTGCCCTTCTGCGATCGGCTTCAGCCGCATCTCCTGATGCGTAGCGTTCAGTTCCAGCCATTTCTCATCGTCGTCCTTTAAGAATCCCTTAATTCGGAAAACTTTCCCACATTCGCTGTCAGCAAATATCTTTTCTGCCGCTTCCGTAATCTCTTCTTTGGTCTTATCAAGATTCATAAAATACAATGACTTGAACGTCTCTCCTTCTTCAATATGCATCTTCCGGTAACTCTCCGGCACATACCCGCAGGATAACAGCTTTTTATAATCATCCTCATCGAATGTATCCCAGTCTTTTATCACAATCTCATCCCGGAAGCGTCTCCTACACTGTACTTTTTCCATTGCATGATTCAGATGTGCAATGGTATTTTCTATCTCTTCTTCTGTTGCTTCCTGGCTTCTGCTGAGCACAATGCATCCTGCATTCGCAGCCTCGGAAGCCAGCAGATAATCTGCTTCATCCGACAGTTCCGGTTCCAGCTTCGCATCCACAACTGTAATCACATTGCCGATCTCATACCATCTGTCGATCGGATCGTCTCTTAATACATCGAAGAACTCATCCACGTCATAGATGCCGGACGGCTCCACAATTACGCGGTCATAACCGTACATCCCCATTGCAATCAGCTTCGTGCGGAAACGTCTCCTGTGACAGTCTGCATCACAGCCTCCGGCGATCATTTCCAGTTCACAGTTTTCACCTTCCAGGTCTTTTAATAACATCATGTCTACATTGACTGCACCGTAATCATTTTCCAGGATTCCGATGTTTGCTCCATTATCGATCAGATGTTTTGCGTATTTTTTTATAAATGTTGTCTTACCGAAACCTAAGAATCCGGTGATTAGATCTATCTTTACCATTTTTATACTACTACCTCAAATATTTTATTATTAATTGCTCTCTCCGCATAAAACACTTCATAAAACTGCGTTTCAAAAATCCGGTTGGAAACTGCAACAATACCATTCTTATCTTTTAAAAATCCAAACGTAACTCCAAGGTCAACCATCGGCGTTTCTCTTTTAAACGGAAAATCAATTCCTCCGAAAAGGATATTCTGAAGCATCTCCTTTAATTGCGGATAATCCAGCAATTTTTTCGTCATGTCATCAAACAGTGTATTCGGTTCTTTCAGCAAAATCTTGATTGCCGCCAGAACTCCTTCCTTCGTCCAAACAGATGCCTCATCTCTGAACATTTCCACTACTCTCTCATCGATAAGCTGACAGATTCTGGACACCAGATACGGATAACCAGAAGTATAATCATATATCATCCCTGCGATATCCCGTATATGCATTCCCGTCTGATGTTCCGCTTCATACTCTTCTAACATAGATTCTATATCTTCACAGTCAAAACTCATATCCATCTGAAAATCTACTGCAATATTCCATGGACTGTTATATTTCATCTCTTCTTGTGGATGCAGTTTTAATTTTAATGTTTTCACATCATAGACCCCAGCCAGAATCACCGACTGGAATGTCTCGTCTTTTCCCTGCTGCCATTTCAGATATTTTTCTCTTAACAATCCTAAAAACGATAAGAATATCTGATTATCTGAGCTTTTATCCACCTCATCGATCATAAGCACGATTCTTTTTCCACATGTTCTGCATAAAGAACTGATCTTTATCCCCAATGAACGCATCGGAAAACGCTCTGACAGAGGACTGTTCCATTCATCTATGATATCTGTATCTACATTTTGTGCTTTCAGACATTCGCCGATATCCATAACCAGACCCTCGGCCAGGCTACTTAACGATTCAAAATATTCGTCTGCAGCTTCAAAGCTGAGACTCAGCACAATATAATCTTCTCTCAGACGCCGTTCCAGTAGATAAAGCGTCGTTGTCTTTCCATACTGACGTGCACGATTAATCGTAAAATACTGACCTTTTTCAATATATTCCCGAATAATCCGGTCAATCCGTCCACTGATATCTACCATATAATTTTTTTCCGGAATACACGTTCCTGTCGCGCAAAATCGTTTTGACATATAGGCAGCCTCCTCTTATTGATACTTATGAGTATAACCGCTTTTTCAAAACTATGCAAGAATGCACTTGAACCACAAAGGCTCAAGTGCATTTTCACATCTCATTATTCTTCTATTATCCTGCAACGGATTACTTCTTCCCGCCAAACACAAATCCCATAAACCGGATATAAGTATACACAACCAGAACGACCGCAATGACCGTCTCGATCAGTACCACATATTTCAGGAACGGCATTGGATGTCCCATATTCATTGCACATGCCATCGTCTGTTTCGAAGCAATCGCACTGATGACAAATGGGAAGGTAAATGCTGCATAACTTGGGAAAAATGGCATCTTCAGATAGCCGATTGCTTTCACAAGTGAAAAGATGTAGATCACCGTTGCAACGACGAACATTCCCATCAGGAATCCGTAAGATTTTGGCATTACAGACTGTACATATCCTGCGATACAGAGACTTGTAGGTGCCGCATAAATACAGATCAGTGGTTTTGCCGGATCCGGTACTTCTTTCACCGTCACATACCGGTATGTAACCAGGATCAGTAACAGGATCAGTGTCACAAATCCGAACCAGAATGCTGCACTTCCGATTGCAAGTTTCTCATAAGCAGGTGCTGTAACAGCCGCAACAGCAATTCCTACATATACAATATAATAACTTGCGAATACCTTTGGCATCTGCAGTTTGAATACGAATTTTACAGTAAAATAAATAATCAGCACGATATGTAATGCGATCGCAAACAGCCAGATATAGTAAGCTGCCTGTCCGATGAATGGCTTCACATAAGTACTTAAGATCATAAGCGCCATTGGAAATGTTCCGGATACGCTTGCCATGATCGGATTCTTCATATCTTCCTTCACGGCTCCCGGGAACATGATCAGTTTCAGAAGTGCCAGAACCAGCAAAAATGCTGCAAACACTCCACACACATAACGGATTCCTTCGGAATAGCTCTGAAGCAGGTTACCCAGGGCTGCTGCTCCAAGCATGACTCCGCAGATCGGAATCGGTACTCTTTTGATTACATCTTTCATAATTTCTTGTCTTCCTTTCCAGTCCAATACTTTAGTTCTCTTCCTTCAGATCTACGATATCAGATTTTTACTATACGATATCTGCATCTTAGATATCTGCAATTGCACGACGTTCTGCCGGTTCATCAATCTCATCCAGGTTCTTGATGCCCAGCTCACGACAGACGATCTGCGCTACCTTCCATGCACACAGCCCTGTGTAATAGATACACTGTTCTTTGTGCTCGCCCTGTCCCATATTGAATTCTTTCGTCAGGACTCTGCAGCAGATCGCATTCTTTCCGTTGGCTTTCTTGAACCAGTCATGCAGTTCATGCACAAGCTCCATACATTTGATACTCTTTGGATTGGTTGGTCCATCCTGCTCTGTTCTTCCGAAGAACATTCCAAGTGCAAGCAGACCGCCATTGAATGCACCGCAGGCACAGCCGGATTTTCCTGCTCCGACAGCCATACCGGATGACATTGCGATAACTTCTTTTGGTACATCCAGTTTGAACTCGTCACGGATCGTACACATCAGTGCCTCACAGCAATAATATCCACTTTTAAAATTCTTCTCCGCTGCTCTCTGCACCGCTCTTGGGCTGATTTCTGTTACTCCGATGTTCATAAGTAATACCTCCTAATACAATAAATAAATTTACTCCGGGCATTCCCCAATGCCCATATATTTACATTATAGCTATAGAAAATTTATTTGTTAAAGTGGGATTTTCTATAAGTCTTAAGCCCCATTCAAGATATCTATAAACGAAGAATTTCTATACAAAAAAGCCATAATCCCTGCACCGTCAATTTGTTAACAATGCAGAATTTATGGCTTATCCTCAACTTTTTGTTACTCTATATCAACTTTTTTCTTACTATCGCAGCTCACATCCCGTCTACATCCCGTCTACACCTGCAGAACCTGACAGCCGGAACTTCTGTCAAACGTATATCGATTCATATCAGTGATCTGAATCTTACCGGATAATCTCTCCCTGCTTGATCTTCTCAATCCACTCCTGGATAAATTCCCTGAAACACTGAACCGCTTCATTTTCCGTCTCCTCTTTTCTGGTGATCATGCATGCTTTCCACTCGTACACACCATCCGAAAACGGAATCAGTTTCAATCCCTGTTCTTTCATATCATCAAAGACAAAATCCACCGTCACAGAGATTCCCTTATTCGCCTTCACCATCTTATGGCACAGGCTGAATCCGCTGCTCTTAAATGCGATATCCGGACGGAATCCGGACTCTTCACATTTCTGCATGATCTGATGATAGATTGCGAACTGACTGCTCTCGATATATAATGGTCTGCCCTTCAGGTCTTCTATCGTCACACTTTTCCGCCCACTTAACGGGTCCTGTTCATTCACAAGAAGTTTGATTGGAAATGTTTCTAATGGAACGATATGATACAATTCCTTATCGAATTCCCCGATAGAAAATGCAACATTTCCTTCATTCTCTGCAAACAGACGCTCTGCCTGCAGATCCGGATATTCTCTGTAGTGGAATTCGATATCCGGATACTGCTTACAGAATTCTGTGATACAGTCCGGTGTTACCATACGGAGGATTCCATATGCCGACAACAGATCTACAACTTTGCGCTGCCTTTGTTCTATATGCAGAATATCCTTCTTCACCTGATAGTAATCTTCGATGTCCTTATCCGCATACTCTAAAAAACGTCTCCCACTCTCCGTAAGCTGCATGCCGGATTTGTTCCGCGTAAAGAGACGGCATCCCATCTCTGCCTCCAGGTTCTTTACGATCTTACTGATCCCCTGAGGTGTCATATAGAGAATGCGGGATGCCTTTGCAATACTTTCTTCTTTTGCTATTGTATGAAATACGTTTAAATCTTTAATGTCCATGATTATCTGTCTTCATTCTAACTATATTTAAAATCAACCAGCCAGATGCATCATATTGATCAGGAAGATCCAGCTCAGTCCGTAATAAGATACGACTGCCACAAGGTCATTGACCGTTGTGATCAATGGTCCCGAAGCAACCGCCGGGTCTACATGGATCTTCTTAAAGAACAGCGGAATCAGTGTTCCGACCGCTCCCGAAATCACCATTGCCAGCAGCAGTGAGACTCCGATACATCCGGATACCGCATATGCGAATATAAATGTCTTTCCTTTGAATAATGCAATGTAAAGCCCGATCAGTGCAAACGACAGAATTCCAAGGATCGATCCATTCGAGAATGCAATCTTCATTTCTTTGAATACCAGTTCCACCTTCTGCTTTCCGGTCAGTGACTCATCCATCAGTACACGGATCGTTACAGCCAGTGACTGTGTACCTACGTTACCTGCCATATCCAGGATCAGTGACTGGAAGCACATGATGATTGTAAGCTGGCTTACGACTTCTTCAAACAGACCGACTACTGATGAAACGACCATTCCCAGTCCCAGCAGTACCAGAAGCCACGGAAGTCTCTTCTTGATACTCTCTCTTAATGGCTCTTTCAGATCTTCCTCAGCGGTCAGACCGGCGAACTTCGCATAGTCTTCACCCATCTCATCATCGACCAGGTCTACCATGCTCTGGGATGTGATGACTCCGAGAAGCTTGTTTTCATTATCCAGTACCGGAATCGAATCCTCGGAATAATCTTTCAGTCTCTCGATACAGTCATCGATCAGCTCATTACCATATACATATGGATACGATGTTGCGATCAGATTCTCTAACGGAGATTCCTGTCTTGCAATGATCAGATCTTTCAGATCCATTGCTCCATAAAATGTATTATCTTCCGTTACCATGAATAACGTAGAAATGTTATCGTTCTTTGCCGCCTGGTCTACCAGACTGCTCATTGCCTGCTTCACCGTCAGATTCTCACGGATCATGATGCAGTTCGTTGTCATTCTGCTTCCAATCTCATCCTCATCAAAGGAAGCGATGATTGCCATATCTTTTCTGGCATCGTCATCCATTAATTCAATCAGAACATTTTTCTTCTCTTTCGGAATCATCTGCAGGACATCCACAACTGCGTCCGTCTCCATTGCGGAAAGGATTGCCGCTGCTTTTTTAATGTCCATCTCATCCAGGTATTCTGCTGCTTCCTGTTCATCGATATGTTCAAAGATATCAGAAAGCATGTCCAGATCAAGAATTCTGCAGATTTTCCTTCTCTCTGCCACCTTCAGCTGTGGAAATACTTCTGCAAGGTCATTTGCATGATAATCTTCCAGTCTGCTTCTCATAATGCCTGGTGACGTATTACTTCTGATGATTTCCAGTATCTCGGCTGTGTAATCTTTATTTTCCATACCTCTACCTCCTACCCTTTTTTCCTTATGCGTCTAACCGGATATGCATGTCCCGGTTTTCTTCACCATAAACACACTGCAGGATATGTAACAATTATATCCTCCATCAAACGACTGCTATTATTCACTTGTAATACTCATTGGGAAATAGGATAAGAAATAAAAGAAATCTATGATATAGCTAAAGCCAACAGAACCGACTGTTGCTTAATAAACTTTTTAATTTCCATCCTATGCTGCTACTTCGCCCATGACTATCGCAACCGTCCATTCTGTTCACCTGCCTTTTTCATTGAATTTTTCATTCATTTTCTAACTATCGTGTGCAATATTATTTACTGCCCGCAACATATTATAGACTTTCACAGTATGAATTTCAAGCCTTTTTCTGTGTACAATCCGATATATTTCCTTAAATTTTCTATATATATTCCATACATCTTCAAAAGCATTTTTTACTACTCTTTTTCTTATTTATATATATTACTTTCTGACTGCCTGAAATTGCCATATTTTTCCATCAGATTGTATATAAATGCGAACACGCCCCCTCCGGCTTTCTTCTTATGTTATACTTTTGAAGTTGTTTTTATAGATTAAAGGAATAAAACTAAAGAGAGGGTAAAATTAACACATGAATTCATTGAAACCAATGTTACTGACTTCACTGAAATCTTACGACCGTACCCAGTTTGTCAAAGACATGACTGCCGGAATCATCGTTGCGGTCATCGCACTTCCGCTGTCCATCGCACTTGCACTGGCATCCGGTGTCGGACCGCAAGCCGGGATCTTCACTGCAATCGTTGCGGGATTCGTCATCTCCGCACTCGGCGGAAGCAGTGTACAGATTGCCGGACCGACCGCTGCATTTGCAACGATTGTTGCAGGCATTGTTGCAAAAGACGGACTGGACGGGCTCGTGATTTCAACTATTCTTGCAGGGATCTTCCTGATCCTGATGGGACTCTGCCATTTCGGAAGCCTGATCAAGTTCATCCCGTACACGATCACAACAGGCTTCACTTCTGGAATTGCTGTTACAATCGTAATCGGACAGTTGAAGGATTTCTTCGGAGTGACTTATCCGGACGGCGTAAAGCCAATCGAAACGACCGAAAAATTCAAAGCATTTATCGAAAATATTTCCACGATGAATACCCATGCTTTGATCGTCGGTATCGTAAGCCTTGCAATCCTGATCATCTCCCCGGTGATTTTCAAAAAGATCCCGGGGTCCCTGATCGCCGTTATCGTCGGAAGTCTGATGGTAAAGTTCCTTCCGCTTAAAGTTGCCACGATTGGAAATCTTTATACAATCAGCAATTCTCTTCCGGCATTTCATCTGCCGACCGTGAATCTGCAGATTGTGGAAAATGCGATTCCGAATGCATTTACCATCGCAGTACTTGCTGCAATTGAATCACTCCTTTCCTGCGTTGTCGCAGACGGAATGATCAACGGAAAGCACCGCTCCGACATGGAACTGGTTGCACAGGGTGCCGGAAATATCGCATCTGCATTATTCGGCGGTATCCCTGCAACAGGCGCAATTGCAAGAACCGCTGCCAACATCAAGAATGGCGGACGTACACCGGTTGCAGGAATGGTACATTCTGTCACGCTGGTCATCGTACTCGTCGTACTGATGCCGTTCGCCGGAATGATCCCGATGCCGGCCATCGCAGCGATCCTGTTCATCGTTGCCTACAATATGTGCCAGTGGCGTACATTTATACACCTGGTCCGCACTGCACCGAAGAGTGATATCATCGTATTATTTGCAACATTTATTCTCACGATCCTGTTCGACCTTGTGGTTGCGATCGAGATTGGTATGGTGCTTGCATGTCTTCTCTTCATCAAACGTATGAGTGAGGAAACACATGTAGACGGCTGGACTTATGTGGACGATGACACACCGGATGTGGATGAATATCTTAAAAAACTTCCACTGCAGATTCGTGTCTACGAGATCACCGGACCATTGTTCTTCGGTGCCGCAGATACGATCGAGCACATTGTTGTCAAAGACTTTACGACCTGCCTGATCCTTCGTATGAGAAGTGTTCCGGCGATCGACAGTACTGCTATGAATGCTTTATTTAACCTGACAAAGGTGTGTGAAAGTAAGGGGATTACGCTTGTATTCTCGCATGTGAATGAACAGCCGATGAAGGTTATGGAGAAGGCTGGATTCGTGGAGCTGGTTGGGCGGGAGAATTTCTGTCCGAATATATCGGCGGCGCTTGCGCATGCGGAGGAGATTTCTAGTTAATTTGCTAAGCTGGCTACCCGAACCGGAATAAAAGTTGGAAAGGCATTCCTGTTCAGATTCCATCATCGGGAACTTCTAAGATAAAAAAATCGGCCTAAAAACAGCTTTCAAAAAATCCAAACTCGCCGTTCGGCTCAAACAGTGGATTTTTTGAAAACTAACGGCCGATTTTTTTATCTAAGAAGTACCATCGATGATTCCATATTCACTGGAATGCCTTTCCAACTTTTATTCCGTGCGTATCTAACGCTGTAGTGAATTAATAGAAGAGCCATAACCCTTGTGAGACCGGAAGTGTATCTATATAGCATAGCCTGTTGCTAGCAGTTTCTTATAAATTAAGTGCTTGACAACAGAAAAGCCGGAAAATCAAGGATTCCACCACAACTTTCCGGCAACACACAAAAGTTACGCTTCCTCTATTGAATTCATTATCATTGGCCAGTCACGACATGAGAAAGACTTGGTATTCTGTTACTGACGCCCTTAGAACTTCTTCATCGTGGAATCTTAGCCAGCAACAGAATACCAAGTCTTTCTCATGGACCGAGTGGCCACGATGATAAATTAAATATTCATAGCCGATTTAATCGCTCCCAGCAATTCCTCATAAGTCTCATACGCCGGGATCTCCGGATAATCTTCCTTAATCTTCTCCGTCGTGCGGAATAAGAATCCTGCTTTTCCTGCCTGGATCATGCCCAGATCGTTGTAGGAATCACCGCTTGCGATCGTCTCGAATCCGATGGACTGCAGTGCTTTTACGGTACTGAGTTTGGAATTCTCCACACGCATCTTGAAGTCTGTGATCTCACCGTTATCTGCGATCTCCAGGCTGTTGCAGAACAGCGTCGGTCTTCCGAGCTTTTCCATCAATGGCTGTGCGAACTCGGTAAATGTATCACTGATCAAAATGACCTGACTGAAAGAACGGAGTTCATCTAAGAACTCTTTTGCTCCCGGAAGCGGATCGATCTTTGCAATCGTCTCCTGGATCTCTTTGATTCCCAGTCCGTGTTCCTTTAAAATGTCCAGTCTCCATCTCATCAGTTTGTTGTAATCCGGTTCATCTCTGGTCGTTCTTTTCAGTTCCGGAATTCCGCTTGCCTCGGCAAATGCGATCCATATCTCCGGTACCAGAACTCCTTCTACATCCAAGCAAGTAATATACATCTTCTCATTCCTCCTGTAATTTTTTTCTTTTTGCTTTCCATCATATCATATATCTGCATATTTTACACATTTTTTTCATGAACATCCGGCAGCTGTTCAAATTTCTCTGGTTACACCCCGGTTTCTTCTTTTAATTCAAGATGACCATCCAATAGCTGTTCAAATTCTTCCTGCGTAACAGGTTTGGAAAAATAATATCCCTGCAGGTAATCACATCCGTAATTCTTCAGAAATTCTGCCTGTTCTCTTGTCTCCACACCTTCTGCGACCACTTTCATTTCCAGATGATGGGCAAGGTCGATCAGTGCGATCAGTATATGATTACTCTTCTGATCCATTCCGATCTTCTGGACGAATCCCATATCCAGCTTGATAATGTCAAAATCATAATCCCGCATTGTACTGAATGAAGACATTCCACTTCCAAAATCATCGATCAGAAGCTTTGCCCCTTCTTTTCGGATCGCCTTCAGGAACTCCACTCCCTTTTCGGAAATTACGGTGTATGCGGACTCGGTAATCTCATAATTAATTTCTTCATCCTGTCCGTCTGCTCCCTTTGTATTTTCCATAATCTCATCTAAGTCTTGTTAATTGTACGGTTGATTGTACCGTTAGTTGTTCTGCGCTATCCCTTATTGCCCAGCTGCCAGAAAGCAACCGCACTTGCTGCGGCTACATTTAACGAATCCACACCATGCGACATCGGGATCATTACCGTATAATCACATCCGGCAATCGTTTCTTCCATAAGCCCTTCTCCCTCTGTTCCGAGGATTACCGCCAGTTTTTCTTCTTTCATAAGCTTGTGATCATCTATACTTACCGAATCTTCTTTTAACGCCATCGCCACTGTCTGAAATCCCATATCATGCAGCTTTTTCATGCCTTCTTCCGGCCATTTTACAGAGTTATCCACAAATGTCCACGGAATCTGGAACACTGTCCCCATACTGACACGGCTTGCCCTCCTGTAAAGGGGATTACTGCACCCGGGTGTCAGTATCACCGCATCCATATGAAGTGCCGCTGCCGAACGGAAGATTGCCCCGACGTTTGTCGGATTCATGACATTTTCCAGCACTGCGATTCTTCTGCATCCGCTGCAGATTGCTTTAAGTTCCGGAAGTTCCCGTCTCCTCATTGCACACAGCATTCCTCTGGTCAGCTTGAACCCGGTCAGCTTCGTAAGCACATCAAATTCTGCTGTATATACCGGAATTTCCCCACATCGTTTCACTATTTCCGTTAATATCTCTGTTGTCTCCTCATCCTCTGCGGCCTGCTTCTTCTCTACCAGTACCGACACCGGTTCGTATCCCCCGGCTAATGCTCTTCCGATCACTTTCGGGCTTTCCGCGATAAACAGTCCATCCTCCGGATGATCTTTATTCAGAAGCTGGGCTTCCGTAAGCCTTGCATATACATCCAGTTCAGGAGCATTAAAATCTGTAATTTCTATTATATTTTCTATCATATTCTATAACTTCATTTCCTCTTGTCTGACACTTTTATTTGTGACACTATTATAGCGAAAACGCCGGGATTTCTCAATTCTTTCTTTTTTTGTATACAAAGATTTATGTAAATATGTTAAAGTACATAAAGGTCAGTTGGTGCTTATAGCAGCATATTATTATGAAGCATCAAAATATACATAAAAAATACTACCGGAGGTAACTCTCTTATGATGACAGAACTTGAAAAATATTATAATAAATTTAACGAAGAAAAACGGCTCGGCAGCCGCCACGGTCAGGTCGAATTCACCACTTCCATGAAATATATCCATGAATATCTCCCGGAGGATAAATCTGCCAAGATCCTTGACGTAGGAGCCGGGACCGGGCGCTACAGCGTTGCGCTTGCCGAAGAAGGATACGATGTCACTGCTGTGGAACTGGTCAAATATAATCTGGGAATCCTGAAGAAAAAGAACAGCTCTGTGAAAGCTTATCAGGGAAATGCCATGAAGCTTTCCCGTTTTCCGGACCGGGAATTCGACGTTGTTCTTGTCTTTGGTCCGATGTATCATCTATATTCTATGGAGGATAAGGTCAAAGCTCTGAGCGAAGCGAAACGGGTATTAAAGGATGACGGTGTGATCCTGGTTGCCTACTGCATGAATGAATACAGTGTACTGACTTATGGATTCAAGCAGAATCACATTTTAGAATGCATGGAAAATGGCAAGATTGATGAGGATTTCCGGGTACAGCCCAAACCGGAAGATCTCTATGATTATGTGCGTCTGGAAGACATGGATGCATACAATGCGGCCGCCGGTCTGGAACGGATCAAGGTTATCTCTGCCGACGGCCCTTCGGATTATATGCGGCCGGTGCTGAATGCGATGGATGAGGAGACGTTTGAGACGTTTATCCGGTATCATCTTTCGGTTTGTGAGAGGCCGGAGCTTGTGGGGGCGGGGTCGCATACGGTGGATATATTAAAAAAAGGGGCTGTTTAATTTAGTATCGTGGTTTACCCCGGTCCATGAGAAAGACTTGGTGTTATGTTTGTTGCTGGATGTCACGATGCAGAAGTTCTAAGGCAGTCCGACTTTCCTAAGGACGAAAGGGATTCCGCTCAAACTCACCCCTGTGGGGTTCAAACAGTTCGCTCCATCCCTTTAACGGAAAGTCAAACTGCCTAAGAACTTCTACACATCACGCCAAAATACGCATCAAACATAACACCAAGTCTTTCTCATGTCGTGATTGGCCAATGATAATAAATTTAACAGCGGAATTGTAACCTTTATGTGTCGCCGGAAAGTTATGGCGGAAACCTTGATTTTCCGGCCTTTTTGATACACTTTCGGTATCATAACGGTTACGGTTCCGCCGTTTAATCATTACAGCATGCGATACCCACGGAATAAAACTTAGGAACTCTTTCCAGTGAATATGGAGAAGGTGTTGGAAAATCTAAAGGGACAAAATTCTGCGTTAGGTTTTCAAAATTTGACTGTTTGAGGCGTATTCCGAGTTTCAAATTTTGAAGACCTGCTTTTAGCAGAATTTTGTCCCTTTAGATTTTCCCGCCGACGGAATCTGAACAGGAAAGAGTTCCTAAGTTTTATGAAGGTCCGGGTAACGATCGCTTCATGCATTAAACAGCAATTTCAAACACTACGAATTCATACGCCCGCAGCTTCAATCTCCCATTCAGAACATCTGTTTTTTCCGCGTCCGGATAATTTCCGAGCAGCTTCCGGGCTTTTTCTTCTGTCCATTTTACCTGGGTTTCTTCTTCTTTTAAATTGCAGAAGACTACTAATTCCTGACCGGCCAGGGTTCTTGTATATGCCAGCACGGCTTCATTGTCTTCTTCGATGAACTTAATCTTGCCTTCGGAGATTACCGGCATTTCTTTTCGGAGTGTCACCAGTTTCTTATAGAAATTCAAAATGGAACCGCTGTCTTGTTCTTCTGCTTCTACATTGATCTGCTGATAGTTATCTTCCGTCTGTATCCATGGTGTTCCATCTGTGAATCCTGCATTTTCCGCACCGGACCACTGCATCGGTGTTCTGGAATTGTCACGGGAACGTTCTGCCAGTGTCTTTAATGCTTCTTCTTTTGTCTTTCCTTCAGAGAGTAAAATTTCATAATAGTTCAGACTTTCCACGTCTCTGTACTGGTCAATGGATGTAAAATGTGCATTCGTCATACCCAGTTCTTCTCCCTGATAAATATATGGAGTCCCCTGCATCATATGAATTGCACCTGCCAGCATCTTTGCAGATTCTTTCCAGTATTTTCCTTCGTTGCCAAAGCGGCTTACAATACGCGGCTGGTCATGGTTACACCAGAATAATGCGTTCCATCCGTTTCCTTCCTGCGCACCTTCCTGCCAGGTTTTGAACAGATTCTTCAATTCTTTATAATTCGGTGCCGCAAGTTCCCATTTCTGGCCATCTTTATAATCTACTTTCAGATGATGGAAATTAAAGCACATAGATAATTCTTTTTCATCCGGGTCCGAATACCGGATACAGTTATCTAATGTAGTGGAAGACATCTCTCCCACTGTGATCATGTCTGCGATATCTGTATCTTTTACCAGTTCTTTGATAAATTCATGTACATGTCTTCCGTCTGTATAGAATCGTCTTCCGTCTCCGATGAAATCATCTTCGTATACTTCTGGTTTTGAAATGACATTTACCACATCAAACCGGAACCCTTTGATTCCTTTTTCTTTCCAGAAGCGGATCACGTCTTTTAATTCTTCTCTGACTTCCGGATTCTCCCAGTTCAGATCTGCCTGTGTCACATCATATAAGTGAAGGTACCATTTTCCAAGATCTTCTACATACTCCCATGCCGGACCGCCGAATTTGGACACCCAGTTGGTCGGAATTCTGTCTTTCACACCGTCTTTGAAAATGTAATAATCCTGATATTTTTTTTCTCCTTTTAAAGCTCTCTGGAACCATTCATGCTCTGTAGATGTATGGTTAAATACCATATCCAGCATCAGTCCGATCCCCCGTACATCCGCCTCACGGATCAGTTCTTCCAGATCTTCCATCGTTCCATATCTCGAATCAATCTTCTTGTAATCTGCCACATCATACCCGTTATCATTCTGCGGAGAGATAAAGAATGGTGTCAGCCACAGATAATCAATTCCCAGACTTTTCAAATAATCTAATCTTTCTGTAATTCCTTTCAGATCTCCGAATCCGTCACCGTTAGAATCCTGAAAAGACTTCGGGTAAATCTGATATACAACTTTATTTTTTAAATTCTCCATTTCTATGCTCCTTATCAAAATTAGTTCTCACTGTTTCCGGCGATTTCTGTCTTTCCGGCTTCTGCATGGATTCCTGTGTGGAAGGTTAACGGCGAAGCATTTCCCGTCTCTGTGATCACACATACGGTCACGTCCGGATGTCCGGCCTTTTTAATCTTCTCTCTGTCGAATTTAATCAACGGTTCTCCGGCTTTTACTTTCTGATTCTCCGTCACATAATAAGTAAATCCATCCCCCTGCATATCCACTGTATCAATTCCTACATGAAGTAAGATCTCCATACCATTCTCCATCGTAAGACCGACTGCGTGACGTGAATCTTCCATCAGCACTGTCACCGCCGCGTCAACAGGTGCATATAATGTATCATTTTCCGGTCTGATTGCCAGACCTTCTCCCATAATGCCTTCTGAAAATACACCGTCTCCGACTTCTTTCAGCGGAATAACTTTTCCTGTCAGGTAAGCTTTTAAAGTTACATCGTCTGTTGCGGTTTCAGAAATCTCTTTTGCATCGTTCTCCTGCTCTGCAGTTTCTTTTGTATCCTCTGTAGTTTCTTCGATTTCTTCTGTGATATCTTCTCTTTCTGCTTTGCTTAATTTCTTATTTCCAACAATTACTGTTAAGATAAACGGAACCACAATTGCGATCACCATACAGATTGCAAAACTTAACATATATTTCGGCTGGATGGAAAGGATTCCAGGAATACCTCCGACTCCGATGGCATTTGCGGTTGTGCCGGTTGCTACCGATACAACTGCCGCACAGGCAGATCCGATCATTCCACATACAAACGGAAATGTATATTTCAGGTTTACACCGAAGATTGCAGGCTCTGTAACACCGAGGTAACAAGAGATACAGGCCGGGATATTTACTTCCTGTGCTTTTGTATTTTTCTTCTGTAATACCATCATTGCAAGTACTGCCGAACCCTGTGCAATGTTAGAAAGTGCGATCATCGGCCACAGCATCGTTCCCTTGTAATCTGCAATCAGCTGAAGGTCGATGGCATTCGATGTATGATGGAGTCCGGTAATTACAAGCGGTGCATAGATGAATCCGAAGATTGCGGCAAATACAATCTTAAATGTTCCCGTAATTCCTGCATATACAACTGCTGAGATTGCAGCTCCGATCTTCCATCCGATCGGTCCTACGATAAAATGTGCTGCCATAACAGAAAGCACCAGACTGCAGAATGGAACTACGATCATCGAGATTACCTGTGGTGTGATCTTCCGGAAGAATTTTTCTATGTATACCAGAATAAATGCTGCCATGATCGCCGGAATTACCTGTCCCTGATAACCGATCATATTCACTTTCACAAATCCGAAATCCCACTTCGGAATATCTGCTGCTGCAGTTGAACCTACGGAATATGCATTTAACAGCTGTCCGGATACCAGTGTCAGTCCAAGTACGATACCGAGCATCTGTGTCGTGCCCATTTTCTTCGTTACGGACCAGCAGATTCCAACCGGCAGCATATGGAAGATTGCTTCACCGATCAGCCATAAAAAGCTGTCAATTCCTGACCAGAACTGGCTGATGTCACACAGTGTCTTAGTTCCATTCTGGAATAAATACATACTGTCGATACAGTTACGGAATCCAAGAATCAGACCACCGGTAATAATTGCCGGGATCAGCGGGGCAAAGATCTCTGCCAGCACCGATACGATTCTCTGTAATACGGTCTGATTCTGCTTTGCAGCCTGTTTTACTGCGTCTTTGGATACCCCTTCAATTCCTGCAACAGCAACAAAGTCATTATAAAAATCTGCCACTCCATTTCCAATGATCACCTGGAATTGTCCGGACTGTGTAAAACACCCCTTTGCGGCTTTCATTGCTTCGATCTTTTCTACATCTGCTTTCTTTGGATCCTGCAGTACGAAACGCATCCTCGTGATACAATGCGATACGGCTGCGATATTACTTTTTCCTCCGACCAGACGAAGTAATTCTTTTGCGTCTTCTGAATATTTGCCCATTTCTCTTTCCTCCATATTTTTCTTGTTTTCACAGATGATTTTCTTCCCTCTGTTTTCCTTATCCTGCCGTTTCAATCTTGTTTAAACAAGTTCTCTTTACACATGTTATAGCATACTTGTTTGAACAAGTCAATACTTTTATTTTATCTTGTTCAAACAAGTTACCATTGTAATTTTTTCCTGTCTCTTTTATAATTATCTTATCTAATATTTTTGCAAAACAAAAGGAGGATTTTTAAGCAATCGATAACATTGATATTAGTGATTAAATGTGTTAAAATGTGCTCATGGGGGGTATTGCTATGAACACATCGAATATCACTAATTATAAACCAAAAGATTTTGCTGAATTATTAGGTGTCTCTGTGAA
>CAKRAT010000013.1 GCA_934295165.1 uncultured Dorea sp. | reverse complement strand
TGCATCTTCAGGTATTTTTCATTATCGAATCCAATTTTCATAAGTACATTCCCTCATCTAAAATATATTTGATCTTTGTAGTGAAAAATCTGCCGGAACCGGCATAAGCATTTTCATTCCAAGTATACTACAACACATAGGAAGTTTACAATCTTTTCATAATGTTTTTATTGATTTCTAACATAGCGGTCTTTATAATAATTAATTATACAGGAGGATTAAAATGGATAACCAAAATAACAAAAATAACAAGAATAATAAACAAGGTATATCGTTTATTTTACTGGTTACGGTCATTACATCAATCTTGGTGATCGCATTATTCCAGTTCCAGGGAATGACCTCTGCAAAAGAGATTACCTATAATAAATTTCTGAAGATGGTAGATGATGGCAAGGTCAAAAAAGTAGAAATCCAGAGTGACAAGATAATGATCGTCACGAAGAAGGATAAAGACAGCGGCGTTTCAGAGGAATATTACACAGGTGTTGTAAAGGATGATGAGCTGACCAGCCGGCTGGAAAAAGCAGGTGTGGAATTTAATCAGGAGATTCCGGATACGACATCCGCAATGGCGATGAATGTAATCTTAACATTCCTGCCGATCGCATTCTTTGTAGGAATGATCATCTGGATGACAAAGCGTATGTCAAAAGGCGGCGGCATGATGGGAATCGGTAAGAGCAATGCCAAGATGTATGTAGAAAAGCAGACAGGTGTGACATTCAAGGATGTAGCCGGACAGGATGAGGCAAAGGAGTCCTTGCAGGAAGTGGTTGATTTCCTGCATAATCCTGGGAAATATACGAGCGTCGGAGCAAAGCTTCCGAAAGGAGCATTGTTAGTCGGTCCTCCGGGAACAGGTAAGACACTTCTGGCGAAAGCAGTAGCCGGAGAAGCAAAGGTACCGTTCTTCTCACTGAGTGGTTCCGCATTTGTGGAAATGTATGTTGGTGTCGGAGCATCCAGAGTGCGTGACCTGTTCAAGCAGGCACAGCAGATGGCACCATGTATCATTTTCATTGATGAGATCGATGCAATCGGTAAGAGCCGTGACAATCAGATGGGCGGCAACGATGAGCGTGAGCAGACACTGAACCAGCTGCTTGCGGAGATGGATGGATTTGAAAGTAACAAAGGTCTGGTGCTCCTTGCGGCAACCAACAGACCGGAGATTCTGGATCCTGCATTATTAAGACCGGGTCGTTTTGATCGACGTATCGTTGTGGAAAAACCGGATCTGAAAGGTCGTGTGGATGTCCTGAAGGTACATTCCAAAGATGTGAAGATGGATGAGACAGTCAATCTGGAAGAGATTGCGCTGGCAACTTCCGGAGCAGTTGGTTCCGATCTTGCAAATATGATCAATGAAGCAGCGATCAATGCCGTAAAGCATGGAAGAAATGCGGTATGCCAGTCAGACTTATTTGAAGCAGTAGAAGTAGTGCTTGTAGGTAAAGAGAAGAAAGACCGCATCATGAGTCAGGAAGAACGCAGAATCGTTTCTTATCATGAGGTCGGACATGCACTGGTAAGTGCACTGCAGAAAGATTCGGAGCCGGTACAGAAGATTACGATCGTCCCACGTACGATGGGAGCACTTGGTTATGTTATGCAGACACCGGAAGAAGAAAAGTATCTGAATACGAAGAAAGAACTTCAGGCAATGTTAGTCGGACTGCTTGCGGGACGTGCTGCAGAGGAAGTAGTATTCGATACCGTTACAACTGGGGCATCCAATGACATCGAAAAAGCAACCAGCGTTGCAAGAGCCATGATCACACAGTATGGTATGAGTGAGAAGTTCGGACTGATTGGTCTGGAATCTATTCAGAACCGATATCTGGACGGACGTCCGGTCAGCAACTGTGGACAGCAGACAGCATCCGAGATTGATGAAGAAGTCATGAAGATGCTGAAAGAGGCATATGAAGAAGCAAAACAGCTTCTGAGAGATCACAGACAGTCATTGGATAAGATCGCAGCATTCCTGATTGAGAAAGAGACGATTACCGGAAAAGAATTTATGGAGATTTTCCATGAAGTAGAAGGAATTGATCCGGATGCACCGAAGAAGGAAGAGGCAAGAATTGGTATGAATCCGGTAGAAGGTGAAGGTTTTGTGATGAAACCTGCAGAGGAAGCAACGGATGTACAGGATGCAGCTGTGCAGGAGACAGCAGAAGAGACAGCAGAAGAACCTGTTGAAGTAATAAAGGAAGCTGCTCGCGAAGAAGAATAAGTATAAAGAGAACAGATATACGACGAAAGATACAGGGTACAGTTTAAGAAAGCCCTGTATCTTTTTTCTTTTCAATTATATGTGCCTGGTATATAATAGGCAGGATGAGAGTATTCTGGAGGAAAGAGTATGAAGGGAAGATTATTCGGAGTCGGAGTAGGACCGGGAGATCCGGAACTTATGACATATAAAGCAGTGCGTATTATAAAGTCATGTCCGGTGCTTGCAGTGCCTGCGAGAGGCAGGGAACATGCGGTCAGTTACAGGATTGCAGCGGGGATGATAGAGAACATGGAAGAAAAGGAATTCCTGGATCTGGATACACCAATGACAAAGGACAGACAGATTCTGAATCAGAATTATGAAAATGCGGCAGGAAGAATTATAGAAGAACTGGAAAATGGGAAGGATGTGGCATATCTGACACTGGGAGATCCGACAATTTATTCGACTTATATGTACATTCACCGCATAGTAAAAGCGAAAGGATATGAGGCAGAGATCATCAGTGGAATTCCGTCGTTTTGCGCAGCAGCAGCGAGACTGGATGATAGTCTTGTTGAACGGGCAGAAGAACTTCATATAATCCCATCCAGTTATGAGATAGAGGAAGCACTGAACTATTCCGGTACAAAGATCCTGATGAAGTCTGCATCCAGAATAGGCGAAGTAAAGAGGATCCTGGAAGAAAAAGATGGAAATGTGAATGTAAAGATGATAGAAAACTGTGGGATGCCAGAGGAGAGGATCTATGAAAGAATAGAGGATGTTCCGGAGCAGGCAGGCTACTATTCTTTACTGATTGTAAAAGAGTCGGAAGAAGACTGGTAACAGGATTCTAAAATCCAGAGAAGATATTTAGAACCAGAAAATGAAAAATATACAGGAGACGTATATGGAGAATTTTAACATACAGGAAGAATTGAAGAAGCTGCCCGGAAAGCCGGGAGTATATCTGATGCACGATGAAAAAGATGCAATCATCTATGTTGGAAAGGCAATCAGCCTTAAGAACCGTGTCCGTCAGTATTTCCAGAGCAGCAGGAACAAGGGTGCCAAGATTGAACAGATGGTGACACATATTTCCAGATTTGAATACATTGTGACTGATTCTGAACTGGAAGCACTGGTGTTAGAGTGTAATCTGATCAAAGAACACAGACCAAAATATAATACCATGCTAATGGACGACAAGACTTATCCATTTATAAAAGTTACAGTAAATGAGCCGTTCCCAAGGGTAATGATGGCAAGACGGATGAAGAAGGATAAGGCAAAGTATTTTGGACCATATACCAGTGCAGGTGCGGTAAAAGATACGATCGAACTGATCCGTAAGCTCTATCATATCCGCAGCTGTAACCGTTCGCTGCCAAAGGATATCGGAAAAGAACGGCCGTGTCTGAATTATCACATCCATCAGTGTCAGGCACCGTGCCAGGGGTATGTTTCTCAGGAAGAGTACAGGAAAGCAATTGATGAAGTAGTACGTTTCCTGAATGGAAATTATGATCCGATCTTAAAAGAACTGGAAGAAAAGATGATGGCAGCATCGGATAATCTGGAATTCGAGAAGGCGATTGAGTACCGGGAACTGCTGACGAGTGTACAGAAGATTGCCCAGAAGCAGAAGATCACGGATACGGCAGGAGATGACAGAGATATCATTGCAATGGCTTCCGAAGGAGAAGATGCAGTTGTACAGGTCTTCTTTATTCGAAATGGAAGACTGATCGGGCGGGATCATTTTTATCTGAAGATTGCAGAAAATGATGCAAAAAGTGAGATACTGTCAAGCTTTATCAAACAGTTCTATGCGGGGACACCGTATATTCCGGCAGAACTGATGCTTTCGGAAGAAATCGAAGATCAGGAGATTATTGAGGAATGGCTGACAGCGAGGAGAGAACATAAAGTTCATCTTCGTATTCCGAAGAAGGGAACGAAGGAAAAGCTGGTAGAACTGGCACAGAAGAATGCACAGATGGTATTAAAAAATGACCGGGAGCGCCTGAAACGTGAAGAAGGAAGAACGATCGGCGCAGTTAAAGAGCTGGAAAAGATTCTGGGATTAAAAGGTATTGTCCGTATGGAAGCATATGATATTTCCAATACGAATGGCTTCGATTCTGTCGGTTCGATGGTAGTCTATGAGCACGGAAAACCCAAGCGGAATGATTACCGTAAATTCAAGATCAAAAGTGTGCAGGGGCCGGATGATTATGCCAGTATGAATGAAGTGCTGACGAGAAGGTTCGAACATGGATTGCGGGAACAGCAGGAGGAGAGTGAAACCGGAGGATTCCAGGCGTTTCCGGATCTGATCATGATGGATGGAGGCCGCGGACAGGTGAATATAGCACTGGAAGTTCTGGAAAAGCTGGATCTGCATATTCCGGTATGTGGAATGGTGAAAGATGATAACCACAGAACGAGGGGGCTGTATTTTAATAACATGGAACTTCCGATTGACCGCACTTCCGAATGTTTCCGCCTGATCACCAGGATACAGGACGAGGCGCACCGTTTTGCGATTACATTCCACAGACAGCTGCGCAGCAAAGGGCAGGTACATTCCGTACTGGATGATATTCCGGGAGTGGGACCGGCAAGAAGAAAAGATCTGATGAGAAGCTTTGAAAATATTGACGCAATCCGTAATGCAACGGTAGAAGAATTAAAAGACCTGCCAAGCATGAACGAAAAATCCGCACAGGAAGTGTATAAATTTTTTCACCAGAATCCTTAAGTATGGTATAATAGTGCTATCAGATTTTTAATACGTGTGAGGTAGAAGAATATGGCGAATAAAGTAGAATTAAAAACACTCGTTGAAAAAATGAATCTCAAAAATCTTACACCGGATGTAGATTTGTCCGACAAAGATGTTGAGATACCGGACATTAACAGACCGGCATTGCAGCTTACAGGATTTTTTGAACATTTTGATTCAGAACGTGTACAGATCATTGGTTATGTAGAGTACACATTTCTGGAGAAGATGACAGATGAAGTTAAGAAAAAACAGATTTATGAGACTTTGCTTTCTTACAAGATACCATGTCTGATCTTCTGCAGAAATCTTCCGCCGGAGAAGATGCTTCTTGAGATAGCAGAAAAGGCAAATATTCCGGTATTTCAGACAGAGAAGAAGACATCAGAATTTACGGCAGAGATTATCCGCTGGCTGAATGTAGAACTTGCACCGTGTATCTCTATTCATGGTGTGCTGGTTGATGTATACGGTGTGGGCGTGCTGATCATGGGAGAAAGCGGAATCGGCAAGAGTGAAGCAGCTCTGGAGCTTATTAAGCGTGGACATCGTCTTGTCAGTGATGATGTTGTAGAGATCCGCAGAGTCAGTGATGAGACACTGGTTGGATCAGCACCGGATATTACAAGACATTTCATTGAACTGCGAGGCATCGGTATCGTAGATGTAAAAGCATTGTTCGGTGTACTGAGTGTCAGAGAGACGCAGAATATTGATCTTGTGATCACACTGGAAGAGTGGAATAAAAATAAAGAATATGACCGTCTTGGTCTGGAAGAAGAGTATACAGAATTCCTTGGAAATAAAGTGGTATGCCACCATCTCCCAATTCGTCCGGGACGTAATCTTGCGATTATTGTTGAGACGGCAGCCGTTAACCACAGACAGAAACAGATGGGATATAACGCGGCACAGGAACTGTACAAGCGTGTACAGCAGAATTTGACAAAGAAATAGGAGAAATCAGAAAATGAGATATTGTTTTGGAGTAGACATCGGAGGAACGACGGTAAAATTAGGTCTGTTTACAACAGAAGGAGAGATTATCGATAAATGGGAGATCAAGACCCGCACAGAGAATCAGGGCGAGGCTGTTCTGCCAGATATCGCAAAAGCATTAAATGCAAAACTTGAAGAAAGACAGATTGCCAGAGATGAAGTAGAAGGAATCGGAGTCGGAGTTCCGGCACCGGTAGACGCAGAAGGTGTAGTACAGAACACTGCAAATCTCGGATGGGGATATAAAGAAGTAAAAAGAGAGATGGAAGAACTGTCCGGCATGAAGGCTGAGATTGGAAATGATGCCAATGTAGCTGCGCTTGGAGAAATGTGGCTGGGAGCCGGTAAAGGCCGTAAAAATATCATTATGGTAACACTCGGAACAGGTGTAGGTGGTGGAATCATCATTGATGGAAAACCACTGGTCGGAGCACATGGTGCCGGAGGTGAGATCGGACATCTTTGTGTGAATTACGAAGAAACAGATCATTGTGGATGTGGAAATACTGGATGCCTGGAGCAGTATGCATCAGCAACAGGTATTACCAGACTGGCGAATATCCGTCTTGCAAAAGATAATACACCATCTATATTAAGAGAGCAGGAAGTTAGTGCAAAGACTGTATTTGATGCAGTAAAAGAGGGAGATACAGTAGCAAAAGAGATTGCTGAAGAGTTTGGAAAATATCTCGGATATGCGATGGCAAATCTTGCTGCAGTTGCAGATCCATCCGCAATTGTGATTGGCGGAGGCGTATCTAAAGCAGGAGAAGTTCTGATTCAGTATGTAGAAAAGAACTTTAAAGAAAAAGCATTTTTTGCAAATAAAGATACAGAATTTGTTCTTGCAAAATTGGGAAATGATGCAGGTATTTGCGGAGCAGCAAAACTGATACTTTAGAAAAGAAAAACATAATTATATAGATTATGCAGGGCAAAAAAACACGGGGCACATATTTGTACCCCGTGTTTTGTGCGTGCGCATGTTGCTAATGGATTATTGTCCAGTATCGCCGCCGGTAGTAGTATCACCGGTATTATCACCGCCGGAATTACCACCGGTATTATCACTGCCGGTACCACCAGTATTGCCGGTACCGCCGGAATTACCGCCAGTATTACCATCGGTATTACCAGAAGTATTACTGTTGGTGCTGCCGGAATGTTTTGTTCCGCCAGAATATTCAGAAGAATCTTCATTATCGGAATCATCATTGCTGTATGATTTATATTTACTTCCAGACGAACTGCCGTGTCCGGAGCAGGTTTCAGATGGAAGTGTATCTTTAGCAAAATATTCTGTAATAGATGGGCAGTTGCTGCCTGCAATCTTTCCAGTGATTGTACAGATACTCTTCTTTTCAACAGAAGATGGAACTTTAAATTCTTTTGTCTCAAGATTTTCGTGAATACGGCTCATAATTCCTTTCCATAAGCGGAAGCGGAAGCTGGTATCATAGTCACATTCTTTGTTGTCATCATATCCGCCCCATACAGAACAGGTATAATATGGAGTAAATCCACAGAACCATAAGTCTACGTTAGAAGTTGTGGTACCCGTCTTACCTGCAACTGGCATATTAGGAAGCTGGCATGCTGTACCAGTACCGGAATTAACAACATCTTCCATTGCACTTGTAAGGAGATAAGCAGTGCTGTCTTTAATCACAGTATGGGATTCCCCGGTTCCATCCAGTAGTACATTACCGTCATGGTCGACAACTTTGCTGTATAAAGTTGGTTTGTTGTAAACACCACCGTTGGCAATGGATGCATAGGCTGCACACATTTCATAATTGTAAACACCTTCTGTGATACCACCCAGAGCAAGGGTCTGAGAGGTACTGTCGTCAAAAATCTCACCATTAATGGTTTTGTTTTTTACAAGTGTAGTGATTCCGAATTTTTCACAATATTCGTATCCCAGTTCCTGTGTAATCTCATCACTTAATTTTACGGCAACAACATTGATGGAACGTTTAATACCTTCTCTGAGAGTTGTGGTGCCGTTGTACTGCTTGTTGGCATTTCTTAAAACCTGTCCATTTTTTAATGTATATGGTTCATCGTCAATAGTAGTAGCAAGTGTTTTGTCACAGGAATCCAGTGCAGGTGCATAAGCGGCAAGGATCTTAAATGTAGATCCAGGCTGTCTTTTGGAACCCTGGTAAGCTCTGTTAAGTCCGAGACTGGAAGCCTTTTCACCACGACCTCCGACCATTGCTTTGATCTGTCCGGTTTTCTGATCCATGATAGTGACAGAAGACTGTGGCTGAGGAGTGATTGTGATACGTTCATCATAAGTATCCCCCTCCTGAGCAATTGTAGACTTCCATTGCTCGACCATCGCACGGGCAGCGTCTTCGCTGGAATATAAAAGTCCCTGATCGTTTCCTGTTGTTTCTTTTACATAATTTTTGATATTATTGCTTCCATAGTTTTCAGTTGATCCATCTGCACGTGTAACTGTCAGTGCATAGTCAAGACCATATTCTTTCAGTCCCGGATAATTGGAATCATCGTTGGCTTCTTCGTCACAGATCTGTTGCATAGCCTGATTCTGTGTAGAGTAAATGCTGAGCCCGCCGCTGTAAACAGCATTGTATGCCTGCGTATCGGTATAACCAAGCTGGTCTTTCAGGTCCTGGATTACCTGCTGGGCAAGTGCATCAACGAAATAACTGTATGTGTTATCATTCTGAGAAGCAGTATTGGTTGTCTGGATTCTGGCATATACGTCATCAGCCATCGCTTCGTCATACTGTTTCTGACTGATGTAACCTTGTTCCAGCATATTTTTTAATACTTTGTTACGTCTTTCAGTGTTATTTTCCGGATGTGTGATCGGATCGTAAGTACTCGGACTTTGGGTGATTCCGGCAATAACTGCACATTCAGATAAAGTCAGCTCGGATACATCCTTTCCGAAATACCGCTGGGAAGCAGCCTGAACACCAAGACAGTTCTGTCCAAGGTTGATCGTATTCAGATAACTTTCCATGATCTCGCTTTTATCCATTTTCTTCTCGATTTGCAGAGCAAGATATTGTTCCTGAATTTTACGCTGTAATCTGTCATAGAAAGTCCTCTCTTTAGTAAAGTTCGGGAACACATTGTTCTTGATCAGCTGCTGAGTCAGTGTACTGGCACCTTCGGTGAAGTTACCTTTTGTAATACCAACGACGGCAGCTCTGGCGATACCCTGAAGATCAATACCGTTATGTTTGTAAAAGCGTTCATCTTCGATTGCAACAAATGCATGCTGCAGATTTTTTGGTATCTCATCAATGGATTTGTATACTCGGTTGGAACCGGAAGATACAAAACGTTCAATCTCTGTGCTGCCATCATCGGCGTAGACGAAAGTAGTAAATCCTTTCGGTTTAACGTCAGATGCGGAGACATGAGGAGTATCATCAATGATCTTTTTTATAAAAAGACCGCCGCCGGCTACTCCGACTACTGCTGCAAGAACAATACAGATCAGTAATGCTTTGAATAAACGGACAACGATACGTTTTCCCTGCATCGTAGATTTGGACGTTATTTTTTTCTGCCTTTTCGCAGCCTTTTTCTTTCCATAATTCATGCGTTTAGGCCTCCTTTATACCAGGTTATTATAGCAAATGTACACTCTTTTATAAAGAAAAAAATGAAAACTTCATATTAGACTAGGAAAATCTTAAGAAATTAGGTATTATATTATGTATAAATTTACAAATTATACGAAAGGACGACAAAATGTTACCAGAATACAGAACCATCTATCAGGGCGGGGAAGATGAGATTGTAGAAAAAAAATCAAGATTTATTGCAACTGTAATACCGGTGGAGAATGAAGAAGAAGCTCTGGAATTTATAGAAAAGACAAAAAAGAAATACTGGGATGCCAGGCATAACTGTTTTGCATATGTGATCGGAGAGAGAGGACAGCTTCAGCGCTGCAGTGACGACGGGGAGCCGAACGGAACAGCAGGAAAACCAATGCTGGATGTACTGCTTGGAAATGAACTGAGGAATGTGGCTGTAGTTGTAACACGTTATTTTGGCGGCACATTGCTTGGGACAGGAGGGCTGGTCCGGGCTTATTCGCAAGCGGTGAAAGCCGGTCTGCAGGCATCGGTCGTGATAACGAAGATTCTGGGCGTAAAACTTCATATAGAGACAGATTATACATCATTCGGTAAGATTCAGTATATTCTGGCTCAGAGGGAGCTGAAGATACTGGATACGGTATATACGGATAAAGTAGAACTGGAAGTACTGATCCAGAAGACGGAACTGGAGCAGGTGATGCATGCAATTACGGAAGGGACGAACGCACAGGCAGACATGACACCGAAAGAAGAGTGTTATTATGCTGAGATTGACGGTGTGCCAACAGTTTTGGAATAATTGCTTTGGTGGTTTCTATTGCATACAGGAAATAAAAAAGAGACGGCATGATTGGTTGCCGTCTCTTTTTTTCATCCTGCATTACAGGTATTGTGTTACATTTTATATAGAATTTTAAGAAAATTCCGGTTCGATCAATCCAAATGTTCCGTTCTTACGTCTGTATACAACATTTACTTCGTCAGACTCTGCGTTACAGAATACATAAAAATCATGTCCAAGAAGTTCCATCTGTACACATGCATCTTCCGGATACATAGGTTTAAATCCGAATTTTTTGGTACGTACAATTTTAATCTCACCGGCGTCTTCAATCTTGTCATCTTCTTCAAAGAACTCCTGTTTGAAGTTACCGCCTTCCTGTTCTCTTGCTACCAGTTTGTTTTTATATTTGCGAAGCTGGCGTTCGATTACTTCTTCTACCAGATCGATCGATACATACATATCTGAACTTTCCTGTTCAGAACGAACCATTCCACCTTTTACAGGAATAGTTACTTCGATCTTCTGATGCCCTTTTTGTACGCTTAAGGTTACATGAATCTCTGTATTCGGAGTGAAGTACCTTTCTAACTTTCCTAATTTGCTTTCTACGGCCTCTCTTAAGCCTGGTGTTACATCGATGTTCTTCCCAATAATAATAAATTTCATGATGCCCAACTCCTTTGCGACATAATTTCAAATAAATGCACGTTATACAATCGTCAAATAAATGAATTATAATCTGACAATTGTTAGTTGAACCGGCAATCTATCTGATATGTGTAGTATAACATGTTTGGACGCTAATGTATAGCACGAATTACCTGAATTCTTGAAATTTTTCCATCATGAAGCTTTGCAACCCGGAGACCGCAGTCGTGAAAATAATAACATGCACCGACACGGGGGGTAATATTCTGCTCTTCGAGATGACGTAGCAGCACATTTAAGAGTGTGTCATCAGGTTCATGAGGAATGTTCACGCTGAGAATCTTATTAACGACCTTGGTCTTTGTTGAGGCACGGAATATGGTTTCATCTGCGACATCAAATTCGGAGAATAGGAATTTTCTGGTTGCAAATAAGACTGCAATGGAGCATACTCCGATCAGACTGCTGTAGATAGAAGTGTGATCCATAATAATGTGTCTTGCAATTGCAAAAAGCAGAACCTCAAATACGGTACTTGGAGAGTGTGAATACATCATACGGATCAGCTCGACACCGATGATCAGATTAAAACAAACTTCAAGAAGATCATCGTAATTCGGATAGGTGTTCAGATTCGGAATATACTGAAGTGAACACACCATGCGGATGCAAAGCAGGATAATACCGATAGCAAGCATAAATGCAATTACATATTCCAGAATTGCAGCTACCTGTTTGAGAATGTGAGAGATAAATTCTTTCATTCAATGTTTCCTTTCTTGATATGGATTTTTATAAATTTTCGCCGTAATTCCAGTATAAGTGAAAACTACACATTTGCCAATATGTCAAAGAAAGATAACATATCAAAATCAAGAACAAGGAAGAAGATAGAGAACCGCGCTTATCAGAAGATACAGATGCAAATAAAAAAGCGGCAGAAAATCAAATATATAAATCAGGGTGATTTTGAACGTCAGTGAACGGAATCTGTTTTATATATTTGATTTTCTGCCGCTTTCATGCGGTCAGTTGATTAGTTATAACTGTGAATGCTCATACATTAGCGGTTTACACGTTTTCTCATCTTAGGATCCAGAATCTTCTTGCGGATACGAAGTGATTCAGGAGTGACTTCCAGAAGTTCATCAGTGTCAATGAAATCGATTGCCTGCTCCAGACTGAGGATGGTTGGAGGTGTCAGGCGGAGTGCTTCATCTGCACTGGAAGAACGGGTGTTGGTAAGATGTTTTGTCTTACATACATTTACTTCGATGTCGTCTGTCTTAGCATTCTCACCGATGACCATACCAGAGTATACTTTCTCGCCAGCACCGATAAAGAGGGTACCACGTTCCTGAGCACTGTACAGACCATAAGTTACAGATTCTCCGGTCTCGTATGCGATCAGGGATCCCTGTTTACGGTACTGGATGTCGCCTTTATATGGAGCATAACCGTCAAATGCGGTATTCATGATACCATTTCCCTTTGTATCTGTCAGGAAATCGCCACGATAACCGATCAGTCCGCGGGATGGAATACGGAACTCAAGACGGGTGTATCCGCCGTTTGCTGCACCCATTGTCTGCAGCTCACCTTTTCTCTGACTAAGTTTGTCAATAACGACACCTGTATATTCGTCTGGTACATCAATGTAAGCAATCTCCATTGGCTCAAGAAGTTTACCGTTCTCATCTTTGTGATACAGAACTTCTGCTTTGCTGACTGCGAATTCATATCCTTCGCGTCTCATGTTTTCAATCAGAACAGAAAGGTGGAGTTCACCACGTCCGGATACCTTGAATGCATCCATGTTTTCTGTATCTTCTACACGAAGGCTGACATCTGTATTCAGTTCGCGCATCAGACGGTCACGTAAGTGACGGGAAGTTACATATTTTCCTTCCTGTCCGGCGAACGGACTGTCGTTTACCACGAAGTCCATAGAGATAGTCGGCTCGGAAATTTTCTGGAAAGGAATAGCTGTCGGGTTTTCCGGCGAGCAAAGAGTATCACCAATGGCAATATCAGAGATACCTGAGATTGCTACGATCGCTCCGATAGAAGCTTCCTTTACTTCGACTTTCTGAAGACCGTCAAATTCATACAGTTTACTGATCTTAACTTTCTTCTGTTTGTCAGGATCATGATGGTTGACAACAACCATATCCTGATTAACAGAGATCGTACCATTATCTACTTTTCCGACACCGATACGTCCGACATATTCATTGTAGTCAATTGTACTGATCAGAACCTGAGTCGGAGCTTCCGGATCACCTTCCGGTGCTGGAATGTAATCGAGAATAGTCTCGAACAGAGGCTTCATATCTTTCATCTCGTCAGAAATCTCAAGTGCAGCTACACCATTCTTAGCGGATGCGTATACGAATGGGCAGTCTAACTGTTCATCAGAAGCACCAAGGTCGATGAGGAGCTCCAGAACTTCATCGATAACCTCTTCAGCCCTCGCTTCCGGACGGTCGATCTTATTGATACATACGATGACTGGAAGTTTTAACTCCATAGCTTTACGGAGTACGAATTTGGTCTGCGGCATAGCTCCCTCGAATGCATCAACGACAAGGATAACACCGTTTACCATCTTAAGGACACGTTCTACTTCACCACCGAAATCAGCATGTCCCGGAGTATCTATAATATTGATTTTTACACCGTTGTAGGTGACGGCAGTATTTTTGGAGAGGATTGTGATTCCACGTTCTCTTTCGATATCGTTAGAGTCCATGACACGTTCTGCTACTTCCTGGTTCTCACGGAATACACCGCTTTGCTTTAATAATTCATCTACTAATGTTGTCTTACCATGGTCAACATGGGCGATAATCGCGATATTACGTACATCTTCACGTTTTGTCTTCATTACGAATCTTCCTTTTCTCTACCTATTATTATCTGCAACCACATTAGTTTATCACATTTTTTGAAATTTACAAGTATTTAGTTCTAAAATGCTGATTTGGTTCATAGACTTTGTAATGACTTAAAATACGATCCAGAGGAAGGGAGATTACAAAATTATGTCAGATAAGATGATTGAGAACAACCAGGTAACTATGATGGGAGAGATCGTATCCCCGTTTTCATTCAGCCATGAAGTATTCGGAGAAGGCTTTTATATGGTAGAAGTGGATGTGAAAAGACTCAGCAATTCCAAAGACAGGATACCACTGATGATTTCGGAGCGTCTGATAGATGTTTCGAAAGATTATACAGGGGAATTTATTATGGTAAACGGACAATTCCGGTCTTACAACAGGCACGAAGAGATGAGAAACAGATTGATCCTTTCTGTATTTGTCAGAGAAATCTTCTTTATTGAAGAAGAACTTGACGGGGCAAAGACGAATCAGATCTTACTGGATGGATACATCTGCAAACAGCCGGTATACAGAAAAACACCGCTGGGAAGGGAGATCGCAGATCTGTTACTGGCAGTAAACAGACCATACGGAAAATCCGATTATATTCCATGTATCTGTTGGGGAAGGAATGCCAGATTCGCGTCTGCATTTGAAGTTGGGGAGCACGTGCAGGTGGTCGGAAGAATTCAGAGTCGTGAATATACGAAGAAGATCACAGAAACGGAAACACAGAAAAGAGTTGCCTATGAGGTATCAGTCAGCAAACTGGAATGTATGGATGAGCCGGTGTAAAGGATGAATTTTCGATAAGGGTTCGGATTGACATCATATTTAATTGATGATAGAATTTCATTAGATTATATGAAAGTCAGGAGGATCACTATGGCTATTTTTACAGGAGCCGGCGTGGCAATTGTCACACCATTTAAGGAAGATGGAAGTATTAATTATGATAGACTTGATGAATTGATTGAGTTTCACTGTGAACATAAAACAGACAGCATTGTAATCTGCGGTACAACAGGAGAGTCTGCTACCATGACAGAAGAAGAGCATATGCAGTGTGTGAAATTCACAATCGACCGTGTAGGCAAGAGAGTTCCGGTTATCGCAGGAACTGGTTCTAACTGTACACGTACTGCAATCGATATGTCAAAAGAAGCTTCGGAGTACGGGGCAGACGGACTGCTTCTGGTTACACCTTACTACAACAAGGCAACGCAGAACGGACTGATCGGACATTTCAGTGCAGTTGCAAAAGAAGTAACAGCACCGGTCATCATGTACAGCGTTGCAAGCAGAACCGGATGCAATATTGAACCGGAAACAGCTGCAAAACTGGTGAAAGAAGTAGATAACATTGTGGGTATCAAGGAAGCATCAGGAAATATTTCACAGGTTGCCAAGATCATGAATCTTACAGATGGCAACATTGATTTATATTCAGGAAATGATGATCAGATCGTGCCGGTATTATCCCTTGGCGGAAAAGGTGTGATTTCTGTTCTGTCGAATGTTGCACCGGATGAAGCACATGATATTTGTGAGAAGTATTTTAACGGAGATGTAAATGGAAGTGCAGCTCTGCAGCTGAAGGCTCTTCCACTGATCGAGCAGTTATTCTGTGAGGTGAATCCGATTCCGGTTAAGAAGGCAATGCAGCTGATGGGAGTTGACTGCGGACCGCTTCGTATGCCGCTTACAGAGATATCCCCTGAACATGAGAAGAACCTTGCTCAGGCAATGAAAGATTTCGGTATTCAGTTAGTATAGTAAGTAAGATAAAAGGATATCATACATCGTTATGCGTTTGTAAGAAGCTGCCGGCGGCAGGTTTTACAGATGTATTACATATATGGTATCCTTTGTTTTATAGCGTAAAATATATAATAGAAACTGCCGGAGGCAGTCTCGTAGTATACAGAGGAGGATAAGGACATGGTAAAAGCAATTATGCATGGATGTAACGGACACATGGGTCGTGTCATTACAGATATCATCAAGAAAACAGAGGGAATCGGATTAGTGGCAGGTGTTGACAAGTATACCAAAGTAGCAAATGATTATCCGGTATTTGAAAGCATCAGCGAATGCGATGTTGATGCAGATGTCATTATCGATTTTTCCAATGCAGCGGCAGCTGATGAACTGTTGGACTATTGTGTAGAAAAGCAGGTACCGGTCGTACTTTGTACAACAGGTCTTTCAGAAGAACAGCTTGCAAAAGTGGAAGAATCCGCAAAGAAAGTAGCAGTGTTAAAATCTGCGAACATGTCATTGGGAATTAATTTACTTCTGAAGATTCTTCAGGATGCAACAAAGGTACTTTCACCGGCGGGATATGATATCGAACTGGTAGAGAAGCATCATAATCAGAAACTGGATGCACCAAGTGGTACCGCACTTGCTTTGGCTGATTCGGTTAATGAAGCAGCAGACAACCAGTATCATTATGTATATGACAGAAGTCAGGTGCGCCAGAAACGTGACCAGAAAGAAATCGGTATTTCAGCAGTGCGCGGTGGAACAATCGTGGGAGATCATGAAGTTATCTTTGCGGGTCAGGATGAAGTAATTGAATTTAAGCATACGGCATATTCAAAAGCAGTATTTGGAAAAGGCGCGGTAGAGGCAGCGAAATTTCTGGCAGGAAAACCAGCCGGCAGATATGATATGTCTGATGTGATTCGGTTTTAATATTATGAAAACTAGAAAAGCCGTAAGAATACATCGGCATGGTATAACAGAATACAATACATAGGAGACCGGGAGGTAATTATGAGACAATTAGAGGAACGTTATCTGGAAAGACTTTCTCAACTGTATCCGACCATTGCTAAAGCTTCCACTGAAATCATCAATTTACAGGCGATATTAAATCTGCCGAAAGGCACAGAACATTTTCTGACAGACATTCACGGGGAATATGAGGCATTTGCACATGTTCTGAAGAATGGCTCTGGTTCCGTGCGCCGTAAAATTGATGATGTATTTGGTAATACTTTGAGTAGCAGGGACAAACAGACCCTTGCTACTCTTATTTATTATCCAAAAGAAAAGATGGACCGAATCAAAAAGACGGAAAAGAATATGGAAGACTGGTACAAAATTACGTTGTACCGACTGATCGAAGTATGCAAAAGAACTGCAAGTAAATATACCAGATCAAAGGTAAGAAAGGCTTTGCCGTCAGATTTTGCATATGTGATTGAAGAACTTATTACAGAAAAAAATGACATGACAGACAAGGAATCCTATTATAATGCAATTGTCAGCACGATTATCAGGATCGGACGTGCGGAACAATTCATCATTGCCATGAGTGAATTGATACAGCGCCTGACAGTGGATCACCTGCACATTGTCGGGGATATCTATGACAGAGGACCCGGACCGCATATCATCATGGATAAACTGATGGATTATCATTCTGTGGATATTCAGTGGGGCAATCATGATGTTCTGTGGATGGGAGCAGCAGCCGGGCAGAGAGGTTGTATTGCCAATGTAATCCGTATCTGTGCCAGATATGGTAATCTGGATATTCTGGAAGAAGGATATGGAATCAATCTGCTTCCATTGGCAACATTTGCTATGAATACATATCGGGATGATCCCTGTGAGTGTTTTAAATTAAAAGGCAGCCCGAATTACAGTGCGAGCGAGATGTTGATGGATGTAAAGATGCACAAAGCTATTTCTGTGATCCAGTTTAAAGTGGAAGGTCAGATTATTAAGAAGAATCCGGGGTTCAAACTGGAAAAGCGGAATCTCCTGCATCATATTGATTATGAGAAGGGCACGATTGAATTGGACGGAAAAGAATATAAACTCCTGGATTCAAATTTCCCGACGATCGATCCGAAAAAGCCATATGCGCTGACAAAAGAGGAAGAGGACATCATGGAACGCCTGGAACGTGCATTTGAAAACTGTGAAAAATTACAAAGGCATATGCATTTTCTGCTGAATAAAGGTGGACTATATAAAGTGTATAATGGTAATCTTCTTTATCATGGATGTGTACCGCTGAAAGAAGACGGAAGCCTGAAAAGTGTAAGGATTTTTGGCCATACATATAAGGGTAAAGGACTCTATGAAGTCCTTGAAAGTTATGTGAGAAAAGGATTCTATGCTATGGATTCTAAAGAAAAAGAACGCGGGAAAGATATCATGTGGTATATCTGGCTGAGTGAAAATTCGCCGTTGTTCGGAAAAGATAAGATGGCAACGTTTGAACGTTATTTTCTGGCGGAAAAAGAGACGCATAGAGAAAAGAAAAATTCATATTATCTGTTGTTGGAAGATGAAAAAGTAATAGACCGGATATTAAAAGAATTCGGACTGGAAAATGAAGATGCACATATTATTAATGGTCATGTTCCTGTAAAAAGAAAAGATGGAGAAGATCCGGTGAAATGTGGAGGAAAAGTTCTGGTTATCGATGGTGGATTTTCCAAAGCTTATCAGAAAGAGACCGGAATTGCGGGATATACATTGATCTATAATTCGTATGGATTGATTCTGGCGGCACATAAGCCATTTGAATCTACAGAAGCTGCCATAGAAAAAGAAAGTGACATTCATTCGGAAAGTACGGTAGTAAAACGAACACTTGAGCGCAAAAAAGTAGAAGATACGGATGTCGGAAGACATCTGAAAGAACAGATCGCAGATCTGGAAGTCCTGCTGGCTGCATACAGAAGTGGTATTATAGCAGAGCGGTTGTAAGTGATTCTGAGCATAAAAGACAGGAAAATTTAAAATGTAAGAAAATACCAGCAACAAGAATATTTCTGTTTTTGTATATATTTCTGGAAAATGCAGATATTACTGGTAACAAGTAATACTTGATGATAGATGAAAATATACGAAAGGGAGATTATGAAAATGAAACAATGGAAAAGAATGATGCTGGTATTAATGTGTGCAGGAGCGATGACAGGACTGACTGCCTGCGGAAATAATACAGCTGATAATGCGGCAAATGATAATTCTGCAACGGAGGGAACGACCGGAAATACATTAGACGATAACGGTACGACGAATGATGATGTTACGGATCGGAATGATGGAGTCATGGACGAAATCGGAAATGACGTGGAGAATGGTGTGGATGATATTGCGGATGATCTGGATCCGGGCAGTGACCAGGATACGACAGACAAGGCAAATGACGGAACCACCGGTCAGACAAGAGACAATACAGGGAAAAGTGATACAAAAAACACCCGGTAGTATAGAAAAATGGAAAGTCACGGGAAGCGGCAGAGCAGAATAATATAAGAAAAACAAGCGGGGATACAGGGAAGAGACAATAATCTTCCTGTATCCTTTTTTGAACTAAAATAAGGAACTGGACGCTCATACTTTAGTGTGATAAAATACTGAAAAACGAAAAGGAGTAACAGCATTTATGAAATTCAGACCATGTATTGATATACATAATGGAAAAGTAAAACAGATTGTCGGGGGAAGTCTTTTAGATCAGGGAAATCAGGCAGAAGAAAATTTTGCGGCAGATCAGGAAGCAGACTATTTTGCAAGGCTGTATAAAAAAGATGGATTAAGAGGAGGTCATGTGATTCTTTTAAATCCGGTATCTTCGGAATACTATGCACAGACAAAGACACAGGCACTGAAAGCGCTGAAAGAATATCCGGGAGGATTACAGATTGGAGGAGGAATTACAGCAGATAATGCAAAAGAATATATGGAAGCCGGAGCAAGCCATGTAATTGTGACATCTTACGTATTTAAAAACGGAGAAATTTACTGGGATAATCTGAAAAAACTGTGTACGTCGGCAGGCAAAGAACATGTGGTCCTTGATTTGAGCTGCAGAAAGAAAGACGGAGTTTATTATATTGTAACTGACCGCTGGCAGACATTTACCAATGTGGAACTGGACGCAGAGATTCTGCATAGATTATCCGGATATTGTGATGAGTTTCTTGTACATGGTGTAGATGTAGAGGGAAAGGCGTCCGGAATCGAAAAAGAATTGATCGGGATATTAAATGAAGTGGATATACCTGTGACTTATGCCGGAGGGATTGGAAGCATGGAAGATCTGGAATGTATCCGCAGAGTCGGGAATGGAAAGATTGATTTTACAATCGGAAGTGCGCTTGATCTGTTTGGCGGAAAAATTCCGTATGATGTGATAAAGAACTATCATTAAAATAATGGATAAAAATAAAAAGGGAAACGATCAAGAGAGGGTCGTAAATAAAGTGTTAACACTTTATAAATCGGTTGAATTGATGTAGGGATAGTGATAAAATGGAGAATAAAGTGGTCGATTTGCGGCCAGAATCACGAATAAGGAGTAACATCGAATGAATATTATACAGAAAATATTTGGAACGCACAGCCAGAATGAGCTGAAAAGAGTATATCCTATTGCCGATGCAGTTATGGCACTGGATGAAGATATGCAGAAACTTTCAGATGAAGAACTGAAGGCAAAGACAAAAGAATTTAAAGAACGTCTGGAGAAAGGCGAAACTTTAGATGATATTCTTCCGGAGGCTTATGCAACTGTAAGAGAAGCAGCAAGCCGTGTGCTGGGAATGAAACATTATCGTGTACAGATTATTGGTGGAATCATCCTGCATCAGGGACGTATTGCAGAGATGAGAACCGGTGAAGGAAAGACACTGGTTGCAACCCTTCCTTCTTATCTGAATGCATTGGAAGGAAAAGGTGTACATGTTGTAACCGTTAATGATTATCTTGCAAAACGTGATGCCGAATGGATGGGAAAGGTACATGAATTCCTGGGACTGACAGTAGGTGTCGTGCTGAATAGTATGGATAACGATGAAAGACGTGCTGCATATGAATGTGATATTACTTATGTAACGAATAATGAACTTGGATTTGATTATCTGAGAGATAATATGGTAATTTACAAAGAGCAGCTTGTTCAGAGAGGATTGAATTATGCATTGATCGATGAGGTCGATTCAGTACTGATCGATGAAGCAAGAACACCACTGATCATTTCCGGACAGAGTGAGAAATCCACAAAACTTTATGAAGCATGCGATATACTTGCGCGTCAGCTGGAGAAAGGTGAGGCGAGCGGTGAATTTACCAAGATGAATGCAATCATGGGTGAAGATATCGAAGAGACCGGAGATTTTATTGTTAATGAGAAAGAGAAGAATATCAATCTTACCGAAGATGGTGTGAAGAAGGTTGAAAAGTTCTTCCATATTGAAAACCTTGCCGATTCTGAGAACCTGGAGATTCAGCACAACATTATTCTTGCATTGCGTGCACACAATCTTATGTTCCGCGATAAAGACTATGTAGTCAAAGATGATGAAGTACTGATCGTAGACGAATTTACCGGACGTATTATGCCGGGACGTCGTTATTCGGATGGTCTGCATCAGGCAATTGAGGCTAAGGAACATGTAAAGGTTAAGCGTGAGAGTAAGACTCTGGCAACGATTACATTCCAGAATTTGTTTAATAAATACGAGAAAAAATCTGGTATGACAGGTACTGCCCTGACAGAAGAAAAAGAATTCCGTGAGATTTACGGAATGGACGTTATAGAAATTCCGACAAATCTGCCTGTTCAGCGTCAGGATCTGGAAGATGCGGTATATAAAACACAGAAGGAAAAATTCAGAGCTGTATGTGATGCAATTGAAGAAGCGCATGCAAAACATCAACCGGTACTGGTTGGTACAATTACAATTGATAATTCGGAATTGCTGAGTGGAATGTTAAAACGCCGCGGCATTAAGCATAATGTATTGAATGCGAAGTTCCATGAACTGGAAGCAGAAATCGTTGCACAGGCCGGTATTCATGATGCGGTAACAATTGCAACCAATATGGCAGGACGTGGTACGGATATCAAACTGGATGATGAAGCAAGAGAGGCCGGAGGTCTTAAGATCATCGGAACGGAGCGTCACGAATCCAGACGTATAGATAATCAGTTGCGTGGACGTGCCGGACGTCAGGGAGATCCGGGAGAATCCAGATTCTATATTTCGCTGGAAGATGATCTGATGCGTTTGTTTGGTTCAGAGAAGCTTATGAATGTATTTAATGCGCTTGGTGTAGAAGACGGCGAACAGATTGAACATAAGATGCTTTCCAGTGCGATTGAAAAAGCACAGGAGAAGATTGAAAGTAATAACTTTGGAATCCGTAAGAACCTGCTGGATTATGACCAGGTAATGAATGAACAGAGAGAAATTATCTATGAAGAAAGACGTCATGTACTGGACGGTGACAATATGCGTGATTCCATCTTCCATATGATGAACAATTACGTTGAAAATGTGGTTGATATGGTAGTCAGTCCGAATCAGGATTATGATGAGTGGAATCTGACAGAACTGAACATGACTATCCGCAATACGATCCCGATGGAAGTAATCACGGAGGAGGATATCAAAGATCTCAGTCAGAAAGAACTGAAACATATGTTGAAAGAGCGTGCAGCCAAGGTTTACGAAGCGAAAGAATCAGAGTTCCCGGAACCGGAGCATATGCGTGAGATTGAACGTGTTGTTCTTCTGAAAGTGATTGATGCAAAATGGATGGATCATATCGATAATATGGATCAGCTGCGTCAGGGAATCGGTCTTCAGGCTTACGGACAGAGAGATCCGAAGGTAGAATATAAGATGATCGGATACGAGATGTTCGATGAGATGACAAGAAGTATCGAAGAAGATACTGTGCGTACAATCCTGCATGTAAAACTGGAGCAGAAAGTAGAAAGAGAACAGGTTGCAAAAGTAACCGGAACGAATAAAGATGATACGGGTGTGCGTGCACCAAAGACACGTGCGGAAAAGAAAGTATATCCAAACGATCCATGCCCGTGCGGAAGCGGCAAGAAATACAAACAGTGCTGCGGACGTAAAAACTAATCTGCAATACGCAAAACAAAAATAAGATATAAGATAACGGCGGCAGGGATGGTCCGGCCGCCGGAATATAATAAAGAAAGAGGTGGAAATGTGGTTGAATTAGATCAGTTCAAAACAATAATGAACGCTTACGAAGAACCTCTTGCCGAAATGAGGGATTCACTTTGACGTTGCAGGGAAAGAGCGAAGAATAGAAGAACTGGAACGTAAAATAGAAGAACCTGGATTCTGGGATAATCCGGAAGAATCACAGGAACTGATGAAAGAATTGAAGAATCTGAAAGAACTGGTAGAGACAATTCATGGTCTTTATAATTCTTATGAAGATATCTGTCTTTTAATTGAAATGGGATATGAAGATGAAGATTCGGAGATGGTGAAAGAGCTTGAAGAAGAGATTCAGACATTTGAAGAAGTGTTTGAAAAGCTGAAGATCCAGACATTGCTGTCAGGAGAATATGATGCATGTAATGCAATTATGACGATTCATGCGGGAGCCGGCGGAACGGAATCCTGTGACTGGGCAGGTATGTTGTACCGTATGTACAGCCGGTGGGCCGAAAGAAAGGGATTCACTCTTCAGGTGCTGGATTTTCTGGATGGAGATATTGCAGGAATCAAGGCGGTCACATTTGAAGTAAATGGTGAAAATGCTTATGGGTATCTGAAATCTGAAAAAGGTGTGCACAGACTGGTGCGGATTTCACCGTTTAATGCAGCCGGAAAACGTCAGACATCTTTTGCATCGTGTGATGTACTTCCGGATTTGAAAGATGATATCGATATAGAGATTGATGAGGATGACCTGAAAATTGATACATATCGCGCAAGCGGTGCAGGAGGCCAGCATGTCAATAAAACTTCATCAGCAATCCGTATTACACATCTGCCGACCGGAATTGTGGTACAGTGTCAGAATGAAAGATCACAGCACCATAATAAAGAAAAGGCAATGCAGATGTTAAAAGCAAAGCTGCAGCTTATGAAAGAACAGGAACAGGCCGAAAAAGTATCGGATATCCGGGGCGAAGTAAAAGACATCGGATTTGGAAATCAGATCAGATCGTATGTCATGCAGCCATATACACTGGTGAAAGATCATCGGACAAATGAGGAAAACAGTAATGTAAATGCCGTAATGGATGGAGATATTGATTCATTTATCAATGCATATTTAAAGAAAATCGCAAACGGCTAAAGGGAGGGAATATATGATCAATATAGCAGTAATGGGTTACGGAACGGTAGGATCTGGAGTAGTAGAAGTAATTAATACTAACGGAGCACGTATCAACCAGAGAATCGGTGAAGAACTGAATGTAAAATATGTGCTGGACATGAAAGATTTCCCGGGAGATCCGGTGCAGGAAAAAATTGTACATGATTTTGAGACGATAATATCAGATGAAGATGTACAGATCGTTGTAGAAGTTATGGGCGGTATTGAACCTGCTTATACATTTGTAAAACGCTGCCTGCAGGCAGGAAAAAGTGTGGCGACATCGAATAAGGCGCTTGTTGCAAAACATGGGGCAGAGTTACTTTCAATAGCAGCAGAGCATAATATCAATTTTCTGTTCGAAGCGAGTGTCGGAGGAGGAATTCCGATTATCCGTCCACTGAATTCTTCATTGACAGCAGATGAGATTGAAGAGATTACCGGAATTTTAAATGGAACGACAAATTATATGCTTACCAAAATGTTCTATGAAGGTGCAGATTACGATACTGTCTTAAAAGAGGCGCAGGCAAATGGATATGCAGAAAGAAATCCGGAAGCTGATGTGGAAGGGTATGATGCATGTAGAAAGATTGCGATCTTGTCATCACTGATTTCCGGACAACAGGTAGACTTTGAAGATATCTATTGTGAAGGAATTACAGAGATTACAGTAGAAGATATGAAGTATGCAAAAGTAATGGGAACAACGATTAAGCTGCTGGCCTCCAGCAGACGTTATGCGGGTAACCGGCTTCATGCAATTGTAGCACCATGTATGTTATATCCGGAACATCCGCTTTATAATGTTAATGATGTATTTAATGCCATCTTTGTACACGGTAATGTATTAGGAGATGCGATGTTCTACGGAAGCGGAGCGGGAAAACTGCCAACCGCAAGTGCTGTAGTTGCTGATGTTGTAGATGAAGCAAAACATCTGAACCGTAATATTATGACGATGTGGAAAGAAGAAAAGCTATGCCTGGAAGATAAGGCGGATTCCAAGAGAAGATTCTTTGTAAGAATCAAGGGGAAGGAAGAAGATATGGTTCCGCAGCTGCAAGAATCATACGGGGAGATTGAAGTTATAAAAGTTCCGGAGCTGGAAGGAGAATTTGGATTCGTAACACCTGTTATGATGGAAGGAGATTACGAGACCAGATCAAAACTTTACAAAGAGCAGATCGTACATATGATCCGTGTTCAGGATTAATCAGATTGGTCTGTCACAGGAGGAAACATGTTAATAGTAAAAAAATTTGGCGGCAGTTCTGTTGCCAATAAAGAAAGAATATTCAATGTTGCAAAACGCTGTATTGAAGATTACAGAGCCGGACATGACGTGGTAGTCGTCCTTTCGGCAATGGGAGATACGACCGATGAGCTGATCGCTCTGGCGGATACGATCAATCCGGATGCAAAAAAAAGAGAATTGGATATGCTGCTCACTACAGGAGAACAGGTATCCGTATCCTTGATGGCTATGGCAATGCAGGCACTGGATGTGCCAGCTGTATCGTTGAATGCTTTTCAGGTTATGATGCATTCAACATCCCGCTATGGAAATGCCAGATTCAAAAGAGTAGACACTGAACGCATCAGGCATGAACTGGATTCCAGAAAAATTGTGATTGTAACTGGATTTCAGGGAGTTAATAAATACGATGACATCACAACACTCGGAAGAGGTGGTTCTGATACAACTGCTGTTGCACTGGCAGCTGTACTTCACGCTGACAAATGTGAAATCTATACGGATGTAGACGGGGTGTTCACCGCAGATCCGAGAGTCGTAAAAACTGCAAAAAAACTGGATGCGGTTACTTATGATGAGATGCTGGAACTTGCAAGTCTTGGGGCAAAGGTACTTCATAATCGTTCTGTGGAAATGGCAAAGAAATATAATGTGGAATTAGTGGTGCGGTCCAGCCTGAACCGTTCAGAAGGTACCGTAGTCAAGGAGGGGTCAAATATGGAAAAATTACTGGTTACAGGTGTGGCTGCAGATAAAGATACAGTCAGAATCTCTGTTATCGGATTAGAGGACAAGCCGGGAACAGCATTTGCTGTATTCAATACACTGGCTGCAAATAATATTAATGTAGATATTATTCTTCAGTCTGTAGGAAGAGAAGGAACAAAAGATATATCTTTTACGGTTGCTTCCGATGATCTGAATCATGCAATTGAAGTGCTGAATGAGAATAAAGAAAGACTTACCATCAAAGATATTACATGGAATGAAAAAGTTGCAAAGCTTTCAATCGTGGGAGCTGGAATGATGAGCAATCCCGGGGTAGCTGCGAAGATGTTCGAGTCATTATACAATTCCAGAGTCAATATTAATATGATTTCCACTTCAGAAATCCGTATTACAGTACTGGTTCCGGAAGAAGATATTGAGAAAGCAATGAATGCAGTTCATGATGGATTTGGACTGGGAGCTTAAGAACAGGTTCAGAAAAAGAAAAGACAATTATTTATCTGAGTGAAGAAAACCGGTAACGAGCTGTCGTTTCTCATCGGATGAAGAACGAAAAGCGAATATGAGCTTTAATTCTTCTTCGGTGAGATAGATGTAGTTACCGGTATTTTTTTCAATACCCTGCATATAAGGAGTAACGGTTTCACTTATACCGGAAGGATATGAAGAATCAGGTATAAAATGTTCTGCTTCAAGATCGTGGAGGAGCAGCTGATCCATAGTAATATGAAAATGGGCAGCAAAAGAAGCCAGAAAATCAAGATCTGGCGTTCGCGTGCTGGTTTCATAATTACTGCAGGTCTGACGGCTGATATTAAAGATATATGCAATTTCATCTTGTTTTAAACCGGATATAGTTCTGAGATAGAATAAGTTTTTGGCCAGTTGTAAGTTTGCCATGTTAAACCTCCACAAGTTACATATTGTTGTTAGTATAGCAATCTGTCCATAAAATAGATATGATATGCAACGAGATGTGACAAAGTGCAGAAAAGCAACGAAATGTGGCAGAAACTTTTAAGAAAAGAAGAAAAGCCTGCAAAAGGCAGGCTTTCATGAAAACAGACTAAGTGTTCTGCTTATAAACGGCTTAAATAACTGTTGTGGTATTTCCCGGAAAAGGTGACATCATCTCCAAACCAGCCAGGAGCGGTAAACGAGTTAGCATCGTCTTCGGTTGGAAATTCTACTTCTACCAGCATGAGAGGGGCAAGTTCGCCATCGAAGATGTCAAGTTCGGCGGTCAGACCGGAAGAGAGAGGTATCATATATCTTTTCTTTTTGATCAGACGTCCGTCAATTTTGGTGAGGAGATGCTCATAAGATTTCTGGTCAAGGGGAAGATTATATTCCTGGCGGGACATAAGACCGGCAGATTTGTAAGTAAGTTCATATTTATCGTTGTCACGCCGGATGCGTACAACAGGATTGGTGTTCAGGTAGCCCTGTTCAAGAATACGGCAGGGATAGGATTCCAGCTGCCCTGGCAGTTCGGCGACAAGATATTTCCGTTCGATTTCCATAATAATAGTACTCCTTTCATTCACAGTGAAATTATGATACAACAGTTTACAGAAAAAGTAAACGGTGATAAAATTTAGAATAAATAAGAGATGAGGAGGATGAAAAAATGAAAAAAGTATGTGTATTATTAGCAGACGGATTTGAAGAAATTGAAGGATTAACTGTTGTTGATCTATTAAGAAGAGCAAAAATATATGTAGATACCATTTCCATTATGGATGATTATATTGTTCACGGAGCACATGGAATCAATGTACAGACAGAAGATTTGTTTGATGAGGTTGATTTTGAGGAATTTGATATGATCGTACTTCCTGGCGGCATGCCGGGAACTTTAAATTTAAAAGAACACGATGGTGTCAGATATGTGGTAAAACAGTACGCAAAAGAAGGACGTTTTGTTGGTGCAATCTGTGCGGCACCGACAATATTAAAGAGTCTGGGGGTACTGGAAGGAAGAAGAGCGACGTGCTATCCAGGGGTAGAAGATGAGATGGAAGATGTTGTACTGACTGAGACAGCTGTTGTAGTAGATGAGAATATTATTACAAGTCAGGGCGTCGGTACTGCAATTGATTTTGCATTGAAACTGATAGAAGTTCTGGACAGTGAAGAGAAAGCAAAAGAAATTGCAGAATCTATTGTGTTTTAAGAATTTTAGTAAAATTTTATAAAATAGAAGAAAAAAGGCGGAAAAATACCGAATTTAAGCAAAAACGGGGACTAGATATTTACCAGAGTTTGTGTTATACTTCTGTGGTGAATGTATTGTAGTACACCCGCTTTTTTTCCGCTACCCATGAGGCGGGTTAGAAACAGGAGGAAATGATAAATGAGTTTACAGGTAGAAAAATTAGAAAACAACATGGCGAAACTTACTATCGAAGTTCCGGCCAATGATTTAGAAAAAGCGCTTCAGAGTGCATATATGAAGCAGAAGAACAAGATCGCTATGCCGGGATTCCGCAAAGGAAAAGTTCCGCGCCAGATGATCGAAAAGATGTATGGACCAGAAATTTTCTATGATGATGCAGCAAATGCACTGATCCCTAAGGCATATTCAGAAGCATATGATGAATGTGAACTTGAAATCGTATCAAGACCAGAGATCAACATCGTTCAGATCGAAAAAGGAAAATCATTTATTTTCACAGCAGATGTTGCAACAAAACCGGAAGTAAAACTTGGTGAGTATAAAGGACTGGAAGTAGATAAAGTATCTACACGCGTAACTCAGAAAGAAGTAGACGCCAAGATCCAGGAAGAAGCAGAGAAGAATGCAAGAGAAGTTGTAGTTACGGACCGTGCGGTAGCAGACGGTGATGAAGTAATTCTTGACTTTGAAGGATTCATTGATGGTGAAGCATTTGAAGGTGGAAAGGGAGAAAACTACCCACTGACAATCGGATCAGGATCATTCATTCCAGGATTCGAAGAGCAGTTAGTAGGCGCTGAAGCTGAGAAAGAAGTTGAAGTAAAAGTTACTTTCCCGGAAGATTATCATGCAGAAGAATTAAAGGGAAAAGAAGCTGTATTCAAATGCACAGTTCATGAGATCAAAGCAAAAGAACTGCCGGAAATCGATGATGAATTTGCAGCAGAAGTATCTGAATTCGATACATTAGAAGAATACAAAGCAGATGTAAAAACTAAGATCAAAGAGCAGAAAGCAGCTGACGGAAAGAGAAATCAGGAAGATCAGGCTGTAGAGCAGGCTGTTAAGAATGCAGAATATGAGATTCCGCAGCCAATGATCGAGACACAGACAACTCAGATGGTTGAAGATTTCGCACAGAGAATCCAGTCTCAGGGAATCACTCTTGAGCAGTACTTCCAGTTTACTGGACTTACAGCTGAGAAGATGATGGAAGATATGAAACCACAGGCAATCAAGAGAATTGAGACACGTCTTGTTCTCGAGGCAATTGCAAAAGCTGAGAATATCGAAATCTCTGATGAAAAATTAGATGAAGAACTCGCTAAGATGGCAGAATCTTACAACATGGAAGTTGAAAAACTCAAAGAATTCATGGGTGAGAACGAGAAAAAACAGATGAAGGAAGATCTGGCAGTTCAGGAAGCTGTTACATTCCTTGTAGAAAATGCAGTAGAGAAATAAGAACGTCAGATAACATAGTATAGTCAGGAGGCATATACATGAGTTTAGTACCTTATGTCATTGAACAGACAAGCCGTGGAGAACGTTCTTACGACATCTATTCAAGATTATTGAAAGACAGAATTATATTTCTGGGCGAAGAAGTAACAGATGTATCTGCAAGTGTAATTGTTGCACAGCTTTTGTTCCTGGAAGCAGAAGATCCGGAGAAAGATATTCATCTTTACATTAACAGTCCGGGAGGCTCTGTAACAGCCGGAATGGCAATTTATGATACCATGCAGTATATCAAATGTGATATTGAGACAATCTGTATCGGTATGGCTGCAAGTATGGGATCATTCCTTCTTACAGGAGGAACAAAGGGCAAGAGACTTGCGCTTCCAAACTCTGAGATTATGATCCACCAGCCGCTTGGCGGAGCTCAGGGACAGGCAACAGAAATTCAGATCGCAGCAGATCATATCTTAAAAACCCGTCAGAAACTGAATCAGATTCTGGCAGAAAACACAGGACAGCCGTTAGAGGTCATCAATGCAGATACAGAGAGAGATAATTTCATGACTGCGGAAGAAGCCAAAGCATATGGTCTGATTGATGAGGTCATCAGGAACCGCTAAGGCAGTCCTCAGACGAGGTGAAGAGTATGGCAGGAAAGAACGATGATCAGGTAAGATGCTCGTTCTGTAATAAGACGCAGAATCAGGTAAGAAAGCTGATCGCAGGTCCAAATGGAGCATATATCTGTGATGAGTGTGTAGATGTCTGCGCAGAGATTATAGAAGAAGAATTTGAATACGAGAACGGACGGCAATGGAATCCGTTCTCGGATATCAATCTTTTAAAACCGGAAGAGATTAAAGCGTTCCTGGATAAATATGTCATTGGTCAGGACGAGGCGAAAAAAGTATTATCGGTAGCTGTTTATAATCATTATAAACGTATTATGTCAGGAAGAGATATGGGAGTAGAGCTTGGAAAAAGTAATATTCTTATGCTTGGACCGACAGGCTGTGGTAAAACGCTTCTGGCTCAGACGCTGGCTAAAATTCTGGGTGTTCCGTTTGCAATTGCTGACGCAACAGCATTGACGGAAGCTGGATATGTCGGAGAGGATGTAGAAAATATCCTTCTGAAGATTATCCAGGCAGCAGACGGTGATATTGAACGTGCAGAATACGGAATTATTTACATTGACGAGATTGATAAGATCACGAGAAAATCAGAGAATCCATCGATTACCAGAGATGTATCCGGTGAAGGCGTGCAGCAGGCACTCCTCAAGATTATTGAGGGAACAGTTGCAAATGTACCTCCGCAGGGGGGAAGAAAGCATCCACATCAGGAGATGATCCAGATCGATACCACGAATATTTTATTCATTTGTGGTGGAGCTTTTGAGGGAATTGAAAAGATTGTCGAGAAACGTATTGATCAGAAATCAATCGGATTTAATGCAGAGATTGCAGAAAAACACGAAGACGATGTAGACAGACTGCTACAGCAGATTCTGCCTCAGGATCTTGTGAAATTTGGTCTGATTCCGGAACTGGTAGGCCGTGTGCCGGTCAATGTTGCATTGGAAATGCTGGATAAAGATGCACTGGTGAAGATTCTTACAGAACCTAAGAATGCATTGACGAAACAGTATCAGAAGATGCTGGAACTGGACGGTGTTGAGCTTACCTTTGATCAGAAAGCACTGGAAGCAATCGCAGAGACTTCTCTGAAGAGAAAAACAGGAGCAAGAGGTCTGAGAGCGATTATGGAAAGCATCATGATGGATATCATGTATAAAGCACCATCTGATGAGACATTGAAAACATGCCACATCACAGAAGATGTTGTAAAAGGGACAGGGGAACCTGTATGCGAACATGCAGAACCTGATTCAGAAAGTGCATAATAAATTGAAATAAAGACGGCGGGTGCGAAGAAATATTGTACCCGCTGATTTTGTACCAAAGTATACATAAAAAATAATCCAGCCAGGAAACAGGAGTGTGAATATATGACAGGAGAAACGTATAGTCTGCCTATGGTTGCCCTGAGAGGACTCACTATACTGCCGGAGGAAGTCAGACATTTTGATGTAAGCAGGGAAAAATCACTGCAGGCAATCGAAGAGGCAGTAAAAAACGGCCAGAAGTTATTCGTCAGTGCTCAGAAGAATCTGGAAATAGAAGAGCCGGGCGCAGAAGATGTATATCTGGTTGGCTGTGTGGTTACCATAAGACAGGTGGTAAAATTACCAAAAAAAATGAGCCGTGTGCTTGTATCCGGAGATGCAAGAGCAAGTCTTGTAAGACTGGAAAGTGAGACACCATATCTTCAGGCAACGGTAGTAGAACTGCCGGATGATGAAGAAGCAGAAGAAGAAACGACAGAAGAAAATCCAATGAATCTGGAAGCGCTGATCCGGGGATTACAGGACGTATTCAAAGAATATCTGTTAAAGAATCCGAAACTTTCAAAAGAACTTGGTATGCAGGTGGAAGCCATCCGTGATTTGAAGCATCTGGTAGATGTGATAGCTGCAAATATGCCGTTTTCATTTGAAGATTCACAGGAACTACTGGAAGAGACGAACGTCATGAGGCGTTATGAACTTCTGGTATATAAGATTGTGAAAGAGATTCAGGCACAGAAAGTAAAAGAAGAGATTCAGAGTAAGGTGAAAGAACGTGTGGATAAGAACCAGCGGGAATATATCTTACGGGAAGAATTGAAAGTAATCCGTGAGGAACTTGGCGATGATAATACCATGTCAGATGCCGATGAATTCCAACAAGCGGCAGATGCACTGAAGGCTTCGAAAGAAGCAAAAGAAAAACTGAATAAAGAGATTAAAAGATTCCGTAATTCCATGAACTCCCCGGCGGAAACAGGCGTCATCCGGACTTATATTGAAACGATGCTTGAGATGCCATGGGATAAAACATGCAAAGAGCACAAAGATATCGCATTTGCAAGACAGGTACTGGATGAAGATCATTATGGTTTGGAAAAAGTAAAAGAACGCGTGCTGGAATACCTGGCAGTGCGTGCGCTTACGAAAAAGGGAGAAGCACCGATCATCTGTCTGGTAGGGCCTCCGGGAACCGGAAAGACATCCATTGCGAAATCTCTTTCCAGAGCCCTGAAGAAACCATATGTAAGAATTTCACTGGGTGGTGTCCGTGATGAAGCTGAAATCCGCGGCCACAGAAAGACTTATGTAGGAGCAATGCCGGGAAGAATTGCAAATGGAATGAAACAGGCAGGAGTTAAGAATCCGCTGATGCTGCTGGATGAGATCGACAAAGTCAGCAATGACTATAAGGGAGATACTTTTTCGGCACTCCTGGAAGTGCTGGATGGTGAGCAGAATAATAAGTTTGTAGACCATTATCTGGAAGTACCGATGGATCTGTCGGAAGTGTTATTCATCACAACAGCAAATAGTCTGCAGACCATTCCGAGACCGCTTCTTGACCGTATGGAAGTCATCGAAGTGACCAGTTATACAGAAAATGAAAAACTGCATATTGCTCAGGAGCATCTGATTCCAAAACAGATTGAAAAGCATGGATTGAAAGCAGATCAGATAACTATCAGTAAAAATGCAATCTGGAAGATGGCAAGAAATTATACGAAAGAAGCAGGAGTCAGACAGTTAGAACGTAAAATTGGGGATATCTGCCGCAAGTCAGCGATGGAGATTCTTGAGAAAAAGAAGAAATCCATCCATGTGACAGAGCGGAATCTTGACCACTATCTGGGAAAAGAGCTTTACAGTTATCAGATGGCAAACGAAGAAGATGAAGTTGGTATCGTGCGTGGACTTGCATGGACCAGTGTCGGTGGAGATACACTTCAGATTGAAGTGAATATGATGCCGGGAGAGGGAGAAATCCTGCTGACCGGACAGCTTGGTGATGTCATGAAAGAGTCTGCGAGAACCGGTATCAGTTACATCCGTTCCGTCAGCAAAGAACATGATATTGCAGATGATTTCTTCAAGAAACATGATATACATATCCATATTCCGGAAGGAGCAGTCCCAAAAGACGGACCGTCTGCCGGTATTACGATGGCAACGGCGATCATGTCTGCAGTGACAGGAAAAAAAGTCCGTGCAGATCTTGCTATGACAGGAGAGATTACACTGCGCGGCCGTGTGCTTCCGATCGGAGGCTTGAAAGAGAAGCTTCTGGCTGCCAAGAATGCGGGAATGAAGACGGTACTTGTTCCTGCAAAAAATGAAAGAGATGTAGAAGAAATCTCTACAGAGATTACAAGGGGACTGGAGATAAAATTTGTAACACACATGAATGAGGTGCTGAAAGAGGCTCTCGTATAGTCAGATCTTCTGACAACGGTCAGGAGATGAATCAAAGGAGAAATATATGATAATCAGAAATATTAACCTGGAAACCGTATGTGGAATCACCAGCAAACTTCCGGAGAATACACTTCCGGAAATCGCATTTGCAGGAAAATCCAACGTAGGAAAGTCATCCCTGATCAATGCGCTTATGAACCGCAAATCTTACGCAAGAATATCCGCAACACCGGGAAAGACACAGACGATCAACTTCTATAATATTAATGAGGAGTTATATCTGGTCGATCTCCCGGGTTACGGATATGCAAAGGTATCCGAACAGGAAAAGATTAAATGGGGACAGTTGATAGAACGTTATCTGAATGGTTCAAAACAGTTAAAAGTCGTCTTTTTGTTAATTGATATCCGTCATAAACCATCAGGCAATGATAAGATGATGTATGAATGGATTGTGTCACAGGGCTTCAATCCTGTGATTATTGCGACAAAACTTGACAAGATTAAGCGCAGCCAGAAAGACAAACAGATCAAGATTGTAAAAGAAGGACTGGGAGTATTACCCGGAACAATTGTGATCCCATTTTCTTCTGTAACAAAACAGGGACGGGATGAGATATGGGAGCTGGTGGAGAGTCAGTTCCATTAAGATAACCTTCCGGTTTCACACAAAAAAGCGAATGTAACAGGAAAAGAAGCAGTATGAAGAAATCATACAAAAAGCCAGGACATTATAAAAAACACCTACAGGGTTTGTCAAACTATTGACAAACCCTGTTTTTTCTGCTACTATTAGACTATAGTATGAACGTTGGTCTAAAATGAGGAAAACAACAAGTTTGATGAGAAGAAAGGAGAATATCATGGATCTTATAACAAATATCCAGAAGTATTCTATTCATGACGGAGACGGAATCCGTACTACTGTATTTTTTAAAGGATGTCCGTTAAAGTGTGTATGGTGTCATAATCCAGAGACGCAGCGCTTTGAACAGGAAATCCAGTATGATGTTGAGAAATGTACCGGCTGCGGCGCATGTGCGGAAGTCTGTCCGAACGGCGCGGTTACCATGGAAGATGGAAGACCGAAGCTTGATAAAAAGCTTTGTAAACTTTGTGGAAAATGTGAGAATTTCTGTACACAGGGAATCCGGGAGCTCGTCGGCCAGGAATATCCGGTGAAAGCACTGGTAAAAGAATTGATGAAAGATCTGATGTTCTATGAGCAGTCCGGCGGAGGCGTTACACTTTCCGGCGGCGAAGTGATGGCGATGTCAACAGATTATATACTTGCAATCGCAAAAGCCTTGAAGAAAGAAGAAGTATCGCTTACAATTGATACATGCGGATATGTTCCATATGAAAAATTCGAAGCAATCCTTCCATATGTCAATACATTCTTATATGATGTAAAGGTAATGGATCCGGAATTGCATAAACAATATATTGGAGTAGACAACAAACTGATTTTAGACAATCTTATAAAGCTTTCTGATGCAGGAGCAAGGATTTATATCCGTATTCCTACCATTAAGGAAGTCAATGGAAACGAAGAGAACATGAAAGAGACGATCCGTTTCCTGAAAGAACACGATATCCACCCGGCGCAGGTCAATTTACTGCCGTATCACAATACGGGAAGCAGTAAGTATCCAAAGCTGGATATGGAATATAAAGGTAATGACTTGAATGCACCGGCAAAAGAAGAAATGGAAGGTTTTGTGAAACTTTTCCAGGATGCAGGTTTTTCAAACACAAAGATAGGAGGTTAAAACAATGGCAGCAAAAAGAGGCATGAACGAAAGAATCCAGAAGTTAAGAGAGCTGAGTGTTACCACACCGGTACATATCGATCTGGAGAGAGCAAAAATCGAGACAGATTTTTACAAAGAAAATGACGGAAAGTATTCAATCCCGGTAATGAGATCGATGGTGTTAAAAGAGTATTTCTCTAAGAAGACACTGTATCTGGGAGACGGAGAACTGATCGTAGGAGAGAAAGGAAAAAATCCACAGGCATCCCCTACATTCCCGGAACTGTGCTGTCACAGTGTAGAAGATATGACAGTCATGAGCGAACGTGATCTGGTATCTTTCCACACAACAGAAGAAGACAGAAAGCTTCAGGCAGAAGAAATCATCCCATTCTGGCAGGGACGAAGCATGAGGGAAAAACTTCTGGCTGCTATGACTCCTGAGTGGAATGACTGCTATTCAGCAGGTATGTTCACAGAGTTTATGGAACAGAGAGGACCTGGACATACATGTGGTGGAGAACAGGTGTTCACAACGGGCTATATGGATTACAAAGAGAAGATTAAAAAGACAATGGATTCTCTTGATTTCATGAATGATCCGGAAGCACTGGATAAGATGGAAGAATTAAAAGCCATGGATATTTCCTGTGATGCAGTGATCATCCTTGGTGAAAGATATCACAAATTAGCACTGGAGATGGCTGAAAAAGAGACTGATCCGGTACGTAAAGAAGAATTAAAGCAGATTGCAGCCAACCTGGAAGTTGTTCCTGCACATGCACCACAGACATACTGGCAGGCAATCCAGTTATACTGGTTCACACATCTGGCAGTTACAACGGAGCTGAACCCATGGGATGCATTCAGCCCGGGACGTCTTGACCAGCATCTGATCAAATACTATGAAGCTGATACAGAAGCAGGAATTCTGGATGATGAAAGAGCAAAAGAACTCTTAGAGTGCTTATGGGTAAAATTCTACAATCAGCCTGCACCGGTTAAAGTAGGTATTACATTAAAAGAAAGTGCTACATACGTAGACTTTGCAAATATCAATACAGGTGGAGTTACACCGGACGGACGTGACGGAGTTAATGCTGTCAGCTATCTGATCCTTGACTGTATGGATGAGATGAAACTGGTTCAGCCAAACTCTAATGTAACCATCAGCAAGAAGACTCCTGCACGTTTCTTAAAGAGAGCTTGCGAGATCTCAAGAAAAGGATGGGGACAGCCGGCATTCTACAATACAGAAGCACAGACCATGGAGCTTATCAATGCAGGAAAATCTCTGGAAGATGCACGCCGTGGCGGATCTTCAGGATGTGTTGAGACAGGAGCATGGGGAAGCGAAGCTTATATACTGACAGGATACCTGAACATTCCTAAGGTATTCCAGCTGACACTTTACAATGGATTTGACAAAGAATCCGGAAAACAGCTTGGTCTTAAGACAGGTGAAGCAAAAGACTTCAAGTCATATGATGAATTATGGGATGCATTCCAGAAACAGCTGAATCATATCATCAATATCAAGATTCGTGGAAACAACGTGATCGAGAAATTATATGCTGAAAATATGCCTGCACCTTGTCTGTCAGTTGTAACAAACGACTGCATCAGCAATGCAAAAGACTACAATGCAGGCGGAGCAAGATACAATACAAACTATATCCAGGGTGTAGGTATCGGAACCGTTACAGACTGTCTTGCAGCTGTAAAATACAACGTATTTGACAAGAAGAACTTCTCAATGGAAGAACTGCTTGAAGCAATGGATCATAACTTTGAAGGTTACGATGCAATCTTCCGTATGGTACATGACAAGACACCAAAATATGGTAACGATGACGACTATGCAGACAGCCTGATGCAGGATGTATTCAATCTGTATCATGACCTGATTACAGGACGTCCGACTATGAGAGGTGGAAAGTACGGAGTTGATATGCTTCCTACAACATGCCACGTATACTTTGGAGAAGTAATCGGAGCAACTGCAAACGGAAGAAAGGCTAACGTACCTGTATCTGAAGGTATTTCACCAGAGAAATCTGCCGATACAAACGGACCTACAGCCGTTATCAAGTCTTGCTCTAAGATGGATCACCTTGCAACAGCAGGAACACTTCTGAACCAGAAGTTCACACCTGATGTAGTAGCAGGAGAGAAAGGTCTTGAGAATATGTCAAGCCTGATCCGCAGTTACTTTGCAATGGATGGACATCACATCCAGTTCAATGTCATCGACAAACAGACACTGATCGAAGCTCAGAAGAATCCGGATGATTACAGAGACCTGATTGTCCGTGTTGCAGGATACAGTGACTTCTTCCGTAACTTAAGCAAACCGTTACAGGATGAGATCATCAATCGTACAGAGCAGTCATTCGAATAAAAACTGAAAATATAATTTTTAAGGGTTCACTTTTTAGTGGGCCCTTTTGTGTTGCGATAATATGCATTTGAAAGCAGAAAATGGAGCATTTCCCCGGAACAGTGTGCTGCGTTTGGAGATGGTGGCAATGATATTGAGATGTTACAGTATTGTGGCCATAGTTATGCAATGGGAAATGCAATAGATCAGGTGAAACATGTGGCCAAAGATGTGTGTCCATCGAATAATGAAGAGGGGGTGCTGGTAACACTGGAAAAACTGTTTGGAATATAGACAGATGTGTCAATTCGTGTCATATACGGTCACTTCGTGCCAGAGATATTGAAAAGGACAGAATGCTTTATATATAATAAAAACAATATAACAGAGTATTTTAAGGGAGAGTCAAAGAATAAAAACTTTAACAAAACGGAAGTACATTAAGCACAAATGAGGAGGAATGTTATGAGTTTAAAAGGAATGAATCTAAGAAAGCAGCGCACAAAGATACAGATGTTTCTGACAATTCTGGTCGTATTATCGGTCATCAGGCAGTTTTTCCTTGGAAATTATCACAATATGTTTCTGGGAATACTGACACTATTTTTATTTATGGTACCAGCCATGCTGGATCAGACACTTGGAGTAACGATTCCGGTTGGGCTTGAGACAGTCATCCTGATCTTTATATTTTCGGCAGAGATATTGGGAGAAATCCATGCATTTTATGTCAAGATTCCAATCTGGGACACGGTATTACATACAACAAACGGGTTCCTTATGGCGGCAATTGGCTTCGCGTTGATTGACCTTTTTAACCGGAGTGACCGGTTTTCCATCAAGATGTCACCGTATTTTGTGGCGTTCTTTGCATTCTGCTTTTCGATGACGGTTGGTGTATTGTGGGAGTTCTTTGAATTCAGTATGGACTGGTTCTTTGGAACGGATATGCAGAAAGACTGGATTGTGCCAGCCATTAATTCAGTAAAGCTGAATCCGACAGGAGCCAATGTGCCGGTGCATGTGGATGTACAGTCGGTTGTGATCAATGGACAGGCATGGAATCTTGGCGGATATCTGGATATTGGGATCGTGGATACGATGAAGGACCTGATGGTTAATTTTGTGGGTGCGGTTGTATTTTCGATTATAGGAATTCTATATCTGAAGCATCGTGGAAGAGGAAAGCTTGCGGCGTCTTTAATACCTCAGGTGAGAGAAGAAAAGTAACAGGTAAAAAAACATCGGTATCAGATACTGAAAAAAGGGTGAGTTATGGAAAAAGAAATCTCAGGAAAAGAAGCCTTAAAGGAAAAAAGAAAGATTAAAATAAAAAATCAACTGGATCTGTGGTTGTTCTGTGCGCTGATCGGAGCTGTGGCAGGGGCACTTGTATGGGTAATTCTCAAAATTATGTCGCTTGGAATGGAGCTGATCTGGACGTGGATTCCGGGGAAAATATCAATGCCGTATTATACATTGATTGTCTGCACAGCAGGTGGAGTGATCATAGGTGTATTTCGCAAAATATTCGGGGATTATCCGGAAGAATTAGAAACGGTAATGGGAAAAGTGAAAAAAGAAAAGCGGTACGATTACAGCCATATGCTTGTCATGATCATTGCAGCGTTGCTGCCGCTTCTGATTGGAAGCAGCGTAGGTCCGGAGGCAGGACTTACGGGGATTATCGTAGGATTATGCTACTGGGCAGGAGAGAATCTGAAATTTGCAAAGCAGCATACAAGAGAGTATTCACAAATCGGAATTGCTGTTTCTCTCAGCGTATTATTTCATGCGCCGCTGTTCGGGATCTTCGAAGTAGAGGAGGATTCGGAAGAGTTCCTGCAAAGTGAGTCAGCAGAGAGTCCGAATGTTTCAGAAAAAATCCAGCCAGAAGATAACAAGACTGGAGAAAGTACAAAAAAAGAATCTTCGCCAGCAGTTACGATAACGAAAAGTTCTAAGATTTTTATCTATGGTATCGCACTTGCGGCGGGAACCGGAATATATGCGGGACTCTCTGCATTATTCGGAGCTGGAATGTCAGGATTCCCGTCCTTCGATACGGTAGACATCCAGCGGATTGATTATGTACTTATGATTCTTTATATGATCTGTGGCTGTGTGCTGGCATATTTTTACGAAACAACTCATGCAATAACGGAAAAAATAGCAGATAAAATTCCGGGAATCATAAAAGAAACACTGGCAGGATTGATACTTGGTCTAATTGGAATGGCTGTTCCGGCAGTAATGTTCTCCGGCGAAGAGCAGATGGCAGTGTTGATGCAGGACTATGCCGGGAAGTTTTCGATTGTATTAATTGCAATCGCATTTCTAAAGATGCTGCTGACTAATGTCTGCATTCAGTTTGGATTAAAGGGCGGACATTTCTTCCCGGTAATTTTTGCAGGGGTATGTATGGGATACGGAGTGGCCATGTTATGTTTTGGGAAGGACGGAAGCCACGTTGTATTTGCAGCAGCAATCGTAACGGCCACGTTGCTTGGTGGAATCATGAAGAAGCCACTGGCGGTAACAATGCTTTTATTCTTATGTTTCCCAGTGAAAATGTTCTTATGGATCTTTATTGCAGCCGCAGTGGGAAACAAATGCAGTAAAAAATGAAAATAAGATAGAAGCAAATAAGCAGTTTTTTTATAAATAAGATTGCCAGGAATGTGTAAAGAATGAAAATGGGAAAGGAAATATAGTATGGAAAAAGTATGGAAGGGAAAGTTCAAAAGAAAAGATAAGAAAAGATAAGAAAAGAAAACTAACCGCACTTATGCTGGCAGTGACGATGATCTGCGGACTTATATCAGCTATTCCGGTTTGCGCAGATGAAAGCGGAACACCCACAAGTACAACATTTGACATCCGCATTGTCCAGACCAATGATATCCATGCAAGGATTGAGGAAGACTGCAGATTGGCGGCATAACGGTAGAATATGATCCGGCACAGGATGAAGGAAACAGAATCTTATCCATAAAAACAGGAGAGAAAGAACTGGATGAGAACCAGGAATATACAGTTGCGATGAACAATTATCTGGCAGTATCCGAGACATATTCGGAGATGACAGCAGTAGAAGAAGCGGGTGAATTTTCCGCATATGAATGCGGATGGGGTTCTTTTTGAACTACAAAGATGTAAAAGCTAAGAAAGAACCCCGGATTGCTGAATTGTTATCTCTTTTATTTTTTGTGTTTCATTATATCTTGCAGAAAACATTTTCAGGCACACTCTGGAAGAGTGAAATTTGTTCAAGAGAATATGGTTGGTTAATGCGCAGATCGGGTATATTAACGGTATCTCTTAATATTCCTTGATA
>CAKRAT010000012.1 GCA_934295165.1 uncultured Dorea sp. | reverse complement strand
TTGGAATTTTCCGAAGATTCCGTCTGAGAGTTATTTTCCAGAATATCAGTAATTATATGGTGTTGTTTGTAGGAATCCTGTTTGCCAATCTGTTGTTGTTCTTCGGCTTATTACTGCCATCGGTATTGAATCATTATCAGGGAGAAATTCAGGAAAATATGCTGGCAAAATACCAGTATATGCTGGAGGTTCCGACGGATGCAATGAGTGGAAGTAAACTGGAAAGTTTACTTTCGCTGATGCAGTATTCCAATGGTACAAAGACAGAGAATAAAACGGCAGAAAAGTTCAGTGCATATGCATTGAATACCATTCCGGGACAGGCCAGGAGTGAAGAGGTAGTACTGTACGGAATAGAACCAGACAGCAGATACATCAAGGCTGATATTGGAGAAGGCGTATATGTATCGGCAGCATATGCGGATAAGTATCAGGTGGAACCTGGAGATAAGATCACGTTAAAAGAAAAATACGGGCGGAAACGTTATACGTTTAAAGTAGATGGAATCTATGATTACAGTGGAGCGGTCTGTGTGTTTATGAGCCGCGACAAGCTGAATAAGACATTTGATCTTGGAAGTGATTATTATGCAGGATATTTTGCAAATACAAAGATCAAAGACATTGATGAGAAATACATTGGGTCTGTGATTGATCTGGAGGCATTGACGAAGGTTTCAAGACAGCTGGATGTGTCTATGGGAAATATGATGGGACTGGTCAATGGATTTGCAATCATGATCTATATGATCGTCATCTATCTGTTATCGAAGATTATTATCGAGAAGAATGCACAGTCTATCTCTATGACGAAGATACTTGGATATACCAATGGAGAAATCAGCAGACTGTATATTATGTCGACCATGGTTGTAGTCGTAATAGAGCTGCTCTTAAGCCTTCCGGTTGAAAAGGTAGTTATGGATGTGCTCTTCCGTGTGATGATGATGTCAAGTATGACAGGATGGATCACACTGTGGATCGATCCAATGATATACGTGGAAATGTTCTTTATCGGATTCATTACCTATGGTGTGGTAGCACTTCTTGAATATCGGAAGATTAAGAAGGTTCCGATGGATGAAGCGTTGAAGAATGTAGAATAGAGGAGGAGTGAGAAGATGAAACGAAAAGTAATTGCCCTGTTGATGGCCGGAATGATGGTGCAGAGTGCCGGATATGCCGGAACTACGGTATATGCAGATACTGGCAAGGATAAAGTGAGTAAGACAGAAAGTGTCTATGTAACAGCAAAGGCAAATGGATCAGTAAAGAAAATTAAAGTAAAAGAAACTTTAAAGAATCCCGGAGGCAATGCAGATATCGAAGATTATTCCAAACTTACCAATATCAGAAATACAGACGGGGAAGAAACTTATACAGAAAAGGGAGACGGGAATCTTGTATGGCAGAACAAAGGAGAAGACATTAGCTATGAAGGGGAGTCATCTGAAAAACTGCCGGTGTCTGTAAAGGTCAGATATTTTCTGAATGGGAAAGAGCTGAAGGCCAAAGATATGGCAGGTGTTTCAGGTAAAGTGAAAATCCGGTTTGAATATAAGAACCAGACAAAAGAGAATGTGGAGACGGATGGAACAGAAGAAGCCGTAACCGTACCATTTACAGCGCTTTCAGCATTAATGCTTCCGACAGATCATTTCTCTAATGTCGAAGTATCTAATGGAAAGGTGATGGATCAGGATGGGCAGAGTATTGTCCTCGGACTTGCATTTCCGGGGCTGGCGGACAGCCTTGGACTGAAAGATTATGAACTGGTGGAAGATATTGAGCTGCCGGACTATATAGAAGTGACGGCAGATGTCAAAGACTTTTCTCTGGACTTTACTGCAACGATCCTGTCCTCAGGATTGTTCAGTGAGATGGATACAGAAGATCTGAAGGATGCAGAAGATCTGACAGACAGCATGGGTAAACTGACGGACGCATCGTCTAAGCTAGTGGATGGAACGGATGAACTGGCAAACGGTCTTTCACAGATGCAGAGTTATATGGGAGAGTATACGAGTGGGGAAGAGAAACTGAACAGCGGAGCTAAGGCGCTCAGTACGGCTCTTGGAACGTTGGACAGCAATGGATCCAGGTTAAAAGAAGGTGCGGCACAGATAAAAAATGGACTCGGAACATTGTCCGGTGTGCTTGGAAAAGTAGAGATTCCGGAGGGGACTGCACAGGTATCCGAAGCTGCAGGAAATATTGGACAGAGTGCAGATGATACATTGAAAAAACTGACGACATTAAGGAACAGCGTACAGTCTGCAAAAGAGAGTGTGGAAGCAATAAACATTATATCTGTAAATGAGCAGATCAGGAAGGATGCAGCCGCACTTGCAAAATCGCAGCTGGAAATAACATTGAACGATCTGACAGCAGCTGGAAAGATCACGGAAGATCAGAAGCAGCAGATTCTGAGTAGTTATAATCCGGATATGGAAAAACTGGATATTACCGAAGATGTACAAAATATTCAGAAGCAGCTCACAGATATACAGGGAGTTCTGACTGCAACAGATGCAGAAGGATTTATGACCTCATTGGATCAACTGAATACCGAAGTTATGGCATTGAAAGAATATACCCGTCAGTTGTCCTCTTTATCCGGTAATGTGGCTTATCTGAAAGGAACACTGGCGCAGCTCAATACAGCGGCTGCCAAATTATCGGCAGGAAGTGAAAGTCTGGCAGCCGGAATGGATGCTTACACATCTGGTGTCAGCCAGATCTATGCCGGGGCAAATGTACTTACCAGTGGAACAGAAAAGCTTTCGGCAGCAGGAAGGCTGTTGAATACAGGAATGACGGCACTTGCGTCCGGAAGTAATACACTGGCAGAGGAAATGAAGAAATTTGACAAAGAAGGAATCCAGAAACTCGGAGATCTTGCGGGAGATGATCTGGAAAATGTACTTCACAATGTAAAAGCAGTGAAAAAAGCGGATGAAGCATATCAGAGCTTCGGAGGAATTAAGGACGGACAGAAAGGTGAAGTGAAGTTTATTATTGAGACGAAAGAGATAAAGTAGCTTTCTATTTTATGTATCATGGCGGCTGTCATTGGTCGGAATAAAACTACAAGGTCCCAGTCCGTATGCACAGGCTGGGACCTTGTAGTTTTATTCCTGAGTTTTCGCATGCCATAATAATTAAACAGAGGAACCGTAACCATTGTGATACCGGAAGTGTACGAAAAAGCCGGAAAATCAAGTCTTTCTCATGAACCGGGGTAAGCCAGCCACGATGATGAACTAAATAGAAAATTAATTCACATCCGCATACACGATTTTTCCACCGCAAATCGTATACTTCACCTTCCCGGTAAGTTCCTTCCCTGTAAATGGTGAATTGGAAGACTTGGAAGCGTATTCTGTCGGAGTCCAGGTTTCATCTGGGTCGAACAGAACGAAGTCTGCATCTGCTCCTTCCTGGATGGTTCCGTAAGGCAGATGATAAAGCTTTGCAGGATTGACTGTCATCTTCTCCAGAAGCTGCAGCATGGTCAGATGTCCCGGCTTTACAAGGTTTGTGATACCGAGTGCAAGGGAAGTCTCAAGACCGATGATACCGCTTGGCGCTTCTGTGATTGGTTTGGATTTTTCTTCAGTACTGTGTGGTGCATGGTCGGTGGCAATCAGGTCAATGGTTCCGTCGGCAAGACCGGCGATGATCTGCTGACGGTCTTTTTCCGTACGGAGAGGTGGATTCATCTTCGCGAATGTTCCGTGTTCGAGAACAGCATCTTCCGTTAAGGAGAAGTGATGCGGGGTAGCTTCTGCGTGAAGATGAGCTCCCAGTTTCTTATATGTGCGGACAAGTTCCACAGATATACCGGAGCTGATATGCTGGATCACAACATCAGCGCCGGAACGGAGTGCCAGAAGACAGTCTCTTGCAACCAGTGATTCCTCTGCAATAGATGGAGAACCATAGATGCCAAGTGCATCGGATACCTTACCATGGTTGATTCCATTGTTGCGGATAAATGCCGGATCTTCTTCGTGAAGGCTGATCGGTACATTTAAAGCTTCCGCTGCTTCCATCGCTTTATAACAGAACCCGGCATTCAGAAGCGGTATTCCATCATCGGTAAATCCGCATGCGCCGGCGTCTTTTAATGCGTTCATGTCTACTTCATCCTGTCCCTTTAATGAATGGGAGATTGCAGCAGCCTGGAAGATACGGATATCTTCTTTGGAAGCGCGTTCCAGATTGTCTTTTAATGTGTTTGCGTTATCAACGGTTGGAGAAGTATTTGCCATACAGATTACAGAGGTAAATCCACCTCTGGCAGATGCCTTTGCGCCTGTATGAATATCTTCTTTGTAGGTAAATCCCGGATCACGGAAGTGTACATGTGTGTCGATGAGACCGGGACCGACAATGAGACCTCCGGCTTCCAGAATGTCCTCGGAATCGTCTGCGATTTCAGGTGCGGTTTTTACAATTTTTCCGTCTTTTACCAGTATATCCATATGCTCGGACAGACCGGATGCCGGATCCATCACAAGTCCGTGTTTGATGATCATGATAAATTTCCTCCTTAAAAATGTGATGTTAAAATACAGTAAATGTTATAAATGTAGTATAATGTATTGGAAACGGGCTTGTCAATTGAGGATAGGGCTTGTGTAAAATGTGAAATATGAGAAAACAAAAGGAGCATACAGAACAGAAATGGGATTTGAACGTTTGGAAAAGAATTTGATTGATATTATAAAAGAAGAACAGGCAAAACTGGGATTCCGGAAAGAAGAGATCCGTCTGTATTACCCGCTGAGTTCCCTTGATCATTTCTTTGAGGCTGAAGATGATGTGGATGAGATGCAGACACGTCTGGAACAGTTCCCGGAAGAAGTAAAGGCAAAACTGGGAGATATCCGTGTGACACACAAAGAAGACAGATTCTGCCTGCATATTCCGGAACAGGGAAGTGTCTATGTCCGTGAAAATACAGCAGAGAATGAATTCATTAAAAAACTTGTAGAACTGCTGATGAATCACGGGATCAAAAAAGAAGATATCCTTGATATATTTAGGAAAGAAGCAGAAGATATCAGAACCGGGGATATGGATAACGGAGAATTTGACTTCTGGGTAAGATTTCCGGAAGGGAATGAGGATGAGTATTATTACTGCTTTAAGGACGAAGGATGTCATATGATCTATCATCGCTTTTTGCCGGAGGATTATGCGGATTTTGGATTCTGAAAGGCAGTCGGAAAAGAATAAAAATACAGATGCAGACAGGAATTATAATTATAACTTATAAATACTGTCTGCATTTTTAATTATAAAATATCTTGCTATATGTAAAGATTCATGATAAGCTATACTACATCGTGCTAAAGCAAAGACGTGATGAAGTGATTCGGGAGAGGATTTGTTCTCAAAATAATGACAATTATTTTGACGAATTTGCTGCAACGCGATTACGTTATCATAAAAACTCAGGAGAGTCTTTTCGTAATGAAATGAAAAGCGCCGAAGGTGTAAGCAGAAAACAGATCTGCAAATCTCTCAGGCAAAAGGATGGAGGAATGAATTATGGGAATTTTTGGACGTATTGACACTTTTATCACATGGTTTGACGGAGTCGTGTGGGGACTTCCGTTAATCATCTTAATTCTGGTCACAGGAATTTTTCTGACTGTGCGCTTGGGCCTTCTTCAGGTAAGGTATCTTGGAAAAGCGTTAAAATTCATGGTGAAAAATGAAGAAGACGGACACGGAGAAGTAACCAGCTTTGGAGCTCTTTGTACTGCATTATCGGCAACAATTGGTACCGGTAACATTGTCGGTGTGGCAACTGCAATCTCGGCAGGCGGACCGGGAGCGTTATTCTGGATGATCCTGACGGCATTCTTAGGGATGGCGACGAAGTATTCGGAAGGCCTTCTGGCAGTAAAATACCGCACGATCGGTGAAGACGGGCATGTACTTGGCGGACCGTTCTATTACATTGAGAATGGAATGGGTGTAAAGTTCAGATGGCTGGCGAAGATCTTTGCATTCTTCGGAGCGGGAGTTGGATTATTCGGAATTGGTACATTTACACAGGTAAATGGTATCTCATCTGCAGTCAGTAACTTCTTTGACCCGGATATGGTACATACAGTAGCATTATTTGGAAATGATTATTCATGGGCAACGGTAATATCCTGCCTGGTACTGACCGTATGTGTCGGAATGGTTGTATTAGGTGGAATCAAGAGAATTGCAAAAGTATCTGAGATTGTGGTTCCATTCATGGCGGTTCTGTATGTAGTGCTGGCGGTCATTATCATGGTGACCAATATTACAGCAATTCCGGCAGCAGTCGTAACAATTGTGAAGTCAGCATTTACCGGAAGCGCACTGGCAGGCGGTGCAATGGGAAGTATGATCGTAGCAATGCAGAAAGGTATCGCAAGAGGAATCTTCTCAAATGAATCCGGACTTGGAAGTGCACCGATCGCAGCGGCTGCAGCACAGACCAAAGAACCTGCAAGACAGGGACTGGTGTCAATGACAGGAACATTTATTGATACGATCGTGATCTGTACGATGACAGGACTTTCGATTGTCATCACAGAAACATGGAATACAGGACTGGAAGGTGTGGCAATTACAACAGCTGCATTCCAGAAGGGACTTCCGTTCTCTCCGGTTGTAGCATCATTTGCATTGATGCTTTGCCTGGTATTCTTTGCATTTACAACAATTCTTGGATGGGATTATTATGGAGAACGCTGCCTGGAATATCTGTTTAATAAGAATATGAAAGCTGTAAAAGCATATAGATGGCTGTATATCATATGTGTATTTATAGGACCATACATGACGGTTGCGGCAGTATGGAATATCGCAGATATCTTCAATGCATTGATGGCAATTCCGAACCTGATCGCATTACTTGCACTCAGCAAAGTTATAGTAAAAGAAACAAAAGCATTTACAGAAAAGCTGGATGTGGACGAGAAGAAGCAGAGAATTCCCAGAGGAATGAATGCGGAGAATGTATAATAGAATATAGACTGTGTCAGAGGTGACATAAAATACAGGGCTTCCATATCATATGATCGTGGAGGCTCTGTGTTTTTTTGAAAATATAGAAAATAAAACAAAAACTATATAATGTTTGTGTAAATTCGTGCAAAATATGTTAAAATATAAGAAAACAAAGGACAGGTGCAAAGATGAAGAAACAAAAGAAAGATCCATTGTATAAAAGCTTCGGCTATGCATTTGCCGGGATATTTGCAGTGGTAACGAAAGAACGGAATATGAAGATTCATTGTGCGGCAGTTGTGTGCGTGGTAATTGCGGGGATTGTATTTCACATTACGTCAATTGAATGGTGTATCTGCCTGACACTATTTGGTCTGGTCATGGCACTGGAAATGGTGAATACGGCGGTAGAAGCAGTGGTTGATCTGGTAACAGAAGAGAGAAGACCGCTTGCAAAGCTTGCCAAAGATGCGGCAGCAGGAGCAGTACTGATCGCAGCAATCATGGCAGCAATTGCAGGGATGATCATATTTATTCCAAAGCTTTTGGAAAGCCTGTCTATATAGACACCGAAAGGAGAATGACGTATGGAAAAATTAGGAAGCGGATTAAAGAAAGTATTACTTGCAGGAATCGGAGCAGTTGCAGTTACAGGAGAAAAATCAAAAGAATTGCTGGATGAGATGGTGAAAAAGGGTGAACTGACTGTTGAACAGGGCAAAGCACTGAATGAAGAACTTAAGCATAACATCAAGTCAACAGTAAAAGAAAAAGTAAATGTAAAAGTAAAGACATCTTCGCCGGAAGAACTGGATGCGCTTTTGGATAAGATGACTCCGGAACAGATGGCACTGTTGAAGCAGAGAATTGATGAGATGGAGAAAAAACAGGAAGAATTCGAAGCTGCTGAAACGGTAGAAGATCTGGCAGACGAATCCGCATGCGAAGATGCGGCAGAGGAAGCAGCAGAAGAAGAGATGGCTGAGAACGAAGATATTTAAAGAGGAACAGGTTCATGAGTAAGGGAGAATCCAAAGAATACCGTACCAGGTTAAAGGAGATTACATCCGTACTTCATAAATATGGAATTACCAGGGGAATTACGCCTCAGAAACTCCGGATGATACTGGAGGATCTGGGGCCTACTTATATTAAAATCGGCCAGATTATGTCACTGCATTCAGACATTTTACCGAAAAGGTACTGCGATGAACTGATGCGTCTGCGTTCGGAAGTAACTCCGATGGAATTTCCGGAAGTAAAAGAAGTGATCGAACAGGCATATGGATGTCCGTGGAATGAAATATTTGCATTTATTTCCGATACACCGCTGGGATCGGCATCCATTGCACAGGTTCACAGAGCAGAACTGCTCAGCGGTGAACAGGTTGTTATCAAGGTTCAGCGAACAGGTATTTATGAAATTATGGCAAGAGATATCGGACTCCTCCGGAAGGCAGTGAAGCTGATGCCGCCGATCAGTCTGAAAGGAATGGCTGACTTCGACCAGGTACTGGATGAACTTTGGAATGTGACACGGGAAGAGATGAATTTCCTCACCGAAGCATCGAATATGGAAGAGTTTGCCAGACGGAATGAGGACGTTGTATATGTAAGAACACCGAAATTATATCAGGAATATACAACCATGCATGTGCTGGTCATGGAGTACATTGAAGGACCTGCGATCGATGATAAAGAGAAGCTTCTGTCAGGCGGATACGACCTGGAAGAGATCGGGATCAAACTGATCGATAATTATATCAAACAGGTAATGGAAGACGGTTTCTTCCATGCGGATCCCCACCCGGGAAATGTAAAGGTTCAGGATGGCAAGATCGTATGGATTGATATGGGGATGATGGGAAGACTGACCGAACGGGATAAAGAACTGATCGGAAAAGCAATCCGCGGCATCGCAGAAAATGATATCGGTATGATCCAGGAAGCAGTCATGGCACTGGGTGAATTTAAAGAGAAACCAGATCAGAGCGTACTGTATGAAGATATCAGTGAACTGATGTCGAAGTATGGGTCCTTAGATATGGGAGAGATCGATGTTGCAGAAGTGATGATGGATCTTATGGAAGTGATGAAAGAAAATAAGATCCGTATGCCGCATGGTCTGACGATGCTGGCAAGAGGACTGACCAACATGGAAGGTGTGCTTGCAGACATTGCCCCACAGATCAATATGATCGAGATCGCATCCAGACATATTGCAGAGAGTATGTGGAAAGATCTGGACTGGAAAAAAGAATTAAAACATGCAGGAAAGAATCTTTACCGCTCGATGCATAAAGCAGTAGAAGTACCGGGGCTTGCGGCAGATGCCCTGCATGGTCTGATGAAAGGTCAGACAAGAGTCAACCTGGATCTGCATGTATCCAATGATCTGGCGCACCTGTTAAGACGTCTGGTGCGGAATGTAGTAATGGGATTATGGGTAATGGCACTGCTGATCAGTTCGAGTATTATCTGTACCACAGATATGAAGCCGAAGATCTGGGGAATACCGGCAATCGGCGTGATCGGGTATTTATTTGCGTTTGCGATTGTGATGTATGTGCTGGTTAAGCATATATTGTCAAAGTGAATTAATAGAGTGCCTGTAACCGTTGTGATACCGGAAATGTATAGAAGCACCGGAAAATCAAGGCTTTCACTATAACTTTCCGGTTACACACAAAGGTTACGGTTCTCCATTTAATTATTATGGCATGCGAAAACGCAGGAATAAACTTACAAGGTCCTATCCAGTGCATACGGACTCATGGTTGGTAATTCTTAAGTAAAAAAGTTGATCGTTTGCTCACAAAAAATCCACTGTCTGAGACGAATGTCGAGTTTGGATTTTTTGTGAGCTTGTTTTTAGGTCAACTTTTTTGCTTTAGAATTTCCCCATGTTGGAGTCAGCACTGGATAGGACCTTGTAAGTTTATTCCGATCGGTGACAGCCGACATGATAAATTAAATAGAAAATTAAATGTAAAGATTAAATACAACAACTGTCTTGTCACATGTAAATAACGGTGGTATAATGTGGAAAGTTTAAGCGGTCAGAATTATATAAGTGGAGGAACTGGCCGCAAACGGAAAGCAGTATAGAAAAGAGGATGTTGTATTATGAAACTGAATGCAGATACAGTAATCGTAGGAAGCGGAGTCGCAGGACTTTTCAGCGCGTTGAATTTACCAAGAGAACAGGATATTATATTAATTACCAAGTCAGATTTGGAAAGCAGTGATTCGTTCCTTGCACAGGGGGGAATCTGTGTATTAAGAGACGAAAGCGACTACGACAGTTATTTCGAAGATACAATGAAAGCCGGTCATTATGAGAACCGGAAAGAATCTGTAGATATCATGATCCGTAATTCCAGAGATATCATCAATGATCTGGTAAAGTATGGCGTAGAATTTGAAAAGAAGGACGGCGGCTTTGCCTATACAAGAGAGGGAGCGCACTCCAGACCGAGAATCCTGTTCCATGAAGATGTGACAGGGAAAGAAATCACCAGTAAGCTGCTTGCACAGGTGAAGAAGCTTGAAAATGTCAAAATGTATGAATATACAGAGATGACAGATGTGATCATTGAAGCAGGAAAATGTGTGGGTATCAAAGCAAAAAATGAACAGGGAACCTATGAGATTTATGCAGAGAATACCATCCTTGCAAGCGGCGGGATCGGTGGAACCTACCAGCATTCGACGAATTTTCCACATCTGACAGGAGATGCGATCGAGATTGCAAAGAAACATAACATTCGTCTGGAGCATCTGGACTATGTACAGATCCATCCGACAACATTATATTCCAAGAAACCGGGAAGACGTTTCCTGATCTCTGAGTCTGTACGTGGGGAAGGTGCAGTCCTTTATAATGAGAATAAAGAGCGCTTTGTAGATGAACTGCTGCCAAGGGATGTGGTGACAAAAGCAATTAGAGAAGAGATGGAAAAGGATGGAACAGACCATGTATGGCTTTCCATGGAACATATACCGAAAGAAACGATTTTAAAACATTTCCCGAATATTTATGAACATTGTCTGGAAGAAGGCTATGACGTAACAAAAGAATGTATTCCGGTTGTACCGGCACAGCATTATTTCATGGGAGGAATCTGGGTAGATTCAGACAGCAGGACCTCTATGGAACATCTGTATGCCGTAGGTGAGACAAGCTGCAATGGAGTTCATGGTGCGAACCGTCTGGCAAGTAATTCCCTGCTGGAGAGTCTTGTATTTGCGAAACGAGCAGCCGCAAAGATTAAAAAAGAAGAAAAGAAAAATTTGTCTGAACGCAAAGCGGTATAAATGATATAATGAGTGCTGGAAAAGAGAAAAAGAACGATAAAGGAGCAGAACATGAATAACATAACAATGACCTTACAGGTAGACCACCTGATCATGGAAGCATTAAGAGAAGATATTTCAAGTGAGGACGTGACCACTAATTCGGTCATGCACGAAGCTGTAATCGGAGAAGTAGACCTGATCTGCAAGCAGGACGGAGTGATCGCAGGACTTCGGATATTCCAGAGAGTTTTCGAATTATTAGATAAAGATACGAAAGTAGAATTCTTCTGCAAAGACGGTGACGAAGTGAAGAACGGACAGTTAATGGGAAAAGTAACCGGAGACATCCGAGTCCTTCTTTCGGGAGAACGTGTGGCACTTAATTATCTGCAGAGAATGAGTGGAATCGCAAGTTATACACATTCGGTAGCTGCCCTTCTGGAAGGAAGCAGGACGAAACTTCTGGATACCAGAAAGACAACTCCGAATATGAGGATCTTCGAAAAATATGCAGTCAGAGTGGGTGGTGGATACAATCACCGTTACAATCTTTCTGATGGGGTTCTTTTAAAAGATAATCACATCGGGGCAGCAGGAAGCGTGGCAAAAGCTGTTCAGATGGCAAAAGAGTATGCACCATTTGTACGTAAGATCGAAGTAGAAGTTGAAAATCTGGATATGGTGAAAGAAGCAGTAGAAGCAGGGGCAGACATTATTATGCTCGATAATATGTCCACAGAGGAGATGCAGGAGGCAATCCGCATCATCGACGGGCGTGCTGAGACCGAGTGTTCCGGTAATGTAACGAAAGAGAATATCAGCAGACTGACTTCTCTCGGCGTAGATTATATTTCAAGCGGAGCACTGACACATTCCGCACCGATTTTAGATATTTCCTTAAAGCACCTTCATGCGGTATAATAAATGTGATTACCGTGTGTGGAGAGAAATACATGGATAAGTAGATCATTTGGAGAAATAACATGGGAGGTGGCAACAGGAAATGCATGGATCTGAAAGAAGAGAACAGATAATCAGACAGATTCAGGAAAGCAAAGCTCCGGTATCCGGAACAAAGCTTGCTTCCCTTTATAATGTCAGCCGTCAGGTGATCGTGCAGGATATTGCACTGATCCGGGCAGCCGGATATGAGATCATATCCACAAACCGCGGCTATATATTGAACCAGCCAAAGACAGTGAGCCGGATATTTAAAGTACAGCACACAGATGAACAGCTGGAAGAAGAACTGTATACGATCGTTGATCTGGGAGGATGTGTGGACAATGTCATGATCCACCACAGAGTCTATGGAAAGATGGAGGCTGAACTGGCCCTGAGTTCTCGGAGGAAGGTCGGCACATTTATGGAAGATATACGGAGCGGCAAGTCAAGTCCGCTTAAGAACATCACATCCAACTATCATTATCATAAGGTCAGTGCGGACAGTGAAGAGACGCTGGATCTGATCGAACAGGAGCTGCGGGAAAAAGGATTTCTGGTAGAGGAAAGGCGGCAGGCAGTATAAATATTTCTTGCATTTTTCAGAAAGATTGTATACGATAAAGTATAAAGTGAAATGTGAGGAATGAGATGGCGGGAATAAAAAAAGGTGCAGAGCTAAGACAGAAAATTATTGATACGGCATGGGAACTGTTTTACGAAAATGGTTATGAGAATACGACAGTAAACGATATCATCCGAAAAGTGGGAACTTCAAAAGGTGGATTTTATTATTATTTTAAGGCGAAAGAAGATTTGTTGAATTCCTTGTACTCCGTTTTCGACCGGGAATATGAAAAATTTTATGAAAATATGGACCAAAATCAGGACAGCCTGATGAAGTTGAAACAGCTCAGTCAATATGTGTCTTATTTTATTGAGGGAAATGTATCAGCAGAACTTCTAGCTGCACTTTACCAGTCACAATTGGCAAAAAAAAGTCAGGATAATTTTTTGAATCCGGACAGGTATTATATCAATCTTGTCAAAAAGATCATATCCGAGGGTCAGAAAAAAGGGGAAATCCGGACAGATATATCTGTAGAGGAGCTGGCACATGATGTGCTGGTTCTGGAAAGAGGGATTATTATGGACTGGTGTGTCCAGAATGGTTCATTTTCGTTAGGATATTACGGAAGCCGCAGTTTTGACCTGTATATTGAATTTATGAGAGTAGGTTAAATAATAACAAAAGAAAAAAGATTACAGCAATGTATTTTGTTGTAGTCTTTTTTTTATACCCAAGGATGCAATAGAAGATGTTTGAGAAAATTAATCTGTATTTTATAAAAAAACAGACCAAGGTATGTGCATACAAGTGTGGATAAAAGGTGACAAAAGAAAGAAAATAAATGTAAAAACATACAATAAATAAGAAATGTATAGATAAAAAGGATGAGAAGTCAGAAAAATTGATTGACAATGATAAAGAAAATTGTTAATATTATAACTAACAACAGACCACGGTTTCTAAAAGAATGGAGGAGAAATATGGTATATACAGAGATATGTAACGCTGTGTGGATGTATCTGTGGGTAGGAGCCTTGTTACTGGCAGTAATTTTACAATGTCTGGTATTTATGAAAAAAGCCTGGAAACACGCTCTGGAATTAGGACTTCGGCCGGAACAGATAAAAAAGGGATTAACAACGGGAATCACGATCAGCATTATGCCGACTTTGCCGGTATTGTTAGTTTTACTTTCACTTATGCCTTTGCTGGGTGTTCCGCTTCCGTGGTTGAGATTATCAATCATAGGATCCGCATATTACGAGACCTATGCAGCAACCACGGCATTGGAGTGTGTGGGAGAGACAATGAAATTAAATGAATACAGTGCCGTAGGATGGGTAGCTGCAGCATGGGTTATGACGATTGGAGGAAGCGCCTGTGTATTATGGTCATCCCTTGCGATCAAACCGATTTCCATGTTGTATGAAAAGGCCGAAAAGATTGATATGAAATTAGTACTTTCAATTGGAGCAGGATGTCTTGCCGGAGTTATGGCATATGTATCGGTATCTTATGGATTTAGTGCAATGTCAACAAAAGGCGTTGTGTTCTGTATCAGCTTTGCCGTTGGTGCATTGCTGGTGTGGATACATAACAAAAGACCGAAGGCCAAATGGCTGTCGGATTATCTGATGACGATCAGTATGCTGGTTGCGATGGCGGCAGCTTGTATCATCTTTTAATGAAAGAGAAAGGATGTGGAAAACATGACAGATAATGGATATCACAGGTGGATACACCGGTTTGGAATTTCATCGAGCCTGCTTTTGCTTGTGGCGATGACTGCATTTCCGGTGGCAATTAGTTTTGTATATGGAATATGGCCGGATTTTAAAGCGTTATGGCCTGGATTTGTTGCAGTGATTTTATTTATGGCACCATATTGGCCGGCCGAAACGATCGGATATATGTCGGTAATGGGACCGGGAGCGTTATATATGTCCTACATTACCGGAAATGTTACAAATCTCAGAATGCCGGCAACGATTGGAACGATTAATTCACTGGGAATTAAACCGAATACCGAGGAATGTCATACAATGGCAATCATTGCATGTGGAGCATCTGTAATTACAACCGTTGTGATCGTAGCGTTAGGTGTCGTGATTGCAACTCCGCTTGCACCGGTTTTGGAATCTCCGGTGATCAAGCCTGCATTTGATTATGTTGTACCGGCATTGTTCGGAGGTCTGGTTGCGCAGACAGTTCTGAAAGGGAAAAAACAGTTTTTGTATTTTCTGGTACCATTGGCAATATGTTTGTTTTTCTGCTATTTTACCGCAGTAAACAGTGCATATTATATGCTGATTGCGATTGCAGTATCGGTAATCATCTATGTGATGGATTATAAAAAAGAAAAACAAAAAGATGTAAAGTAGTGTTCATGGAAAGGAGCAGCGTATGAGTAAGTATACATATATTATTTGTGGTAAATTTTATAATGGTATAGATGCGGAATTCAAAGAAGGATATAAGATACTTGTCAAAGATAATAAGATAGAGGCTGTTGGCAGAGAAATTCCACAGCCGGAGACAGCAGAAGTAGTGGATCTTTCGGATGCAACCGTTACGCCGGGAATGATTGATGCGCATATGCATATGGATTATATAGACTGGCACACAATAAGAGAAGAAGTATATACTACTTCAGAAGAAGCAAAAACAATCGCAATCATCAGAACTGCACAGAAGACACTTTCCAGAGGATTTACAACAGTCAGACATCCGGGAGGAATTACTTCGAATGGTTTTGGGGTTCTGGATGTTAAAAGAGCAATAGAAAAAGGGTATATCACAGGATCGAGAATTGTGGCGGCACCTAGATTCCTGTGTGCGGCAGGAAGCCATGGTGATCTGTCACAGGGATTTGCAAGAAATCCGGAATTGTCTAATATAGTGCAGAACCTGAGATTGAGTCTCGGAGCCGGAAAAGATTTCTTTGTAAATGCGGTCAGAGAAGAGATAAAATACGGTGCGGATTTTATTAAGATCATGGCAACGGGAGGCTTCTTTACACCATATGATAATCCGTCACAACAGCAGATGAATGATGAAGAGCTGAAAGCAATCATGGATACTGCCCATGAATGGGGAAAGACTGTTACAGCACATGTATATAGTGTAGATCATATGCAGAAACTGATAAAATTCGGAATTGACGGAATGGAACATTGTTCACTTATGGATGAAGAAACGGCACAGATGATCATAGATAATGATGTATATGTTGTTCCTACATTCTGCCCGTACGAAGAAGCGGTACATTATGATCCGGTTATGATACAGACCAAGCAGGAAGAATATAGAATTAAACTGGAATATTATAAAGACGCATTGCAGGCAGGTCGTGAAGTGATCAAAAATTGCAAGTGTAAGTTAGGATACGGCACGGATATGGTTGCAACACATCAGAATTATGAAAGTGGATATGAATTTAAAGCGTGGATGGAGAGCGGCATGGGCACTTTCCGTACCTTACATGCGGCAACAAAGGTTAATTCAGAGATACTTCAGCTGGAAGATAAGATCGGTACACTGGAACCAGGAAAATATGCAGATATTGCAGCATGGAAAAGAGACCTGATGACAGATCCGTATGCATTATTAGACTGTGCATTTGTTATGAAAGAAGGAGTAATCTATCCAACAGAAAAATGCGTGGAATTAACTGATTAATCATTAAAAACATATGGTATTTTCTGACGAATCAATGTATAATGATAGACAAAGAAATCGTGATACTTTCATCAGAAGGAGGGATACCTATGACGACACATAAGATCATAACAATAGGCAGACAGTTTGGAAGCGGCGGCCATGAGATTGGGAATCTTCTTGCAACAAGACTGGATATTCCGTTATATGATAACAATCTGGTCAGAATGGCAGCGGAGAAGATGGATATCAGAGAAGAGACTGCAAAGGCGATTGATGAGACGTCTCTTAACAGTTTTGTATCCAGTTATCTGATCACACCGATGGGATATTCTTCCTATATTAATTCGGAAGAATACGTACAGCCGTTGTCTGAACAGATGTATGAATTGCAGACAGAAATTATCAAAAAGCTTGCAGAGCGTGGACCATGTGTGATCGTTGGCAGATGTGCGGACTATATCTTGAAGGATAATCCGAACTGCATCAATGTATTTATCTGTGCTGACAGGGCTGACCGTATCAGACGTATTGCAGAAAGATACGATGTGTCTGAGAAAAAGGCTCTCGACCGCATTAAACGGATGGACAGAGAACGGAAATATTATTACGAAACGCATACGGGACAGGAATGGGGAAGTATCAGTTCACATGAGATATTGTTGAATGCAAGCCTTCTTGGAATCAAAGGTACGGTAGATATACTGGAAGGAATTTACAAAAGATAAGATAACTGACAATGAAATGAATAATTGATAAAACAGAAATGAGCAGTGTACGCTGCTCATTTCTTGTGTATCGCTGTGTGTCCGGAAGGGGCTGCAGGTGAAAGGTCCGGCGGACCGCCATATGTTCGATCAGGATTCGAATCCAAGTACGGTTTCACTATTTTGAATATCCGAGTACAGTTTCAAATGCAAGCATTCCGTATGGCATACTTTTACAATGTCTTCATACTCTTTACAATCCGGCAGTATTTCCGTGAGAATGTTAGGCATATCATGAAAAACAGTACGGTTAAAAATCCGTGTCTTTGGAGTGTCAAATAGCGCTGTGTAAAAAATCTCTGCCTCTACCAGATCCTGGAACATATGGCTTCCGTAAGAAAGCTCCGGCATGTATCCGACTTCACTGTCCGACATTTCGCAGATCGCACAGAAGTGATTGATCGCAGCAAAGCTTACAGGAACCCCAAGTTCCGGTGAAGAAGTTCCGATGCGTCCGGGTACAAACAAAAGCAGGTTCTGATTGCTTTTGCGGAAGTGATGATTGATGTCTCCGATAATATGGGCGATATCGGGTTTCCGTTTATATGGGAATTCATAATAAGCCCGTGAGTCTACGAAGACTACATAGTCAATATCTTCTGCCCGGGATCCGCCCATGGAAGAACCGGTAACGGAGAACACTGTTTTATCTTCCGGGAGTGAAGGAACGGTTACGGCATCTCTTCTTGTGCCGACCTGAAGCGGTCTGCACTGTAACAGGTTAAATACAAATTCACCGGTATCAGTTCCGTTGATGGTGAATTCAATATCGACGGGATATTGATAAGCCTGTTGCAATGTATGAAGAAGAGATTTCATACAGCCGGTAAATTCTGCATTCCGGACAAGCCCTTCGCAGCTGGCAAAGAGAATTTCACGCCGCTGTCCGCGCTCGCGGAATGTCCGCTCGGCATCGCTGTCGTGTTCCAGTACCAGTTTTTTATACCAGGAATCCATATATGGTGTGACGTCTTTAAGGGGTCTGGACGACAGCGATTTTGTTGTATAATCCATAAGATCTACATAACGCTGGGAATACTGATGTTTTGCCCAGCTTTCGGTAAGTGTGGAGCGTTCCGGGGCAGAAAGATTTACAATACGTGGATAATCTCCTTCTGTACGGTCAACGGCTCTTGTGCCAAGTCCCATTACCAGGCGCAGCATACCGTCGGAAGCATCGATAGAATCATCCCACTTATAAGCACTGTAAGAGTAGCCGACACCTGCAGCATTTGGCATGAGAAAATCTTCGTACATAGATCCGGATACACGTTGGATCAGAAGCGCCATCTGTTCATCTTTGAATCCGAGTCCGCGCTGCCTGCGGTATTCCAGGGCAGAAGTATTCATGGTGCTGGCGTATACGGTACGGACCGCATTTTCCAGTTCCGTGAGACGCTCGTCCATGGTACCGGTGTTGATGCAGAAGACGGACTCGTATTTTCCGGCAAATGCATTACCAAATGCATCTTCCTGAAGGCTGCTGGAACGGACGATGATCGGACGCTGTCCAAAATATTCCAGCATGCGGATGAACTGCAGCCGTATGGCTTCCGGGAAAGAACCGGAAAGAAAGGCCTGTTCCAGCTGCGGAGCTAGTTTGAAGTAGCCCTGTTTTGTCTTCTGATGGATATGAAGACGCCAGAATTTATTATGTACAATATAAGTATAGAATACATCGGAACCGAGATAATAGGAATCGTGAGGTTCCATGTGGGCAAATGCACCGGGGTTATCTTTTTGAATAATCTTTCTTGCGAGAAGCATACCGCATGCCTTGCCGCCAATACAGCCGGTGCCGATCATGCGTTTATATACAAGAAAATAATCATCCGGTTCAAAATAGGTTTTTAAAAGCGAAAGGATTTTCTCATCGTTTGACATCATGGTATGGGAAATGATATCTTCGACCGCCGGAGTAAAGATACCTTCTCTGCGGTAAGTGCGCCGGGTATCCGTGATGAAGCGTTCCCAGCTGTCCAGGTTCTGGTTCTCAGAAGTGTTGGTAAGCGCATCCACCAATGTATAAAAACGGCTGATCTCATACCCGCCTTTCAGCGGAAGAAATGAACCACTTTCTTCCATGTATTTATGCGGAAGAAACATATTCGGAGAATAGCGGTTCCAGACCTTTAAAGGATTGATATAAAGGCTTTCACTATCAGTGTATACATCCAGAAGCAGCTGTGTAGTCTCCTGGATACGGGCAACGGCATCGAAAGAATGCTGCCCGCGCAGAAGTGGAAAATATGCAACTGTATTTAACTCAAACAGATAAGGACAGGTAACTTTAAAGAAATTCCCCATCATAAGATCGGTAGCCCATGCAGCCTGCAGGTCGGAAAGGCAGTCAAATACATAAAAGGCATCACGTCCTTCAGCTTTGATCCGGCGCCGGACGTTCATAGTAAAAGCTTCAAATCCCTCCGAAGGATTGAACTCGTAGACACGGATTCCGTTACCAGCCTGAAGAAGGGCAGGGTGCCCGGAAAAATGCATATATAAAAGTTCTTTTCCTGCTTCACGAAGCTGGTTACAGAGCGGGGTTACAAAGTGCATGTAGTCATCCATACTGGATACCTGCCAGACGACATTATCGCCCATACGGATGGAATCAAGCATGGAGTCAAGGCCCGGAAGACCGGACCTGATTCGTTCAAAAGTACTCATATGATCACGTCCCTTCTGTATGAATAGTCTATATATAATCTATTATACAGAAAAAAGACTGAAAATTACAGGGTAACTGAGAAAAAATATCTAATGTCAGACTGTATATTTTGCTTGAAAAATAATACCATAACATCTAGAATAAAAATGTTATGATAAAAAGAATAAAGGAGAGACTGTAGATATGGAAATGTTTATTGAGGTATTACTGGATGCAGCGGCCGACTGTGCCAAGATGCTTCCATTCCTGTTTCTTGCCTTTCTGCTGATAGAAGCATTGGAGCATTATTCCAGTGATTTTACAAAAAAACTCATGATAAAAGTAGATAAGGCAGGACCGGTTGTAGGAGCAGTCGTCGGATGTGTTCCGCAGTGTGGATTCTCAGTTATGGCAGCGAATCTGTATTCAGGCGGGATTATCACGATCGGAACATTGATCGCGGTATTTCTGGCGACGTCGGATGAAGCAATACTTATTATAATGGGAAATCCGGAACATGCAGGGAAGATCGGTGTATTGCTTCTGGTAAAAGTAATCATTGCAATTGTTGCGGGATATCTGGTGGATGGTTTCTTTAAAAAAGAAATTGCTGTGCCGCATCATGAAGGAGAACTCTGCCATGATTGTGGATGCCACAATCATTCGGCGGGGGTGGTAAAACCGGCACTCCGTCATACAGGTAAGATTTTTTTATACCTGTTTGTATTTACATTTATTTTGAATCTGTGTATCGAAATTCTTGGAATTGACAAGATCTCAGCAATGATGCTTGGAGATACCGTATTCCAGCCGGCGATTGCAGCCCTGATAGGACTGATTCCGAACTGTGCGGCATCCGTGATTCTGACACAGTTATATTTAAGCGGGGCAATCTCTTTTGCATCGGTGACCGCAGGACTTTGTACAGGAGCGGGCATCGGACTTGTAGTGTTATTCAAGGTGAATCCGAATAAGAAGGAAAATGTAAAGATTATCACAGTATTGTATGCAATTGCAGTGATTGCGGGTCTGATTCTGGAGATGATTGGAGTGTAGAATACTGTCTGCGGCATAGAATTGCATTTTTGGAAGAATGTGTTATAATATTGACAACTAGGTGATAAGGCTTAGATAGATTTAGGAGGAAATGAAATGGCTACAAAAAAAGTAACAACAGCAACCACAAAGGATGTAACTGCGAAAGTAACTGCAACAGAGACAAAGACATCAGAAAAAGCAGAGACAACTAAGAAAGCAGAGACAGTAAAGGCAGTGGCAGCAGCAGAGCCAAAGAAGATAGAGAAGGAGCCGGTGAAAGCAGCAGCTCCAAAAGCAGAGCCAGTAAAACCGACCACAAAAGAAGAGTCAGCTAAGCCGGAAGCAACGAAGGCTGAGAAAAAAGTTGAGGAAAAAGCAGGGAAGACAGAACCTGTCAAAAAAGAAACTGTTGAGAAAAAGGTAGTAGAAACAGCAGCAGAAAAGGCAGAAGAAAAGAAGACAGCAGTAAAGAAAGCTGCTGAAAAAGTACCGGTAAAGAAAACGACTGCAAAGAAAACGGCAGCGAAGAAGACAACTACGAAAAAAACAACTGCAAAAAAGGAAATCAAGGTAAATTCATTTGTAGAATACTTTGGAAAACAGGTAGAAGAAAAAGATATAGTCGCAAGAGTAAAGAAGGCATGGACATCTTCTGGAAAGAAAGTCGGAGACATCAAGACGATGGATTTATACATAAAACCAGAAGAATCTGCAGTATACTATGTCATTAACGGAACAGAGACAGGAGCAGTAGCATTCTAGAGGCGGATATAAGCAACCAAAAGGCTGTGAATCTTCGGAGACACGGCCTTTTATACTTACAGGAAGCAATAGCAGCTGTTAGTGGAGGAGCATATACGGATGGCAGATGCATTGCGGATAATAAGGGGTAAAGGAGATACGAGTATGAATATGGAGAATGTAACATCAGTTTTGAATCCGGCAGACGGCCCGGTCAGTATTTTTGTTGCTGCAAAGACGCCGGAAGTTATGGGTGTACTGATTGCAACCGTTGTAGTTGGTGTAATTATTGCTTTGTTTGGTCTGAAACTTGTAAGAGTAATTTCTGCAGTTATGGGGCTGGGTACAGGAGTAGTCATCGGAGCAGTGGTTTCAATGGCTGTTGGATTTGATACAACGAAGACTCTTATAGTAATTGCGGCATGTGGCATTGTTTTATGTATTCTTTGTGCGGCACTTCGTAAGTTTGGAATATTTGTAATGACATTTTTTGGATCCTTCGGAACGTTTATAGCACTGATTGAGACAAAATCAGTAATTGTACTTTGTATCTGTGCGGCAGTTGCACTGGTTGTGGCAATACTGACTGTGATCTTTGCAGAATTTCTGGTAATCTTTGTGACAGGAATTATGGGTGGTGTAGAAGCAGGAATGGCCTTGCCGTTTGTTCTTGGAATGACGAAAGTCAGCTGGATCGGATATGTGATGAGTGCAGCAATTGCGGTTATCGGTATTGTGGTCCAGACAATGATGCAGTCCAGAAAGATTGGAAGAAAAGAAAAGATTTTTTCTAAAAAAATCAAAGAGCAGGTATCGATGGAATCAGAGGTGGAAAAAGCAAGAATGCTTCTGGATGATGGGGAGACAGACGGAAGTAGTACAGAAGAACATGATGATACTGTTGGGCAGACGGATGATGAGGAAGAAACAGTAACGGAAATATTTGATGTAGAGATTCCGGATGAAACAGAAGAAGCAGATAATGATGATGTGGTAGAAGATGGTTTTGGGAATGAGCCGGAAGGCGGATTCCTGGATGAAGATGATGTGGAAATCTTTGAAACTGATGATTCGGATGTAGTAGTTTTTCACGCTGATGATATTGATTAAATTAGTAAATACGTATACCCGTTGCAGAAAAAAACAAAATCTGCGGCGGGTATTTTTTAATCCGGCGGAGATAATAGATATTGGTTTATGCAATTAAGAAAGTCCTAAGAAAGCAGAGGTGTACTTTCATTGTATTTTATAGGGGATGTGCTATAATGTTGTTAAGAATAAAGTTAAGGAGGCTTACTTATGAAATTAGATATGCATTGCCATGTGCGGGAAGGCTCTGTAGACAGCCGGGTAAGCTTGGACGAATACATCACGACCTTGAAAGAAAAAGGATTTGACGGGATGCTGATCACGGATCACGATACTTATCATGGCTATCGTCACTGGAAATACCATATGAAAGGAAAGGTACATGAAGATTTTGTCGTGTTGAAAGGAATCGAGTATGATACCCTGGATGCAGGACATATCATCTGTATTATGCCGGAAGGAGTAAAAATGCGTCTTCTGGAGGTGAAGGGACTTCCGGTGTCTGTTCTGATTGATTTTGTACACAGACACGGAGGAATTCTCGGACCGGCACATCCATGCGGGGAAAAATACCTGAGCTTTACCAACACAAGCAGATTTTATAAATCACCGGAACTGATCAAAAGGTTCGATTTCATAGAGGCATTCAATGCCTGTGAATCGGCAGAATCAAATGAGGGGGCAAGAAAGCTTGCAGAAAAATACAAAAAGCCGGGAATTGGTGGAAGTGATGCGCATAGACCGGACTGCATCGGGACAGGCTATACGATCCTTCCGGAGAGAGTAACCTGTGAGACGGAGTTGATTGCCCAGATACGGAGCAAGGCTGCAATCGGGGCAGGCGGAGTATTGTATGGCAAGACGGCTAAAGACAAGATGGGGCCGGCTCATAAGATCCTGACCTATTCATTCTGGTTTTATAATAAAGGTGGGGCACTCCTTAAAAAGCATAAAAGAACCCTGAAGGGAAAGATTGAGAATCCGGCGACACCGATTGATCCGATCGAAATTCCATACCTGCATAATATTAAAAAACAGAAGTAAAAAGGAATAGACATTTTGAAAAATTATGCACTAAAATTTATAATTTCTTGCATGCCCTTTTTTACTGTGCTAAAATACAGTATAAAATTATGAGAAATCAAGGAGGTATAGATTCGTTATGGGAATGACGATGACACAGAAGATACTGGCAGCGCATGCAGGTCTCGACAGCGTGACAGCAGGTCAGTTAATAGAAGCAAAATTAGATGTAGTCATGGCAAATGATATTACAGGACCTATGGCGCTGCCGATCTTCAGACAGATGGCAGATAAAGTATTTGATAAAGATAAAGTAGTTCTGGTTCCGGACCACTTCACACCGAACAAAGACATCAAGTCTGCGGAGAACTCAAAAGCAATCCGCGAGTTCGCAAAGGATCAGGGACTCAGCTGGTACTTTGAACAGGGAAAATCAGGAGTAGAACATGCAATCCTTCCGGAAGCAGGAGTGGTTGCAGCGGGTGAATGTATCATCGGAGCTGATTCACATACCTGTACATATGGTGCACTTGGTGCATTTTCGACAGGTGTTGGAACAACAGATATTGCAACAGGTATGGCAATGGGAGAACTGTGGTTCAAAGTTCCAAGTGCAATTAAGTTCGTACTGACAGGAAAACCGGGAAAATATGTAAGCGGTAAAGACATTATTATCCACATCATTGGCAAGATTGGTGTAGACGGTGCCCTTTACAAATCCATGGAATTTACGGGAGACGGAATTAAGAATCTTTCTATGGCAGACAGATTTACAATGGCAAATATGGCGATCGAAGCCGGAGCCAAGAACGGAATCTTCCCTGTAGATGAGAAGACAGAAGAGTACTTAAAAGAACATACAAAGAAAGAATATCATGTATATGAAGCAGACGAAGATGCAGAATACGAAAGCGTTGTAGAGATTGATCTTTCCGAGGTCCGTCCAACTGTTGCATTCCCACACCTTCCGGGAAATGCTAAGACGATTGACGAGATTGAAGCAATGGAACCAATCAAGATCGATCAGGTTGTGATCGGATCCTGTACAAACGGAAGAATGGAAGATATGAGAAAAGCAGCTGCCATTCTTCAGGGACATACGGTTCATCCGGATGTACGTGTTATGGTTGTTCCGGCTACACAGAAGATATACAAACAGTGTATCAGAGAAGGTCTTCTGGAAATCTTCGTAGATGCAGGATGTGCGGTCAATACACCAAGCTGCGGACCTTGTATGGGTGGACATATGGGCGTTATGGCAGCAGGAGAAAAATGTGTATCTACAACAAACCGTAACTTTGTAGGAAGAATGGGACATGTAGATTCTCTGATTTATCTGGCATCACCGGAAGTAGCAGCAGCAAGTGCGATCGCAGGATACATTGCAAATCCAGAGAAAGTAGGTGACAAATAATGAAAGCTTTAGGACATGTTTTTAAATACGGCGATAACGTAGATACAGACGTAATCATCCCGGCAAGATATCTGAATTCTTATGATGCACAGGAACTTGCGAGCCATGCAATGGCAGATATCGATCCTGAATTCGTCAATAAGGTACAGCCTGGAGATATCATTGTTGCCAACAAGAACTTTGGATGCGGTTCTTCCAGGGAACACGCACCGTTATGTCTTAAGACAGCAGGTGTCAGCTGCGTTATTGCAGAGACATTTGCAAGAATTTTCTATCGTAATGCGATCAACATCGGACTTCCGATCATTGAGTGCCCGGAGGCTGCAAAAGCAATTGAGGCAGGTGATGAAGTAGAGATCGATTTTGACAGCGGTAAGATCTATGACAGAACAAAAGGAACAGAATTCCAGGGACAGCCGTTTCCAGAGTTCATGCAGAAACTGATCGCAGCGGGCGGACTGGTAAAATATACAAACAGTAAGAGAAAGTAATCATAAATAAGGAGAACGTTGGCATGGGTTTATATTACAAAAGTACAAGAAATTCTAATCTGAAAGTAACAGCATCTGAGGCAATTCTGAAAGGTCTTGCTCCGGATGGCGGACTTTTTGTACCATCGGAACTTCCAAAGCTGGATGTAACAATGTCAGATCTGAAAGGGAAGACATATCAGGAGATCGCATATCTCGTAATGAAGCAGTTCCTGACAGATTTTACAGAAGAGGAACTGAAAAACTGTATTGATAAAGCATATGACAGCAAATTTGACACAGAAGAAATTGCACCGCTCGTAAAAGTCGATGATACTTATTACATGGAATTGTTCCATGGTGCAACGATCGCATTCAAAGATATGGCATTATCGATCCTGCCGCATCTGATGACAACTTCGGCAAAGAAGAATGACGTTAAGAATGAGATCGTGATTCTGACTGCAACATCCGGAGATACGGGAAAAGCAGCACTTGCAGGCTTTGCGGATGTGGAAGGAACAAGGATCATCGTATTCTATCCAAAGAATGGTGTCAGCAAGGTACAGGAACTCCAGATGGTGACACAGAGAGGGGAGAATGTAAATGTAGTAGCGATCCATGGCAATTTCGATAATGCCCAGAGCGGTGTGAAAGCGATGTTCGAAGATACAGAACTGGCAGAAGAACTCGCAAAGAAAGGCTATCAGTTTTCATCAGCCAACTCTATCAATATCGGACGTCTGGTTCCACAGGTGGTATATTACGTCAATGCATATGCAAAACTTCTGGAAAATGAAGAAATTGAAGATGGTGAGAAGATCAATGTGGTAGTACCGACAGGTAACTTTGGAAATATCCTGGCTGCATATTATGCAAAACAGATGGGAGTACCGATTGATAAGCTGGTATGTGCTTCAAATGACAATAAGGTATTGTTTGACTTCTTCCAGACAGGAGATTATGACAGAAACCGTGAGTTTATCCTCACTACATCTCCATCCATGGATATTCTGATCTCCAGCAATCTGGAACGTCTGATCTACAGAATCAGCGGGGATGATGATCAGAAGACGAAGGATATGATGGAAGCATTAAAATCTGCAGGAAAATATACGATTACAGAAGATATGAAGGAGCGTCTTGCTGATTTTGCGGCAGGGTATGCAACAGAAGAAGAGTGCGCAGAGAATATCAAAAAAGTATACGATAAGACAGGATACGTTATGGACACGCATACAAGTGTAGCATCATATGTGTGCAGCTGTTATCAGAAGAACAGTGGCGATGACAAGAAATGTGTGATCGCATCGACTGCAAGTCCGTACAAATTCGTGAAGAGTGTGATGAGCGCAATCGATCCAAAGTATGTAGAGCAGGATGAATTCAGCCTTCTGAGTGTTTTAGAAGAAACATCCGGACGTGAGATGCCACAGGCGATCAAGGATATTCTGAATGCTAATATCCTGCATGATCTGGAATGTGATGCAGATAAGATGAAAGATACAGTAAAGAATATTTTGGAAGTATAAAACTTTATATTAAAAATAAATAAAATTCATAATTGATAAAAATTACTAAATGCAAGGTTTGGGTACAAATCTTGCATTTTTAAGTTGCATATAAGAGAAAAAACAGGAAAAATAACGGATTGAGATGTGGAGATTGCAAAATAGCGTCTCGAAAAGATTGTTAAAGTGTTGACTTTTGCGCGGAAAAATGCAATAATAAGGCAAATGCTGTTGTGGGAGAGTATGAAAAACCAGAATTTATAAATATACAGCAGTAAATAAAAGAAAAGAGGTTAAATGAAGATGGCTAAAATCGATTTAAGCAAGTATGGCATTTCAGGAACGACAGAAATCGTACACAATCCTTCTTATGAATTATTATTTGAGGAAGAGACAAAACCAGAACTGGAAGGTTTTGAAAAGGGACAGGAAAGTGAACTTGGTGCAGTCAATGTAATGACAGGTATCTATACCGGACGTTCTCCTAAAGATAAGTTCATCGTAGTTGATGAGAATTCAAAAGATACTGTATGGTGGACATCTGATGAATATAAGAATGACAACCATCCTGCAACACAGGAAGCTTGGGACGCAGTAAAAGACCTTGCGATCAAAGAACTTTCTAACAAAAAGCTTTATGTTGTAGATGCATTCTGCGGAGCAAACAAAGATACACGTATGGCAATCCGTTTCATCGTAGAAGTAGCTTGGCAGGCTCATTTCGTAACAAATATGTTTATCAAACCTTCTGAAGAAGAGCTTGAGAACTTTGAGCCAGACTTCATCGTATACAATGCTTCTAAAGCAAAAGTTGAAAACTACAAAGAGTTAGGACTGAACTCAGAAACAGCAGTAATGTTCAACATCACAAGCAAAGAACAGGTTATCGTTAATACATGGTACGGCGGAGAGATGAAGAAAGGTATGTTCTCTATGATGAACTACTTCCTTCCACTTAAGGGAATGGCTTCTATGCATTGTTCAGCTAACACAGACCTGAACGGAGAGAACACAGCAATCTTCTTCGGACTTTCAGGAACAGGAAAGACAACACTTTCTACAGATCCTAAGCGTCTCCTGATCGGTGATGATGAGCACGGATGGGATGATAACGGAGTATTCAACTTTGAAGGTGGATGCTACGCTAAGGTTATCAACCTTGACAAAGAGTCTGAGCCGGATATCTACAATGCAATCAAACGTAACGCTCTTCTTGAGAACGTAACACTTGATGAAAATGGTAAGATTGATTTCGCAGATAAGAGTGTAACAGAGAATACACGTGTATCTTACCCAATCAATCATATTGAAAATATCGTACGTCCGGTATCTTCAGCACCGGCAGCTAAGAACGTAATCTTCCTGTCAGCTGATGCATTCGGAGTACTTCCACCGGTATCTGTACTGACACCAGAGCAGACACAGTACTACTTCCTGTCAGGATTCACAGCAAAACTTGCTGGTACAGAGCGTGGAATCACAGAACCTACACCTACATTCTCAGCTTGCTTCGGACAGGCATTCCTGGAACTGCATCCTACAAAATATGCAGAGGAACTTGTTAAGAAGATGGAGAAGAGCGGTGCAAAAGCATACCTGGTTAACACAGGATGGAACGGAACAGGAAAACGTATCTCTATCAAAGATACTCGTGGTATCATCGATGCTATCCTGAACGGAGATATCAAGAATGCTCCAACAAAGACAATTCCATACTTCAACTTCGAAGTACCTACAGAACTTGTTGGTGTTGATACAGGAATCCTTGATCCTCGTGACACATATGCAGATGCAGCTGAGTGGGATGAAAAAGCAAAAGATCTTGCTGCAAGATTCATCAAGAACTTTGCTAAATACGAAGGAAATGAAGCTGGTAAAGCTTTAGTTTCAGCAGGACCACAGTTATAAGAAGCGCTAATGAATCTGATTAAAATCAGACAATTGTAAAGGGTTGTAAAATCCATGTAAATAGGTTATAATAAGTGTAGTGGAAACCTGGAATGTTCGATACTCTTGTAGTTTTGAACCTACAATACTTTAAACGGGAGTCTTACATCTCTGTAATATGTCAGGCCATCGATTTTGCAGTGGAAGGCAGAAAAGCAGATGCGGATACCCACCTAGCGGGTGCTAGGAGTCAGAATACAGGAACCGGCATTTTGGGGAATATACAAAAGATAAAAGACAGTCGTTTTTACGGCTGTCTTTTTTCGAGCATTGTCAGGCATTCGCAAGGAGCTATTATAATAGGAGCTGATGCTGGCAGTTCCTTACGGATGCTTTGGCAGATTTTCGATGTATTAAGAAAAAATGACAGAAAGGAAACTGGATTGCGAAGACGGAATAAAAAGCATTACAGTATATATATTGCATGGATACTGCTGTTGTTATGCGTGATTGCAGGAATGAAGGCCGGAATAGAAGAAGGCGTCGGGGGAAAAACACACGAACATTCGGGGATATCCGTTCAAAGCCGTCTGGAAGATCTGTGGAAAACGGTATCTGAAAAGAAAGAAGACAGAAAAATGAGCCAGGAGAATTCCGCAGAAGAGAATGGAGCGGGTGAACAAAAGCAGATACGGGTCTTGATCATGACAGATGGTTATAAGCAGATTGTACATAAAGAATTCCAGATCAGTGCAGCAGGAGGACTGATAGTAGAAAAAAACGGCACACAGGAAGAGACTGCCGGAAATGAGATTCTGACAATTACAAAAGAAGATTCCGAATTTCAGAACGGAAAGATCAGAGTATCGGCAAAGAACGGAGGAGAGATGACCGTTCACAGTATTGGACGTGGATACGGGAATCCATCATATACAGGAATCCTGGATCTTTATGCAACATCAGAAGGAATTGTGATCATTAACGAACTTCCGGTGGAAAATTATCTGTGTAAAGTTGTTCCAAGTGAAATGCCGGCGTCCTATCAGAAAGAGGCGTTAAAGGCACAGGCAGTCTGTGCAAGGAATTACGCATACCGCCAGATGGAAGATTATGCGTATCCGGAATACCAGGCACATGTCAATGACAGTACAGATTATCAGGTCTATAATAATTCGGCACAGCAGGAAGCATCTACGGAAGCGGTAAGGGATACTTCTGGTGAGATATTAAAGTATAACGGGAATGTTGTGGCGACATATTATTATTCGACATCGTGTGGAAAGACAACAACCATGAAAGCCTGGGGAACAAGTGAAAATGAAGAAAATGGATATCTTCGTTCAGTAGAAGTAAGAGATAAAGATGGAGATTATGAAAAAACACTGCCATGGTATCGGTGGGAAGCAGATATAGATCAGGATACATTATGTGTGCTGCTGGCGGAAAATGTAAAAAAGAATATCGGAACGGTCCGGTCACTGCAAGTAATGAAAACAGGACCAGGAGGTGTTGTCATGCAGATAAAAGCTGAAGGAGACAAAGGGAGCGTTACGGTTGATACGGAGAATAAGATTCGGAAAGCACTGGGGGGGAACGGATATGAAATAAAGAAGCAGGATGGAACGACGGTAAAAAGTGGTACTCTGCTTCCAAGTGCATTTTTTACAGTAGAAAAGTCTGGCAATATGTTCAAAATCAAGGGTGGCGGATACGGTCATGGTATTGGCATGAGTCAGAACGGAGCAAATGAAATGGCCAAAAAAGGGAAGAATTATCAGGAAATACTGCAAATGTTCTATCCTGGAACAACAATTGAAAAATAAGTATATTCAATGAAAATGCAGTTGAGAAAACCACGCCGGGAAACAGAATAATTTCTGATAGACAAATACAGGAAAATCAGGTAGAATATAGAGACGGATATTTGGGGAGAAAAGGATGAAAAAAGTTAAGTTTCTATATGATAAAGTAATGGAAATAACCGGACAAGTTGGAAAAGATCATGTAGGTGCCTATGCTGCACAGGCAGCATATTTCTTTATGCTCAGTCTAATTCCGATCATATTACTGCTGATCACACTGGTACAGTATACGCCGGTTACGAAGGCAGATGTTATGACGGCTGTCCTTCAGGTGTTTCCAAAGTCTGTAGATAGTCTGATCACATCCATTGTGAATCAGGTCTATAATCAGTCTGGCGGTATTATTTCACTGACCATTATCGTTGCACTCTGGTCTGCAGGAAAAGGCGTACTGGCACTGACGACAGGTCTGAACTGTGTGTATGACTGTAAGGAGACACGTAATTATATTATTTTACGAATACGCGCAACATTTTATACGGTTGCATTTATTATTGTAATTATCTTTCTGCTGGTGTTATCTGTATTTGGTAATACATTGAATTTATTTGTAACAGAGCACTATCCGGTGATGGAACGTTTCGTAGATCAGATTATGCAGATACGCGGGATCATTACACCGGTATTACTGTTTGTATTTACGATGATGCTCTATAAATTCCTGCCGAACCACATTGTACAGTTGAGATTCCAGTTGATGGGAGCTGCATTTTCAGCAGTCGGATGGATGATCGTATCTTGGATTTTCTCGGTCTATCTGGATATTTTTAAAGGATTTTCATCGATGTATGGGAGTCTGACAACGATTGTACTGATCATGTTGTGGTTGTATTTCTGTATGTATATCTTACTGCTGGGCGGGGAAGTAAATATGATTTTGAGGGATATGGACCAGGGGTAGAATTTCTGACTTGACAACTCTGAGCCATATGATACAATAATTAAGTATTATGAGATAAAGGCAATGACCGTGTAAGTAGTGAGCCATTTTCCGATAGAGAGAGGGAATCAACAGGCTGAAAGTTCCCTTGGGTTCAGATGGTGAATGAATTTCCCGCGTGAGCTGTGTTCTTGAAATAACAGTAGAGAACGCCGTATGATGCACGTTACGCAGTAATGAGTGTCCGTAAAAGTTTTGCGGGAATCAGGGTGGTACCACGGGTTATATGTCTCGTCCCTTTTGGGGCGGGGCTTTTTTTATGCCAAAGCATACCAAAAAGCATACGCTGATATAAAGAGATGCGGAGAAAGGAAGAAAATGATGAAAGAAAGACTGCAGAACATCAAAGATGAAGCATTGAAGGCAATTGAAGCTGCCGATATGCCGGAAAAACTGAATGATGTGCGTGTAAAGTTCCTTGGTAAAAAGGGAGAACTTACCGCTGTATTAAAAGGTATGAAAGACGTTGCACCGGAGGACAGACCGAAGGTTGGACAGATGGTAAATGAGACAAGGGCAGCAATTGAAGCTGTTCTGGAAGAAAATAAAGAAAAGATGGAAAAGGCAATCCGCGCGGAAAAGCTGAAAAAAGAAGTGATCGATGTTACACTTCCGGCTAAGAAAAATTGTGTCGGACACCGTCATCCGAATACAATCGCACTGGAAGAAGTTGAACGTGTATTCACTGGTATGGGATACGAAGTCGTAGAAGGACCGGAGATTGAGTATGACGAATACAACTTCCGTAAACTGAACATTCCGGACGGACATCCGGCAAAGGATGAGCAGGATACATTCTATATCAATAAAGATATCGTACTTCGAACACAGACATCTCCTGTACAGGCACGTATTATGGAACAGGGCAAGCTCCCAATCTGTATTCTGTCACCGGGACGTGTATTCCGTTCAGATGAAGTAGATGCGACACATTCTCCATCCTTCCATCAGATTGAAGGATTGATCATCGATAAGAATATCTCGTTTGCCGACTTAAAGGGAACACTGGAAGTATTTGCAAAAGAATTATTCGGGGAAGATACAAAGACGAAATTCAGACCACATCATTTCCCATTCACAGAACCAAGTGCCGAGATGGATGTAAGCTGCTTCAAATGCGGTGGAAAAGGATGCCGTTTCTGTAAAGGATCCGGATGGATTGAGATCCTTGGATGCGGAATGGTACATCCACATGTGTTGGAAATGTGCGGAATCGACCCGGAAGAATATACAGGATTCGCATTCGGTGTAGGACTGGAACGTATCGCACTTCTGAAGTACGAGATCGACGACATGAGACTGTTATATGAAAATGATATCAGATTCTTAAAACAGTTCTAACGAGCATAAAAAAGAAGGAAGCACGAACGAAGTGAGCAGAGAAAAGGAGATTATAAATGAATACTTCATTATCATGGATAAAAGCGTATGTTCCGGATCTTGATGTAACAGCTCAGGAATATACAGATGCAATGACTTTGTCTGGTACAAAAGTCGAAGGTTTTGAAAAATTAGATGCGGATCTTGATAAGATCGTGATCGGACAGATTGACAAGATTGAAAAACATCCGGACGCTGATAAGCTGATCATCTGTCAGGTAAATATCGGAACAGAGACGATTCAGATCGTAACAGGTGCTCCGAATGTGAAAGAAGGAGACAAAGTACCTGTAGTATTAGCAGGCGGACGTGTGGCAGGCGGACATGAGCCTGGACAGCGTGTAGAAGGTGGAATCAAGATCAAAAAAGGAAAACTCCGCGGCGTAGAAAGTGATGGTATGATGTGCTCTATCGAAGAACTTGGTTCGAACAGAGACATGTATCCGGAAGCACCGGAATACGGAATCTATATTTTCGATGACGAGGCAGTTGTAGGAGAGAGCGCAATCAAAGCACTTGGTCTGGATGACGTTGTTGTAGAATACGAAGTAACATCTAACCGTGTAGACTGCTTCAGCGTAGTAGGTATCGCAAGAGAAGCTGCAGCTACATTTAACAAAGAATTCCATCCACCGGTTGTAACACCGACGGGAAATGATGAGAATGCTGCAGACTATATTAAAGTTACAGTAAAGAATCCAGAACTTTGCCCAAGATACTGCGCAAGAATCGTAAAGAACATTAAGATCGGACCATCTCCAAAATGGATGCAGAGACGTCTGGCATCTGTAGGAATCCGTCCGATCAACAACCTGGTTGATATTACGAACTATGTAATGGAAGAATACGGACAGCCAATGCATGCATACGACCTTGATACGATCGAAGGAAAAGAGATCGTAGTACGCACTGCAGAAAAAGGTGAGAAATTCACAACTCTGGACGGACAGGAAAGAGAGATGGACGAGTCTGTATTGATGATCTGTGATGGTAAGAAATCTATCGGTATCGCAGGTATCATGGGTGGAGAGAACTCTATGATCACAGATGATGTTCAGACAATGTTATTCGAAGCAGCCTGCTTTGACGGAACAAACATCCGTAAGTCAAGCAAGAAGATCGGACTTCGTACCGATGCATCCGGTAAATTCGAAAAAGGACTGGATCCTAATAATGCAGAGGCAGCGATCGACCGCGCGTGCCAGCTGATCGAAGAACTCGGAGCAGGCGAAGTTGTCGGAGGAATGGTTGATGTATACAGCAAGAAGAAAGAACCTGTAAGAGTACCATTTGATGCAGATAAGATCAATAAACTTCTCGGAACAGACATTTCCAAAGAAGAGATGCTTGGATACTTCAAGAAAATCGATCTGGAATTTGACGAAGAGACAAGCGAAGTGATCGCGCCTACTTTCCGTCATGACTTATTCCGTATCGCTGACCTTGCAGAAGAGGTTGCAAGATTCTATGGATATGATAACATTCCTACTACACTTCCAAGCGGAGAAGCTACAACAGGAAAATTATCATTCAAGTTAAGAGTAGAGCAGGTTGCCCGTGATATCGCAGAGTTCTGTGGATTCAGTCAGGGAATGACATATTCATTCGAAAGCCCGAAGGTATTTGACAAGCTTCTGATTCCGGAAGATTCAGATCTTCGTAAGGCTATTCCGATCATGAACCCACTGGGAGAAGATTACAGTATTATGCGTACATCTTCTTTAAATGGTATGCTGACATCACTTGCAACAAACTATAACAGAAGAAATAAAGATGTAAAATTATACGAACTGGCTAATATTTACCTTCCAAAGGCACTTCCACTTACAGAACTGCCGGATGAAAGAGTACAGTTCACACTTGGTATGTATGGAGAGGGCGATTTCTTCACTATGAAGGGTGTTGTAGAAGAGTTCTTCGACAAAGTTGGTCTTCATAAGAAAGAGAAATACGATCCAAATGCAGGAAAATCATTCCTTCACCCGGGACGCCAGGCTAACATCATCTATGATGGTGTAGTTGTAGGATACCTTGGAGAAGTTCATCCGGAAGTTGCAGATAACTATGGAATCGGAACAAGAGCTTACATTGCAGTTATCGATATGCCGGAGATCGTAGCAAGAGCTACATTCGACCGTAAGTACACAGGAATCGCAAAATTCCCTGCTGTTACACGTGACATCAGTATGGTAATGCCAAAAGAAATTCTGGTAGGACAGATTGAAGATGTTATTGAGAGCAAGGGCGGAGAATATCTGGAAAGCTATGCACTGTTTGACATTTACGAAGGTGCACAGATCAAGGCCGGATTCAAATCCGTTGCATACTCTATCGTATTCCGTGCAAAAGATAAGACTCTGGAAGATGCGGACGTATCTGCCGCAATGGACCGTATCTTAAAAGCACTGGAAGGTATGGGTATCGAACTGCGTAAATAAGAGGGTTACGTATGAAGAAAAAACAGATCATAGGTCTGGTAGTAGCGGCAGCACTGTTCGTTGGAGTCAGTGCTGCCAGCGTATTTACCAATACTATTTCTAAAAATCTGCTTCAGGGCAGTGTGAAAGAAGTGATTGATCTTGGCGGCTCGTATCAGTTTGATCCACCGTCAGAAGATTATATTGCAATTGTAAGAGTGGAAGGTACGATTCAGGAGCAGACGCAGAGCAGAGCACTGGAGACATCAAGCGGATACCAGCATGATTCGACGATGAATTATATTGATGAACTGATGGATGATTCGAATAACAAAGGAATCCTTCTGTATGTAGATTCTCCGGGCGGAACGGTCTATGAATCAGAAGAATTGTATCAGAAACTGAAAGAATACAAAGAGACGACAAAACGTCCGATCTGGGATTATATGGCGCATTATGCGGCATCCGGCGGATATATGGTGTCTATGGCATCCGATAAAATATATGCAAATTCTAATACAACGACCGGATCAATCGGTGTGATCATGTCGGGATATGATATGTCCGGATTATATGAAAAGCTTGGAATCCGTTATGTCAGCATTACGAGTGGCGAGAATAAGGACAGCAGTAAATTTACGGATGAACAGATTGCCATTTATCAGGATCAGATCAATGAAGCTTATGAGGAATTCGTGAATATTGTAGCAGATGGACGTGGTATGTCGGCAGAGGATGTAAAGAAACTGGCAGACGGAAGAACTTATACTGCAAAGCAGGCGAAGAATAATGGCCTGATCGATGAGATCAGTCTGTATCCGGATATGAAGGATGCGATGAGTAAAAAGCTTGGAACATCTACATTTTATGAGATGGAATCCGATGAAGGAATTCTGCAGTCACTGTTCTCCAAAGCAGAATCATTAGTTCCTAAGTCAGAAGCACAGGTTCTGACGGAAACCGCCCAAAGTATAGAAAGCGGGGTGCCGATGTACTATGCAGAACAGTTACGATAATCAGGAGAATTTAGCCATGCAGAACAGTTGCTGTGCCAGTGGAAATCTGGAGTATGCAGGATTCTGGGTGCGTATGGCGGCCTATATGATCGACAGTGTGGTAGTATTTGCAGGCCTCCTGATCGTGCGGCTGATATTTGCAGGTATCTCACTGGCCGGCGGCAGTGCGATAACGGGAGCGGATATCCTGTTTCATTATTCGTTGAAAGATATCATATTGTATGCTTTGAAAGTGTTGTATTTTATTGCATTTACTTATCTGACAGGAACGACACTGGGGAAGAAAGCGATGAATCTCCGGGTGGTTTCAAAAAATCCGGAGGAGAAGCTGACACTGTTAAATGTGGTGTACCGCGAGACGGTTGGAAGATTTTTATGCAGCCTTCCGATGAATATTGGTTATATTGTTGCCGGAATTGATTCGGAAAAACGTGGATTTCATGACATGCTTTGTGATACCAGGGTAGTGTATCAGAAGAAGATAAAAGTATGGATGGCACAACCGGGAACGGTTGTACCAGAATGTGAAAAGCCGAATATGGAAGAGCTGAAATCGCAGACATCAGAGGGTGAACTGTCAAAAACGCAGAAAAATGTCCAGATGGAAGAGTCTGGAATACGGGAATTGAAAAAAACAGAAAATACACAGAGTTCTGTAGTTGAGAAACCGGGAAAACCAGTGTATAATGGCTATCGTCTGGTAGAAAATAAATCAGAAAAAGAAATAGCTTCAAATGCAACTGTAAATGAAAACATATCAGAAAAAGATACGTAAAGAATAAAAGGGAAAGGAATTCATAATTATGAAACGTCAGGATTTTTATTATGAATTGCCGGAAGAACTGATTGCACAGGATCCGCTTGAGGATCGTTCGAGCTCCAGACTTCTTGTTCTTGACAAGGAGACCGGGGCTTTTTCCCATCATGTATTTAAAGAGATCACAGAGTATCTGCATGAGGGAGACTGCCTGGTAATCAATGATACAAAGGTCATTCCGGCAAGACTGATTGGTTCCAAAGTAGAGAGCAATGCCAAAATCGAAGTATTATTATTGAAGAGAAAAGAAAACAACGTATGGGAGACGCTGGTAAAACCAGGTAAGAAAGCAAAAGTCGGAGCAAAGATCAGTTTCGGTGACGGTCTTCTGATGGGAGAAGTCATCGATGTGGTAGAAGAAGGAAACCGCCTGATTAAATTCGATTTCGACGGAATCTTTGAAGAAATCTTAGACCAGCTTGGCCAGATGCCGCTGCCTCCATATATCACACATCAGCTGGAGGATAAGAACCGTTACCAGACGGTATACGCAACTCACACAGGTTCGGCAGCAGCACCGACGGCAGGACTGCATTTCACACCGGAACTGCTGGAAGAGATTAAGGCCAAAGGTGTGGATATTGCAAGAGTTACACTTCATGTGGGACTTGGAACATTCCGTCCGGTAAAAGTGGATGAGATTACCGAGCATCATATGCATTCGGAATTCTTCATGATCGATGAAGAAGCGGCTGAGAAGATCAACCGTGCAAAAGAGACGGGACACCGTGTCATCTGCGTCGGAACGACAAGCTGCAGAACGGTAGAATCAGCGGCAGATGAGAACGGACATCTGGAGGCTAAGAGCGGCTGGACACAGATCTTTATCTATCCGGGCTATAAATTCAAAGTACTGGATTGTCTGATCACAAATTTCCATCTTCCGGAATCGACACTGATCATGCTGGTATCTGCACTGGCAGGAAGAGAGCACGTGCTTGCGGCTTATGAAGAGGCTGTGAAGGAGAGATACAGGTTCTTTTCATTCGGGGATGCGATGTTTATTCAGTAGATTTTCTATTGAATCATGAAGCGGCTGATACCCGGCCGGAATCTCGTACTTCATGAAACGCCGGATGATTTCAGGACGCAGCCGTCCGTGGATGTGGGAATGAAGATTGTATGTGGCGGGATACAGGCATGGGAGTCAAAACAGACACGGTAAAAAAAGATGAAAATAAAGAAAACTAAGAATAGAAACGGAACAAAAACGGGATACGGATTATTTGACATGTAAGCGTGAAAACGCTAAAATTGGTGGAGGAATGTAGAAAACTACAGACCTCCATTTTTTGAAACCAGGGAGGATACTGGAAAGGAGTCCACATGCCGAAAAAAGAACTAGCAAAAGGATTTACAACCGGAACTTGTGCACAGGCAGCGACAAAGGCAGCCATGCAGATGCTTTTTACAGGAGAAAAGGTAGAGCATGTGCAGGTGGAACTGCCGCAGGGGGAAAAGTTGCAGCTGGATATCATGGATATACAGAGGGGATACAAGTCCGGGCAGGAAAGAGACGGGAAACATGCAGATGGAAAAGAGGCTTCGAATTTAGCATATACAGACAGGGAACTGCCGGTTATGGTATCCTGCGCAGTCAAAAAAAACAGCGGGGATGATCCGGATATTACGAATGGAGTTCTGGTCTACAGTAAGGTGAGAATTTCAGACACAGGGGTGATCCATATAGATGGCGGGACCGGAGTCGGAAGAGTGACGAAGCCGGGACTGAACCAGCCGGTGGGCGAAGCGGCAATCAACCGTGTGCCGGGGCAGATGATTAGAAAAGAAGTGGAAGAGGCCTGTGAAGAGGTTGGCTATATCGGAGGAATCGATGTGGAGATATCCATTCCGGAAGGCATTAGGCTGGCAAAAGAGACATTTAATCCAAGGCTTGGAATTGAAGGCGGTCTTTCGATACTCGGGACAACCGGTATTGTGAATCCGATGAGTGAACAGGCACTGATCGATACCATTGAAGTAGAGATGAAGGTATGTCTGGCTGAGAAGTACCGGTATCTCATTGTTGCGCCGGGAAATTATGGATTGGATTTTCTGAAGGAACAGTATAGCATAGAAGAAAATGATGTGGTAAAATGTAGTAACTATATTGGTCAGACCATAGATATGGCGGTGGAGCAGGACTGTAAAGGCATACTGCTGGTTGGACATATCGGGAAACTGATCAAGGTATCCGGCGGGATCATGAATACCCATTCCAGATGGGCAGACTGCAGGATGGATCTGTTCGCCACGGCCGCTTTAAGAGCTGGAATTGAAGGAGAGAAAGCGGCAGAATTTCTCGACTGTGTGACGACGGATGACGCACTGGAAAAGTGCAGCGTGGAAGAACGGATACGCATTATGGAACAGATCATGATGCGTATGGAAGAATATCTGAACTACCGGGGAAAAGGGGAGATACAGGTGGGAGCGGTTACATTTTCCAATGTATACGGAATCCTTGGAAAGACAGAACAGGCAGAAGAACTGATAGAGAAATTCAGACAGGAACGACAGATACAATAAATGAACTCATGGAGTTTTGGTGTCACAAGAGTATGTACAGACAGATTCCGAGAGTACATATAATAGACGAGGAGGATTCGGAAAATGATACATTTTGTAGGAGCAGGTCCGGGAGCAGAAGATCTGATTACGGTACGTGGTCAGCGCTATCTGGAACAGGCGGATGTGCTGATCTATGCAGGATCACTGGTGAATCCTGGACTGTTAAAGAGTACAAAAGAGACATGTGAGATATATAACAGTGCGGAGATGACACTGGAAGAAGTGCTGGAAGTGATGAAACAGGCAGAACAGGAACAGAAGACGACGGTACGTCTGCATACAGGAGATCCGTGTCTGTACGGTGCGGTCCGGGAACAGATGGACCATCTGGATGACCTGGGAATTGCGTATGATTCCTGCCCTGGTGTCAGTTCATTCTGTGGGGCGGCAGCAGCGCTGGATCTGGAATATACGCTTCCAGAAGTGTCACAGAGTGTCGTTATCACACGTATGGAAGGCAGAACACCGGTTCCGGCAAAGGAAAAAGTTGCAGCATTTGCAAGCCATAATGCGACGATGGTACTCTTCTTAAGTACGGGACTTCTGGAGAAGCTGGAAGAGCAATTGATCGAAGGGGGATATCGGGAAGACACACCGGCAGCAATTGTATACAAGGCGACATGGCCGGAAGAGGAGAAATATATTTGTACAGTCAGTACACTGGCAGAGACAGCGGAAGAGCATGGAATTACCAAGACGGCACTGATCATCGTTGGCGATGTGGTGACACATCATGCGTATGAACGTTCAAAATTATATGATCCGGAATTTACTACCGGATTTCGTCAGGGAGCAAAATAGAATGAAGATTGCAATGATCAGTTTTACCGGAAATGGATGGAAACTGGAAAAATTTTTAGCACAGGAACTGAAAAAAGAAGGCCATCAGGTGATACAGGCAGTAAAGTGCAAAGGACTGGAAGTGGAAAAAGCTGCAGTAAAATGCAGTGCCGGAGAATGGACAGCGGAACAGTTCCGGACACAGGATGTACTGATCTTTATCGGAGCCGTACAGATTGCCGTACGCCTGATTGCATCTTATATAGAATCAAAAACAAGTGATCCGGCAGTACTGGTACTGGATGAGAAGGGACAGTACTGCATTCCGGTTTTATCCGGACATATCGGCGGGGCGAATGAGATGGCGGAAATAATTGCCGGGATGGCAGGAGCGGTACCGGTGATCACAACAGCGACAGACATCAATCAGAAATGGGCAGTAGATGTATTTGCCAGAAAGAACCATCTCTATATAGAGGACATGCAGAAAGCAAAGCAGATTTCGGCGAAAGTTCTGAAAGGAAAGCCGGTTATGGTTGCTGTTGAGGGAGGTATAGATTTTATAGAGGGAACTGTGCCGGAAGAAGTGAAAATCGTACCGGAAACCTGTGAAGATCTGGATATCTATATCGGAATATATGAGCATGGATTAAGCAGTCATGTATTAAAGCTGAT
>CAKRAT010000011.1 GCA_934295165.1 uncultured Dorea sp. | reverse complement strand
GTCAAGACAAGAGTTCGTTCCTATCGGTTAAGTGATTTTTCAAAGACAAATGAGAAAAAGATTTTGAAAAAAATATCGTAATAAAATATAAAATTTGCCAGTCAAAAACGCATGGTATATATTTTGCAATAAATAAAGAGCGTAGTGACATCAAGATGGAACTGGATTATGCTATGTGTGGTGCTAGAATAGTTGTACAGAGATGAGCCTCAGGCGTTTGAGAAATGAAATTGGAGTTTGAAGAGAGCAAGGAGATAGGTATGCGGTTAGCGTTATCGTCAATCAATCATCAGTTATAAAAATCAGAAGCATTTCAATCAGTTCACCATGTCACTTTTATTTTGTGTTATACTGTTTTATATAATTTTCTTGGTCTCCGCTGCCGCTTCGGTCGGCACAGAACCATAAGGGAAAGTTCACTTGCGATAAACTTAGTGTTTTCAAGGGTTTGAGAGATATTTCATAATAAAATATAACAGTTATTAAATCCCTTGGAATATATGAAATCTCAATTCCAGTTTGCCGAGATGTTGCAAAATTTGGAATCAGGAGAAAATAAGAGGATTTTGTATACTAAAAATATTAAAGAGATTATGAAAAACAACTATCTGATTAAGAAACATTAGAAGTATATCTGAGGAGTTAAAAGATGAAAACAAAAGGAATTGATATTGTAATCGCATGGGTAGACGGTGCAGATCCTGTCTGGCGTGAAGATAAGAAGAAGAGAATGATAGAACAGGGAATGCCGGTCAATACGGATGACAGAGAAGAACGTTATCGTGACTGGGATATTTTACAATATCTATTTCGTGGAATAGAAAAGTTTGCTCCATGGGTGAGAACAGTGCATTTTGTTACATATGGACATGTACCAAAATGGCTGAATACTTACAATTCCAAATTGCATATCGTGAATCATAAAGATTTCATTCCGACACAATATCTTCCTACATTTAACTCCCATACGATTGAATGGAATTTCCACAGAATAAAAGGTCTGTCAGATCAGTTTATCTACTTTAACGATGACATGTTTTTGTTAAAAAATGTAAAACCGGAAGATTTCTTCAAAAATGGCAAACCGGTAGACATGCTTGCGCTACAGCCGGACGTAACGAATGTGGACGACACGACCATGCCATACATTTATTTAAATAATGCGATGGTGCTGGCCAAATATTTTAATAAAAGAGAAAATATGAAGAAACAGCCGGGAGCATATTTTCATATCGGATATCCGCCGATGTATTTCTTTTATAACATGCTGGAGGTAATGTTTCCGAGATTTACAGGATTTTATACCGTACATGGGCCGTCGCCGTTGAGAAAGAGTACCTATGAGAAGCTGTGGAATCTGGAAGGGGAACTTCTGAATCAGGTATGTTTGCATCCATTCAGACATAAGGAAGATGTGAATCAATATGTTTTGCGTGAATATGCGAAATTAAGTGGTGACTTTGTACCGGAAAATGTAAATAAATTCTGTAAGTATTATAATCTGAAAAAGGAAAATAAAGATCTTGCAGAGACCATTACGAAGCAGAAAGTTTCGGTTGTCTGTATCAATGACAGCAATACGAAGATTCCATATGAAATTGTAAAGAAGGAATTAAAGCAGGCATTTGAACAGATTCTTTCGGAGAAATCTTCGTTCGAGTTGTAGATATAATAGGAGCAAAATATGCAAGATGTAGAAATCGTAATTATAGGAGCGGCGATCATTGATGTCCTGGCACAGCCTGTCAGCAGGGAAGTATTTGAAACGGGCTCGTATCCGGCAGAAGATATCCACATGACGACTGGTGCAGATGCCCTGAATGAGGCAACAATACTTGCCGGAAAAGGCCGGAGTGTACAATTGGAAACAGTAATCGGCCAGGATGATGCCGGAAAGTTCATACAGTCACATTGTACGGATGCGGGAATTATGGTACGGGATGCATGTATCAGGAAAGAAGAAAAGACCGGGATGAATATCGTTCTTGTGGAAAAAGGCGGGACAAGAAGTTTTCTTACGAATCCGCATGGGACACTGCGAAGTCTGAAACTGGATCATATACAGATGCCATTTCCGGAGAGCGCAAAGATCATATGTTTTGCAAGCATATTTGTATTTCCGCAGATTGGTCCGAATGAACTGTTGAAACTATTCTCGCAGGCAAAGTCGCAGGGAAAACTTGTGTGTGCAGATATGACAAAGCGTAAAAAGAATGAGACGCTGGAAGATATGGCGGAAGCATTTTCCTATATTGACTATCTGTTCCCGAATGATGAAGAAGCAATGCTTCTGACGGGGGCGGGATCAGTAGAAGAAGCGGCAGAACGTATAAAATCCACGGGTGTGGGAAATGTGATCATAAAGTGTGGAAAACGGGGATGTTATGTCCGGACAGATGTGGAAAAGTGCTGGATATCTGCAGAAAAGAATGTAAGGTGTATTGATACAACCGGAGCAGGAGACAGTTTTGCGGCCGGCTTTCTGAATGCACTTCTGGATGGAAAAGATGTAATAGAATGTGCCAGAGAAGGAAACCGCTATGGAGCAGAGGCTGTTCAGTATGTAGGAGCAACAACATGGCTAAGTCAGGGACTGGTCAGATAGAAACGACGAAGAGACGATATGGAGTAAAAAGCGATGGAATATTCACATGAGATCATCGTGCCTAATGATGATCTTCCATTTAAGATGTTCAGATTTGAGGGAAGCCAGGGAGGCTATATCCGCCAGAAACACTGGCACAGATCCATTGAAATATTTGCAGTATTTTCAGGAGAGATGGAATTCTATCTGAACGATGCCAGATATCCGCTTCATCCGGGTGAATTCATGCTGGTGAATTCCAATGAGGTTCATTCCATCTATGCACCGAAAAAGAATGAAACACTGGTTATACAGATACCACTTGCAGCATTTGAAAGATATTATAACGATAATGGATTTGTATATTTCACACACAGTTCCAGGATTCAGGACGAGGAAGTCATGGGATTGTTTGATGAAATGTATCATGTGTATGCGGAGAAAAAGACCGGGTACGAGTATAAAGTACAGAGCCTGTATTACCGTCTGTTGTATCTGCTGGTAAGTAAGTATCGTAAGACTGATCTGGATGCGGAAAAGATACGTGCGAATAAGAAATTAAATAAGCTGTCAACGATTACGGATTATATGAAACAAAATTATAATAAAGAACTGTCGCTGGAAAGCCTTGCGAGAACATTTAATTATTCTCCGACTTATTTATCGCGGATGTTCCGGAAGTATGCACAGATGAGTTATAAGACATATCTGGATGATTTAAGGCTCCGTCATGCTTATAATGATCTGATGAATACAGATCTTTCGATCGGTATGGTTGCAGAGAAGAATGGATTTGCAGGAAGTAAGGCATTTGCCAGGGTGTTCAAGGAGCAGTATGGAGTGCTGCCGAGTGAATACCGGAAGAAACAGTAAAAGCATTTTAGAAAACTAGATAATAATTTCATAAAGGAGTGTTAAAAAACAGAATCTGACTTATAGGGAGACGGATTCTGTTTTTGACTAAAAAAGATAAGAAATCGCCATAAACAGGCTAATTTATCGGTGGTAAGAATAAAATGAGGTTGATATAATGACATTGTAAATAAGAGGACGACAGATAGACGGAGGAAAGTAAATGGAGATTCTGAAAGTAACAGATGCAGAATTTGGGGTCTACGGAAAAGTTCTGGAAGGATACGACATGACGGAACTTCTGAAAGCCATGGAGCATGCACCGCTTCCGCTGGATGAAGTAATCTATGAGCCATCTATTGAAGAACTGGAAGGTCTGAAAATTGCAGAAGAGATGAAAGAACGTGCCTACGGTGGACTGGAGATTCAGATCGGATATTGCAATGGCAATAATAAGAAGCTGAATGCAGTAGAATATCATCGGTCTTCGGAACTTGACATCGCAGTGGATGATCTGATCCTTCTGCTTGGATGCCAGCAGGATATCGAAGATGATTACAGTTATGCCACCGAAAATATCAAAGCATTCTTAGTGCCGGCTGGAACGGGTGTGGAGTTATATGCAACCACACTTCACTATGCACCATGTTCTGTGACAGAGAATGGGTTCAGATGTGTTGTTGTACTTCCGAAAGATACGAACACAGAACTGACAGAAATTCAGAAAAAGACGATCGGAGAAGCGGAAAAAGCAGAAGGAAAAATGCCGGAAGACAGACTGCTCACCGCAAAGAATAAATGGCTGATTGCACATGAAGAAGCAGGAATCGAAGGCGCATTTAACGGGCTTCGCGGGGAGAATGTGGAAGTCTGAAAGTATAGAAATAAGATATACATGGAACAGACACTCATATGCAGTAGATTGTATGAGTGTAGTGTAAACTGACCATATAAGCAAGGTTAGTAATAACGTAATAATAAAGATAAATGAATCAGGAGGAATCACACAATGAACAACATGCCAGAAGTAAAAATCGGAGTAGTAGCAGTGAGCAGGGATTGTTTCCCGGAGAGCCTTTCTGTAAACAGAAGAAAGAATCTGATGAAGGCTTACACAGAGAAATACGGAACAGAAGGAATCTATGAATGTCCGATCTGTATCGTAGAAAGTGAAATCCATATGGTACAGGCCTTAGAGGATATCAAGAATGCAGGATGTAATGCACTTTGCGTATACCTTGGTAACTTCGGACCGGAGATATCCGAAACATTACTTGCAAAACATTTTGACGGACCAAAGATGTTCGTGGCAGCAGCAGAAGAAAGCGGAGATAACTTATTAGACGGACGTGGAGATGCATATTGCGGTATGCTGAATGCAAGCTACAACTTACAGCTTCGCAATATCAAAGCATATATTCCGGAATATCCTGTTGGAGATGCAGAAGAATGTGCAGATATGATCCATGAATTCCTGCCAGTCGCAAGAGCTGTTGTAGGACTTCAGAATTTAAAGATCATCAGCTTCGGACCAAGACCGATGAACTTCCTTGCATGTAATGCACCGATCAAGCAGCTTTATAATATCGGCGTAGAGATCGAAGAAAACTCAGAACTTGATCTGTTTGAAGCATTTAACAAACATGCGGGAGATGAGAGAATTCCGGCAATCGTAAAAGAGATGGAAGAGGAACTCGGAACAGGCAATAAGAAACCAGAGATCCTGCCAAAACTTGCACAGTATGAGATCACATTAAAAGACTGGGTAGAAGAGCACAGAGGATACCGTAAGTATGTAGCACTTACAAGCAAATGCTGGCCTGCATTCCAGACACAGTTCGGGTTCGTTCCATGTTATGTGAACAGCCGTCTGACAGCACAGGGAATCCCTGTATCCTGCGAGGTTGATATCTACGGAACATTAAGTGAGTTCATCGGAACAGTTATAAGTCAGGATACTGTAACACTTCTGGACATCAATAACTCAGTACCAAAGGATATGTACAAGAGTGATATCGAAGGAAAATACAACTATACACAGAAAGACACATTCATGGGATTCCATTGTGGTAATACAGCTTCAGGCAAACTTTCTTTCTGTGAAATGAAATATCAGAAGATCATGGCAAGAACACTTCCGGAAGAAGTAACACAGGGAACCCTGGAAGGAGATATCGTACCTGGAGACATTACATTCTACCGTCTGCAGAGTACAGCAGATAACAAGCTGCGTGCATATGTTGCGCAGGGCGAGGTACTTCCTGTAGCGACAAGATCATTCGGTGCAATCGGTATATTTGCAATTCCTGAGATGGGAAGATTCTACCGCCACGTACTGGTAGAAAAAGGATTCCCGCATCACGGAGCAGTTGCGTTCGGACATTTCGGTAAAGAACTTTTCGAAGTATTCAAATATATCGGAGTTCCAGTAGATGAGATCGGATACAATCAGCCGGCAGGAGTAAGATATCCTACAGAGAATCCATGGGGATAATAGCAGGCAGGTAAAATAAGCAGTAGATGGGACTGAAGATTTCAGTCCCAAATGTGATTATGGAGGTAAATGATGTTATACATAGGTGTAGATCTTGGAACATCAGCAGTAAAGCTTCTGGTGATGGATGAGACAGGAGACATTAAAAAGATTGTTTCGAAAGAATATCCGCTTTATTTTCCACATCCGGGATGGTCAGAGCAGAAGCCGGAAGACTGGTTTGAAAAATCAATAGAAGGAATCAAAGAGCTGACAGCAGAGTGTGATAAGTCGCAGGTAGCCGGAATCAGTTTTGGCGGACAGATGCATGGGTTGGTTGCGCTTGATAAAGATGACAATGTCATCCGTCCGGCAATCCTCTGGAATGACGGAAGAACAGGCGGAGAGACAGAGTATCTGAATGAAGTGATTGGAAAAGACAAGTTATCAGAATATACAGCTAATATCGCATTTGCAGGATTTACTGCACCAAAGATCCTTTGGATGAAAAAGCATGAGCCGGAGAATTTTGATAAGATTGCAAAGATCATGCTGCCGAAGGATTATCTGGCATATAAGCTTTCAGGATCGTTCTGCACAGATGTCTCCGATGCTTCCGGAATGCTGCTTATGGATGTGAAGAACCGGTGCTGGTCCAAAGAAATGATGGACATTTGCGGAATCACAGAAGATAAACTGCCAAAATTATATGAAAGCTATGAAGTTGTTGGAACGCTGAAAAAGGAAATTGCAGAGGAACTCGGATTCTCTGATAACGTAAAAGTAACCGCCGGAGCCGGAGACAATGCGGCAGCGGCAGTCGGAACCGGAACGGTTGGAGATGGTATGTGTAATATTTCACTTGGAACCTCCGGAACGATTTTCATTTCCAGTGATAAATTTGGAGTGGATGAGAATAATGCACTGCATTCATTTGCACATGCAGACGGTCACTATCATCTGATGGGATGTATGTTAAGTGCGGCATCCTGCAATAAATGGTGGAATGAAGAAATATTAAAGACAAAGGATTTTGCCGCAGAGCAGGCAGGAATCACAAAGCTTGGTGAAAACCGTGTATTCTATCTTCCATATCTTATGGGAGAGAGATCACCGCATAACAATCCGGATGCAAGAGCAATGTTCATCGGAATGTCTATGGATACGACTCGTGAAGATATGACACAGGCTGTGCTGGAGGGCGTGGCATTTGGTCTTCGTGATTCACTGGAAGTTGCAAGAAGTCTCGGAATTAAGATCGAGAGAACCAAGATCTGCGGCGGAGGGGCAAAGAGTCCGCTTTGGAAGAAGATGATCGCCAATATCATGAATCTGAAAGTTGATGTGGTAGAGAATGAAGAAGGACCTGCTCTTGGCGGAGCGATGCTGGCAGCAGTCGGCTGTGGGGAATACCCGGATGTAGAGACGGCGGCAGCGAAGATCGTGAAGGTTATCGATACGGTAGAACCAGATCCGGAACTGACAGCAAAATACGAAGAACGTTACCAGCAGTTCAGAAAGATCTATCCAACTGTGAAATGCTTATATGAAAAATGCTGATTGCTGTATAGAAAATGAATGATGGCATGTGCAAAAAGTAATATGAAAAACCTATATGAAAATACGGATTTTACTTTCTTGAACAGAAAGGATATGTTAGAATAATCTGAAGAGTGAAATCTTAGGTAAAGAGGTATGAGATGTGTAGTTCTCATGCCTCTTTTTTTAGAAACAAGGAAAGTAGAGGAGGAAAATGAAACATGGAAAGTCATAAGATTATCCAGGTAGAAGAAAAAGTACCGCTGAAGTTGTTGCTGCCGTTAAGTATCCAGCACATGTTCGCGATGTTTGGGGCATCTGTACTGGTTCCGTTCATATTCGGGATCAATCCGGCGATCGTACTTTTTATGAATGGTGTGGGAACCTTGATCTTTATAGCAGTGACGAAAGCAAAGTCACCGGCATATCTGGGGTCAAGTTTTGCGTTCCTGGCACCGGCAGGCGTCGTGATCAGTAAGATGGGATATCCATATGCCTTGGGAGGATTCGTGGCAGTCGGATTCTGTGGATGTATTTTATCATTTATCATTTACAAATGTGGAACAAAGTGGATTGATATTGTGCTTCCGCCGGCAGCAATGGGACCGGTTGTTGCATTGATCGGACTTGAGTTATCAAGTTCAGCGGCAAGTAATGCGGGCCTGTTGGACGATAAGATCGATCCAAAGAATGTACTTGTATTTGCAGTGACGCTGGGTGTTGCGGTATTTGGAAATATTTTATTCAGAGGATTTTTGTCGGTAATCCCGATTCTGATTGCAGTAATCGCAGGTTATCTGACGGCTCTGGCATCTGGAATTCTTGATTTTACACAGGTGATGGAAGCATCATGGTTTGCAATTCCGAATTTCCAGGCACCGAAGTTTGATATGGGAGCAATTTTAATGATTCTTCCGGTGCTGCTTGTTATCACATCCGAGCACATCGGGCATCAGGTTGTAACAAGTAAGATTATCGGAAGAGATCTGCTATCTGATCCGGGACTTCACAGATCACTGTTCGGAGATAATTTCTCTACTATGGTATCAGGACTGATCGGATCGGTGCCAACGACTACATATGGAGAGAATATCGGAGTGATGGCAGTTACAAAAGTATATAGTGTCCGTGTCATTGGCGGTGCTGCAATTTTGTCTATTATCTGTTCATTTGTCGGGAAATTGTCGATGATGATACAGACAATTCCGGGACCGGTTATCGGAGGAATCTCATTCCTTCTGTATGGTATGATCGGGGCATCTGGTCTTCGTATTCTGGTAGACTCCAGAGTAGATTACGGAAGATCCAGAAACCTGATGTTAACATCCATTGTATTTGTAACCGGTCTGTCTGGAATATCTGTGAATATCGGAACTGTTTCCTTAACAGGTATGGTTCTGGCATGTGTTGTAGCCATGGCACTCAGTCTGATATTCTATATTTTAGATAAGTTAAAGCTTACCAATGATCAGGAAGCGTAAGGTCTTCTTTTCTCATAGCAAGAGAAGCACCCGGAACGGAGAAGTCCGGCATGCCGTCTTCGTTCCAGAAGACTTTACCAATGTAGGCATTTCTTCCGGCATCGTAAAGCGGCTGATAATCCCCTTCGCCTAAGTAACGTTCTTCCTGACGTGCGTGATAGACCATCAGGTCTTCCGTATCGCCGGTAGAACGGGTGAAGCTGTTGTGTCCCGGTCCGAAGAATCCGGTAGCACGGCTGCTCTGGAATACAGGGTAAGGGAGTTTCGTCCAGGAAGAAGAATCCAGAAGATCGGAATCTTCATCTGCATATAAAAGTCCCATATTGTAAAGTGCATCTGTACCGCTTGCAGAAAATGTAAGGAAGATACGTCCGTCATGCTTGATAATTGCAGGCCCTTCATTTACGGCAAATCCGTGAAGCTCCCAGTTATACTCCGGATGTGTCAGAAGAACAGACGGAGTACAGATGGTCCATGGATTGGATAATTTTGCAATAAAGATGTCGGAAATATTATTTGTTTTCTGTGCCCATACAAAATAATCCACACCATTATGATGGAAGAATGTATGATCCAGAGAAAAGTCTGTAAATGCAATATCATTTTCCACGGTTGTCTGGATCGGTCCTTTGTTGATCCATGGATCATTCATCGGATCATCTCCGGTGCAGGCAAGGCAGTGTGGACGGATCCGCCATGAAGAATGGTCGGATACAGTGGTGGTGTAGTATACATACCAGCCGCCCTGGATATAATGAATCTCAGGAGCCCAGAGGTGAGGACTTACGCGGTCCGGACCGATGGGTTCTCTTTCGTAGATGACCTTTTCTGTATAACGGCCGGAATTGTCAGTCAGATCCTCAAGTGTATCCGCACAGCGGAGAATGATATAAAGATACTGGTAAGTACCATTTAAGTTATGTCCGGCATCTGTATGAGAACCAAGGAAATAATATTTTCCATCTGTATGCTTGTAGATATACGGATCGGCACGGTGGCTGATGATCGGGGCAGCATAGTCATTGTCCTGAATACGTGCGGTGCCGTCTTCGTTGCGTATGATATTCCGCATTTCTTTCATTCCATTGGTGTAAGTAACCTGTACAGTATCAGAATCTGCGTCTGACTTTTCTACAGACTGAATGCATACAGGTTCCGGTTTACCGTATTTGTCCTGTAAAGAACAGAGGCTGGTAATAGAGATTGATTCACCGTTCGGATCCTGTTCTTTTAATGCGTCGGATGCAGAGAGTTCTTCGCATGGAAGAACAATCGGAAATCCGCCGTTCAGGGCATACCAGTCTTTGCGGTTGTAACTGTATTCAAGATAATAGTGGTCTTTTTTCGGTGTTTCCCATGAGACATTCACGGATCGTATAAAAGCAGTATCCTGCTGATCATGATAGAATTTGTCTGCCATAGGAAGCGTGATTGATTGATTCATAATTCCTCCTCAGGCATTGTATTTTTTAGAAAAATAAGGCTTGATTTATTTTATCATACAATTAATTGATTGACAAGACAGAAACGGGTAGTCTAAGATAGAAGAAAAGATAGAGGCGAAAAAGGAAAAGTGGTTTCAGACTATGAGAATATGTAAAGGGGCAAGAAAAAGAGATGGTTACAATCAAAGAAATTGCAAAAGAATGTAATGTCTCTGTGGCAACGGTATCCAATATCCTGAATCATAAACCTGGTGCAAGTGAAGAGACCAGAAAGACAGTACTGGCTAAGATCAAAGAACTGAATTATAAGCCGAATACTGTGGCAAGGAATCTGAAGACGAAGAATACCAGAACGATAGGGGTTATCATCGAAGATCTGACGATTTTCAGTATTCCGGATATTGTAGACGGCATTACAGAACATTGCGAAGAGAAAAATTATCAGATTCTGCTGATTAATTTAAGATTATATAAGAAATATAACGATTTTTATTATAACAGGGATGATTACTACGGACGTGTTGAAAAAGAGATTGATAAACTGATCGCAAGACAGGTAGAAGGTGTGATCTATGTAACGGCACATGAAAGAATCATGCATTGCATTCCGGATAACCTGACGGTACCGGTGGTTATGGCTTATGGTTATACAGGGAATAAAGACATTCCGTCAATTGTTGTGAATGATGAAGAAGGAGCGCATCGTATGATGGAGTATCTGATTGACAGCGGACATGAGAAGATCGGAATTATTACGGGAAAGACGGACAGTATTCATATGCAGGAGAGACTCAGAGGAGTGCAGAGGGCACTCTTTGAAAATCAGGTGCTGTACAATCCGGAATCAGTATATTATGGAGACTGGACAAGAAAGAGTGGTTACGAAGGAACAGACCAGCTTCTGGAACAGGGAGTTACGGCAATATTCTGCATGAATGATCTGATGGCCGGTGGTGTGTATGACCGGCTGGAAGAAAAAGGTATGGTACCTGGACAGGATATTTCGGTAACCGGGTATGATAACCGGGAACTTTCCGGGTATTATAAACCGCCGCTTACAACCATATCCCTTCCGCTGCATGACATCGGTTATGCCGCAAGTGAAGTGATCATGCGTATGGTAGAAGAAAAAGAACTGAAGGAAGCAGATGGAATTTACCGTGTCGGATGTTATATGCTGGAACGTGGTTCGGTCAGAAATCTGAAAAAAGAACAGAAAAAATAAAAAGAAATGAGAAAAAATAAGCACTTACAGAAGCAAAAATGGTCTGTAAGTGCTTATTTTATAAGTGGTTTGTGCAAAGTACACAAAATTAAACGTTTAAGTTCTACTTGCATTTATGGCAAAAGTGTGTGTATAATCTAATCAAGCCAAGAGCGAGAGCGGTAAAAATAAAAAAATCCGTTCACAAAAAAATAAAAAAGCATTGTATATTGGAAAATAAGGGAGAAAAGGAAAAAGAATATTAAACGTTTTACAGAAAACGATATTCTTTGACAAATGGAGTGCTTTTGAATCTTTCAGGGAACATAGACCCTGTAGAGAATACATATCAAAAAGGAGGAAAATCTATGAAAAAGAAAGCAGTGTCAGTACTCTTATGTGTAGCTATGGCAGCATCTATGCTGTTAGGATGCAGCGCAGGAAGCGACAAGAGTGATTCAAAGAAATCATCATCAAGTGAATCTGGCGGAACAAAAGAAATGAAAGTTGATGGGGATGCAACAACAATCAATGTTTGGACATTCATCGAGTTACACCAGGAATTCTACACAAACATGGCAGAAAAATGGAACGAAGAGCATCCAGACAAGAAAGTTAAATTAGTACTTTCTAATATGGCATACGATGATATGCACAACAAATTATCTCTGGCCCTTGAATCAGGAAAAGGAGCTCCGGATGTTGTTGATATCGAGCTTGGTAAATTCCCTGCATTTACAAATGGTAAGATCGGACTTATGGATCTGACAGATGCAATTGAACCATATAAGGACAGCGTAGTTGAGTCTCGTCTTGACATCTACGGAAAAGATGGAAAATATTACGGATTCCCAACACACGTTGGTACAACAGTTGCATTCTACAATGATGATCTGTTAAAAGAAGCAGGAATTGATTACACAACAATCAAGACATGGGATGACTTCAAAGCAGCTGGTGTGAAATATCACGAAGCAACAGGTAAAGAATTTGCTTGTGCTGAGACAACAGCTCAGTGGATGATCAACCTGATGTTAGCTCAGAAGGGTACAGATTATCTTGACAAAGATGGTAAACTTGACCTTACAAATGATAAAGTTGTAGAAGTACTTCAGTACATCAAAGATATGCAGGATGCAGGCGCACTTGCAACTGTAGCTGGTGGACAGCCGGATAACGAAGAAGCTTATCCAGAATACAACACAGGTAACTTTGCAGTACAGATCATGCCTTTCTGGCAGACATCAAGATTCACAAACTACATGTCTGACCTTGAAGGAAAGATCGCTATCGCAGCACCTCCGGTATTTGGTGACAACGATGCAGTTAAGACAATCGGTGGCGGCGGAACTGGTACAGCAGTTGTAAAATCTTCTAAGAATGCAGAACTTGCAGCTGAAGTATTCGCTTATATCAAACTGTCTGAAGAAGCTAACAAAGAAGTTTGGAATGTATTAGGATTTGACCCTGTTAATACAGCAGTATGGACAGATACAGATCTTACACAGAATCCGGACAACCAGTTCGTAAAATACTTCAAGACAAAGCCATTTGATACTCTGTTAGAGCTCCAGGATAGCATCGGATCACTTGCTTCTTGCACAAGCGACAAATATCCATCTATCAACAACGAGTTCTGTACAACAACACTGAACAACATTTTCGAAGAAGGCATGGATGTAAAAGATGCTCTGAAACAGTCTCAGGAAACTCTTGAAAATGAATTCGGTGGCAAATAGAATTTGCGATTAAGTAATTAGTAATGTAATAATCAGGGGGTTGTGAGCAAAAGCTGCCGCAGCCCCTTCTCTAATAAGAAGGAGGATACATAAAACCATGAAGAAATTTTTCTATTCTCAGAAATTAGCTCCTTATGTATTTATCCTTCCTTTTGTCCTCACTGTTATATTTTTCTGGGCAGTTCCAATCGTGAACGGAGTCCTTTTAAGTTTTCAGGATGTATTACAGGATAAATGGGTTGGATTGGATAATTATAAGAGACTTCTGTCCGATAAGATCTTTTTAAAAGCTTTGTTTAACAGTACACGATATATGATTGGAACACTGGTGCTTCTGCTTCCATTTCCAATGCTTTTCGCAACACTTCTGAACAGTAAGCTGATGAAGAAACCTGGATTTTTCAAATCTATCTACTTCCTTCCAGCACTGACATCAGTCGTAGTTGCAGGTACAATCTTCCGTCTGATGTTCGGTGAGATGGAGACATCTCTTGCCAACCAGGTAATCGGAATGTTCGGACTTGCACCGATCAAATGGTTAAAGAATGATCTCACCGGATATTTTGCACTGTTACTTCTGGCATGCTGGAGATGGACGGGTGTTAATATCCTGTATTTCCTTGCCGGATTACAGAGTATCTCAACAGATCTTTATGAAGCAGCTTCTATTGACGGAGCAAACAAGTGGCAGCAGTTTACAAAGATTTCCCTTCCGCTTCTGAAGCCGACAACTGTATATGTGTTAACAATCAGTATCTATGCAGGACTTGCAATGTTCAATGAAAGTTACATGTTGTGGAAAGGTAATAACTCACCACAGAATATCGGACTTACGATTGTCGGATATCTGTACAGACAGGGAATTGAAAAACGTGCAATGGGTTACGCCTGCGCAGTAGGTCTTGTACTTCTGGTCATTGTTATGATCGTCAACATGATCCAGCTGGCAGCTACAGGAACATTCAAGAAGGAGGAGAGATAGTATGGGCGAAAAGAAAAAAAATAAAGACCGGCTTTGTACAGTATTGATGATTATCTTCTTCTCAATCCTGGCTATCCTTATTATCCTTCCTGTATATACGATTTTTCTTGCCAGCTTTAAACCAGGCGGGGATCTGTTGCAGTATGGACTGAACCTTGGAATTGACTGGGACCGTATGAGTCTGGATAATTATGTACTTCTGTTTACAGGACAGCATGATTACTGGAGATGGTTCTTTAACAGTATCTTCCTTACAGTCGTTACAGTAGTGGCAACACTTCTTGTAAGTGCCTTTGTAGGATATGGATTTGCAGCTTATGAATTTAAAGGCAAGAACTTTATGTTCGTTGTTGTACTCCTGATCTTATCTGTGCCGCTGGAAGTTATTATGCTTCCTCTGTATAAACAGATGACAACATGGGGATTAATGGACAGCTATGTGGCAATCGTACTTCCGTTCGTAGCACATGCGTCAACAATCTTCTTCTTCAGGCAGTATCTTCTCGGACTTCCGAAATCACTTCTGGAAGCCGGACGAATTGATGGGGCAACCGAGTACGGTATCTTCTTCAAACTGATTATGCCAATCATGAAACCAGCTTTCGCAGCTATGGCAATCCTGAATGGTATGAATGCATGGAACAATTACCTGTGGCCATTACTGGTAATCCGTTCTTCAGAAAAATACACACTGACACTTGGACTGAACACACTGATCAACCCATATGGAGATAACTATTCACTCCTGGTTGTAGGTTCATTCTTCTCAATCATCCCGATCTTTATACTGTTCGTATGTTTCCAGCAGTATTTCATCGAGGGTATGACAGCAGGTGCAGTAAAAGAATAATTAATGTAAGCAATTGATACCAAAGTATATAAGAGAATCTGCAGGTGCAGATTCTCCATATGTAAAATATAATATAATTAGGAGGCTGAAAATGAGTAAGACAGCAAAGATGATCATTGACAAAGATTTCCAGATTTCCAAAATTGATGAAAGAATTTATGGTTCTTTTATCGAACATCTTGGACGTGCTGTATATGATGGATTATACCAGCCGGGTAATCCGATGTCAGACGATGAAGGATTCCGTAAGGATGTCATTGATATGGTAAAAGAACTGGATGTACCGATCATCCGTTATCCGGGTGGAAACTTTGTTTCTAACTTCTTCTGGGAAGACAGTGTGGGGCCTGTAGAAGAGCGTCCGGCACGTCTGGAGCTTGCATGGAGAAGTCTGGAAGAGAATAAGATTGGATTAAATGAATTTGCTAAATGGACAGATAAAGTAAATTCCAAGATGATGATGGCAGTGAACCTTGGTACAAGAGGAATTGCAGATGCATGCAACCTTCTGGAGTACTGTAACCATCCGGGTGGAACAAAATATAGTGACTTGCGTATCAAACACGGAGTCAAAGATCCACACAACATCAAGGTGTGGTGCCTTGGAAATGAGATGGACGGACCTTGGCAGCTTGGCCACAAGACAATGCAGGAGTATGGTCGTCTTGCAGAAGAAACAGCAAAAGCAATGAAACTGATCGATCCATCTATCGAGCTTGTATCTTGCGGAAGCTCAGCTCTTGATATGCCGACATTCCCGAAATGGGAGTCTACAACACTGGAGAATACATATGATTATGTAGATTATGTATCTATGCACCAGTATTATGGAAACCGTGATAATGATACAGCAGATTACCTTGCATGCTCTGATGATATGGATGAATTTATCCGTACAGTTGTTGCAACATGTGATTATGTAAAAGCGAAAAAACGTGGTAAAAAAGATATCAATATCAGTTTTGATGAGTGGAATGTATGGTTCCATTCAAATGCAGCAGATGACGATATTACACAGAATCATCCATGGCAGGTAGCACCTCCGATGCTGGAAGATATCTATAACTTTGAAGATGCGCTGGCAGTCGGACTGATGCTGATCACATTATTAAAACATGCAGACAGAGTAAAGATTGCTTGTCTGGCACAGCTGGTTAACGTTATTGCACCGATCATGACAGATCAGGGCGGCGGAGCAGCATGGAAACAGACAATCTTCTATCCATTCCTTCACGCTTCCAAATATGGACGTGGTATCGCACTGATGCCGCTCGTTCAGACAACAAAGCATGATACAGCAAAGCATGAAAATGTTACTGACGTAGAGAGTGTTGCAGTGTATAATGAAGAGAAAGAAGAGCTTACAATCTTTGCTGTTAACCGTACACTGGAAGATGATATTGAGCTGACAACAGACTTAAGAGGTATGGAAGGATTCCATCTGGTAGAACATATCGTTATGGAAGAATCTGACCTGAAACTGGTCAACAGCTCTTACGAAGAAAAAGTTGTACCAAAGACAGTAAACCGTTCAAAGATGGATGGCGGAATCATGACAACTCTTCTTGGAAAAGCATCTTGGAATGTAATCAGATTAAGTAAGTAGAGGCGGTTAAAACATGAAATTTTGGGCAATTGACAGTCCGGTAATGAGAGTACTTGGACGACTGGGGGACATTATAATATTAAATATGATCTTTGTGGTTGGATGTATTCCGGTGATTACTATCGGAACATCTTTAAGTGCTCTGTATGCAGTAGCGATGAAGATGGCAAGAGGGGAAGACCCGTCGGTGTGGAAGGAATTCTGGAAAGCATATAAGAGAAATTTTAAACCGGCAACCATCTGCTGGCTGATTATGGCTGTCATTGCCATATTGTTGTTCGTGGACTTCCGTATTATCGGAGTATTGAGAAAAAGCAGTGAAAGCATGTATAGTGTGATGCGGGTTGTGCTTGCGGTGATTCTTGGAATGTGGGTGTTAATGTTCCAGTATCTGTTTCCATACATTGCAAGATTTGAGAATGGCATATTTGCAACGCTGCGTAATGCACTGCTTCTTGCGGCAGCACATATTCCGTTTACGATCGTGATCGTAGGTTTGAGCGTCGGTTCTGTGATTCTGACATTGTTTACATCCAGGTCCTTCGTGATTGCAAGTATTGTATGGGTGTTTTTTGGATTTGCGGTATTGACGTATGCACAGGCATTTCTGCTGTGCAGAATATTTGAAAAATATGAATAAATTGTATTAGTAATGTTCCAATAATTTCCTTGTATGAGGACGGAAACGGGCAATATTATATACAAGTGGCTTGGGGTGTTTCACTTTAAGCTACAGTTTGTATATAATATTGCCCGTTTTTTGTGTTTTAGGATAAGCTATCAATAATCTGCTGGAGAATTTTTTCTACAGAATCTGTAACATTGGTTGCATATTTATCAATGCCGGGAGCAGCATTGGCCATGGCATAGCTTGTACCGGCAGTCTGCAGCATTTCGACATCATTGTACTGATCGCCAAAGGCAATACAGTCTCTGGCATCAATATGTAGGTGGTTGAGCAGATCTTTTAATGCACTTCCTTTGTTGGCAGCCGGACAGATAAAGTCTACCCAGAGGTTACCGGATGTTACGACTTTAATTTCGGAAGAAAATTTTTCTTTTAAATGTTTTTCGCAAGAATCAGTTCCGCTGTAATCGCAGACTGCGATTTTCAGGATTGGCTCTGAAATTTCAGTTTTAGGATCATCGATGAATTTCATATTATTCTGAATCACATTTACCATGTGGTTATAGAATTCCGGATTTTTTGAGGTACTGTAGCAGACGCGTTCACCAGAGATAATGCAGTTATATTGCGGATATTTTGCGATTTCATCCAGAATACGGTAAGCAAGGTCGTGGTCAATGATACCTTTGGAAAGCGTCTCGCCTTTATAGATACAAAGAGAACCATTTTCAGGAATATAAGCAATATCATCCTGTACCGGTGTGAAAAGTCTTCGGAGATTCAGATACTGTCTTCCGCTTGCCGCAACGAACAGGATTCCGCATTCTTTGAGTGTGCGGATCTGTTCAAAAACAATTGGATTCAAGTCATGTGCACCGTTTTGAAGTAATGTACCATCAAGGTCGCTGGCAATTAATTTAACCATAAATAACTCCTTATATAAAAAAATTCTGAAAACATTGATATTCATTTCGTTACTAATTATAATATAAATAAGTAAAATATGAAAGACAAAGGTAGGAACAGAAATATGAAGATTGGAATTGCAAATGATCATTCATCAGTGGATATGAAAAATGAGATTATGGAGTATCTTGAGAGTCTGGGACATGAGGTAGTGAATTATGGAACAGATTCTTATGAGAGCTGTCATTATCCGGAATTTGGGGAAAAGTTAGGGAATGCAGTGGCAAGCGGTGAAGTAGAGCAGGGAATCGCAATATGCGGAACCGGAGCCGGTATTTCACTGGCAGCCAATAAAGTAAATGGTATTCGTGCAGTTGTATGCAGTGAGCCGTATACAGCAAGAATGGCAAAAGAACATAATAATGCGAATGTGATTGCATTTGGAGCACGTGTGATTGGTATTGAGACTGCAAAGAGCATTGTGGATGCATGGCTGAATGCTGAATTTGCGGGTGGAAGACATGGAATGAGAGTGGATATGATCATGGATATAGAGAAGAGAAATCGTAATCTGTAAGGTGATATTGGGAATAGCAGTATACAAAAGAATCTGATAGTGGAAGGTTCTGTAGATGATAGAAAAAGCGGCACACAAAGGTGATGAACTGTGTACCGCTTTTTTATCATATTTTATATATTGGAGAAATGAAAAAAATGATAATATCTATTTTGAGTTTACTTTTTATAATTTATTTCTGGTGAGCTTCTTCGTACTCTCTGAAAGCATCTACTTTTGGCTGAGAAGAGCATCCAGGAACGAATTCATTTGTCAGGAAAGCGTCTGTTAATTCTTCTCTTAATTTGTTACCAATTGTGAAAGCTCCCATGCATGCGATGTTGGCATCGTTGCTGAGACGGGCTCTCTTAGCTGAGTATACATCAGAAAGTAATGCTGCATAAGCGCCTTTTACCTTATTAGCTGCGATAGAAACTCCAAGACCTGTTCCGCAGATCAGGATTCCGCGGTCATATTCTCCGGAAGCAACTGCTTCTGCAACTGCAACTGCTGTGTTGGCGTAGATAGGATCTTCGCTTCCGAAGTCTTTGATCTCTCCATAACCCTTATCTTCCATAAATTTGATTAGTTCCTCTTTTGCCTGCTGTGCGTTTGGATCACATCCGATTGCGATTTTCATAGTGAATATCCTCCTTGATATTAAAAATATTTTTAAATTAAATTTGTTTCTTTGTTGTCGGATCAGCTTCTCGTTATAGGTCTGATTATCTGTATACTTAGTTCTTTCATACTTAGTCCTTTGTATTAAGAAGCTTTATTTTGCATCATGTGCTTTGACCGCATCGCGGATCAAAGTGTTGAATTTGTCTGCCTGCCATGCAGCACGTCCTGTGAACAGACCATCGATGGATGGCTGAACGATCAGATCACATGCATTTCCAGGATTTACGCTTCCGCCGTAAAGTGCCGGAATCTCGCCGGCTGCGTCGCCGAAGATCTCGCATAAGGTTGCTTTGATGACTTTATGCATCTCTTCTGCGTAGTCAGCAGAAGCAGGAGTTCCGTTGACTCCGATGGACCATACAGGTTCGTATGCTACCCAGATGTTCTTTGCATCTTCTGCAGATACCCCATGGAATCCTACCTTTAACTGTGTGCGGAGCACTTCGGCGCTGATGCCGAATTCTTTTTCCTCTGCAGTCTCTCCGATACATAAAAGAGTCTTGAATCCGTGTTCCAGTGCACAGAGAACTTTCTTATTTTCTTCGATATCTGTCTCGCCGAATACATGACGGCGTTCGGAATGACCGATCATGACAAGACCGATGCCTGCTTCCTGAAGCATCAGAGGAGAAATCTCTCCTGTGAACTGTCCCTGTTCTTCCCAGCACATATTCTGTGCACCCAGACGGATATTTTTCTGGTCGATTGCTTTTGAAGCGCTATCCAGGGTAGTATAAGAAGGAATGATAAATAATTCGATTTCATCCCTGCTTATATCTTTGGTCAGAGATTCCAGATCCTGAAGATAGGAAACGGTATCTTTTATATTCTTGTACATTTTCAGGTTACTTCCAAAAAAAAGTTTTTTACTCATGATACCCTCCGTTTTCGATATTTTGTTTTTGCTTTCTTTTTTATGATTATATCCCTAATATAGTGGAAAAGCAATAATAAAAACAAAAATAATCGAAAGAAAAAGAAAATATTGGAAAACACTGATAAAACGTTAACAAACTGTTGAAAAATGCACAAAAACAAGAAAAAGAAACTATGCAATTGTGATAAAGTTACAAAACAAACAGAAAAACTATTGCAAAAACAGAAAAAGGAATGTAAGATATAAACATCAAAACGAAAACGCAAACAAAAATAAACGAAAGGAAAATAAAAGATTATGAGTACACAGTATAAACCAGTAACAGCAATCACAATGGGAGATCCTGCAGGTATCGGACCTGAGATCGTAGTAGGAACAATGTTAAGTGAAGAAATCCACGACTGTTGTCGTCCGTTTGTAATCGGAAGTATCGCAATCATGGACAGAGCAGCAAAGGTTCTTGGAAAAGAATTAAAATACAACAAGATAGAAGATCCGTCAGAAGCAAAATATGAATTCGGAACCGTAGACATCATCGAGACAGGTGATTACGATACAGATTCTATCGAGTGGGGAAAAGTTCAGGCACTTGCAGGACAGATGGCAGTTGACTGGATCATGAAATCCATCGAACTCGGAGAAGCAGGAAAGATCGATGCAGTTTCTACAGCACCAATCCACAAAGGAGCGATCAAACTGATCGGTGTAAAAGAACCTGGACATACAGAGATCTATCAGAATGTAACTCATTCTCCATACGCTCTGACAATGTTCTCCTGCCACAAATTAAGAGTATTCTTTGTAAGCAGACACATGTCACTGGTAGATGCATGTCACTATGCTACCAAAGATGTCATTCTTGAAGATGTTATTAACATCGACAAAGAGTTGAGAAAAGTCGGAATCGAGAATCCACTGATCGCAGTTGCAGGATTAAATCCACATAACGGAGACAACGGATTATTCGGACGTGAAGAGATCGATGAGATCGAGCCGGCAGTAAAAGCCGCTCAGGAAAAAGGAATCAATGCAATCGGACCTTGCCCGGCTGACTCCGTATTCCACATTGGAAAATCCGGCAAATTCGATGCAATCCTTTCTTTATATCATGATCAGGGACACATCGCTTGTAAGACGTTAGACTTTGAAAAATCTGTAACACTTACATTCGGACTTCCATTCATCAGAAGTTCTGTAGACCACGGAACAGCATTTGACATTGCAGGTAAAGGAATTGCAGGATGCATCAGTCTGATCGAGTCTACAAAAGTAGTCGCAGAGTATGCAGCAAAACAGCATGAGAAAAAAGAAAATTAATTCAGAAAGCAAGTGAACGGATAGAAAGAGAGGAATGCATCATGCCTTTGATAGGAGCAGTTGCGGATGACCTGACAGGAGCAACAACGACAGGTGTATTATTAGCAAGATCGAAAGCAAGAACAGCAGTATTTTTTAATGAAGAAGCAGCGCAGAAAGCAAGAGAGACAGCATCTCTTGACGCAATTCTGATCAGCAGTAATTCAAGACCACTTCCAAAAGAAGAAGCATATGAGAAAGTAAAATCAGCTACCAATGCATTAAAAGCGATGGGAGTAAAATACTTTTCAAAACGTATTGATACAACGTTACGTGGCGGCGTGGGCGTAGAAGTTGATGCAATGTTAGATCAGCTGAATGAAGATACAGTGGCAGTTGTCGTGCCGGCAATGCCGCAGTCCAGAAGAATCCTTGTTGGCGGATATTCAGTGATCGATGGCGTGGCATTGATCAACACACCGGTTGCACAGGATGTACGTACACCGGTAAAAGAGAATTACATACCAAGACTCCTCGCAGGCCAGACCAGAAGAAAGGTCGGACTGGTTACATTAGATCAGGTTCTGAAAGGAAAAGACGGAATCAAGGAAGCACTTACAGAAGTAAGAAATGATGGCGCAGGTGTCATCATTGTGGATGCGATCACATTGGAAGATGTAGACCAGATCGCACAGGCTTGTATCGATCTTGACTGGGACGTAGTCGCAGTGGATCCGGGACCGTTTACTTCAAAACTTGCATACAGAAGAGGACTCATTCAGGAAGAACAGCCGAATGTACCACCTGCAGCAAGCGAAGAAGGAAAGACTGTTCTGATCGCAGCCGGAAGTGCAACACCGGTTACGAAGAAACAGATGCAGGTATTATGTGAAGATTCCAGACATGTCAGAATCAGTGTAGAACCAATTCCGCTGATCAATGGTGGAGATGAAGCGTTAGATGAAGCATTCAAAGCGGTGAACAAAGCAGTTGAGCTGCTCGAAAGCGACGAACAGCCAAGAGCAATCCTGTTTGAGACAGCGCTTCACGGAGAGCTTCTGAATCTGGACGAAGAAGATAAAAAACGTGGCTATGCAGGCGGAATGAGCGCGAACCGTATCAATGCCGGACTTGGAACCATTATCTCACAGGTACTGGAACAGGTAGGAAGAGAAAAAATCGCAGGTCTGTATACTACAGGTGGTGACACGATGGTAAATGTATGCTATCAGCTGGGAGTTGAGTGCATCGAAGTGATGGACTACGTAATTCCACAGACAGACGTCGGAAGATTAGTCGGAAAATATGACGGACTTCCGGTCGTAGGAAAAGGCGGACTTACAGGAAATGACAATACAGCCTGCGATATCGTAGAACGTCTGTTTAAAGAATCGGCAAGATAGCATCGGGGAAATCCATCCTGATCATAAACGAAAAAACGCATCAAAAAAGAGAAAAGGAGAGAGAACATGAGCGAAGAAAACAAACAGCCTCAGGACACAAGAAAAGATCTTGATATTCTGAACAAAATGAAAAACCTCCCGGGAGGTCTGGTAATCATCCCGCTGGTAATCGCGGTTGTACTTGCAACATTTGTACCGCAGGTATTCCAGATCGGAGGATATGTAACAGCACTGTTCTATGAAGGAAATGCATGTATGATGGGATTCTTCCTGATCGTATGTGGATCTATGATCGACATTAAACAGGTAGGTATGCCGCTTTATAAAGGTGTAATTATGACTGGTACCAAGTTCTTACTTGGAGTTATCGTTGGTCTTATTGTTGGTAAGATCTGCGGACCGGAAGGATTCCTCGGAATCGCACCATTCGTATTGATCGCAGCAATCACGAACTCAAACGGATCACTGTACATTTCCCTTTCATCACAGTTCGGAAATGCAACAGATACAGGAGCTATCTCAATCCTGTCACTGAATGACGGACCATTCTTTACACTGATCGCACTTGGTGCAACAGGACTTGCAAATATCCCGATCAAATCCCTGATCGCAGTATTAGTACCACTGCTTATCGGATTCTTCTGGGGAAATCTGGACAAGGGATTCCGTGATGCATGTAAGACAGCACAGCCGATCGTAACATTCTTCATGACTATTTCTATCGGTGCGAAGACAGACGTTAAGACAATCCTGACAGCAGGAGCTTCCGGTATCGTACTTGGACTGATCTCTGCAGCAACAGCAGTTATCTTCTTCTTCGTAATCAATCTTCTCCTTCCAAAGAAGGAAAGAAATGCGATGGGTGCAGCTATCGGTACAACTGCCCTGAACTCAGCTATGACACCTGCAGCAGTTGCAGAAGCAGATCCTTCAATGGAAGGTATGGTAAGTATGGCAACAGCACAGTGTGCGACAGCATCTATCATTACACTGTTCCTCTGCCCATTCATTACAGCAGCATTTGATAAATGGATGCAGAAGAGACAGAAAGGTATCTACAGTCCGGAAGGATGGGCTTACGATAAAGTAAAAGCAAACTAATTTGAAATAGCAATACAGTACAGGTAGTACAAACATTTCCAGTCCTTTTATATGTCAAAGTATAAAAGGACTTTTCTAAAAAGAGGTAAAAAATTAATACAAAAAATCATCGGGAGGTATTTCAATGGGAACAGAAGAGAATAAGGCAGTTGGAACAGCAGTGGAAAATGTGGCAACGGAAAACAAAGCAGCCGAAAGTGTATCAACGACGATGGAAACTGCAGCTACAGAAAACGGAAAGGAGACAGAAACCGTGACAGAGAACAAGATGACAGTCAAGATGACAAAAGAAGCATTGTATGATTTTCTTTTATTCCACGCATATTCTAAATTCAGTGGATTTCTGGTAAATATCCTGGGACTTGCAGTTGTATTTATGGGAATCTTCTCTTACACAACAGGAAGAGTGAATGCTGTGGGAGCAGTATTATATCTGGCAGCAGCAGTATTATTCCTTGGCGGCACACCATTCCAGCTTAAGATGAGAGCAAAAAAACAGGTAGTAGTAAACAGAGAGTATAATGCACCTGCAGAATATACATTTTCGGAAAAAGGAATCACACTCGAGCAGAATGGGGAAAGTAAGACTTATGAGTGGGATCAGATCGAGCGTGCAGTAGTCACACCAAAGACGATCGGAATCTATTATGCACCGGAATGTGCAATGATACTTCCAAAAGAAGATTTCGGAGATCAGTTTGTACCGATTTTTACAACAATTGCAACACAGCTTGGACAGAGTAAGGTAAGAATGAGATAAGAAATGTTCTTAAAAATGAAACGGCTGTGTGCTTGACAATTGGTATAAAAAGTGTAAACTAACTTATTAAGAGGATAGTTGCAGGGGAGGCAGCCATGGAAGAACGTAGAAATGAAATATTAAAAGAACTCGGCAGAAAGGGAAGAGTCAAAGTTACAGATCTGAGCAAAGAATTCGGATGCTCAGAAGTAACGATAAGAAATGACATCAAAGCGATGGATATAGAAGGATTGTTGAAACGTACCCATGGCGGAGCGGTGAAAGTTGAGGCAGAAACGGAGAAGAAGTATTCTGCAGAAACAATATATCGTAATGTCCTGCAGAAAAAGCAGATTGCAGAAGCTGCATATGAGTTTCTGGATGACAGGGATACGATCATCATTGATGATGCATCAACAAGCTTTTATCTTGCACAGGTGATTAAGAAGCATCCGGAGAAGAGAATTGCGGTTGTAACAAATTCTCTGATCGCAGGAAATGAGCTGGCGGGAGTCGGACATATAGAACTTTTCATGATCGGAGGATATGTAACGGGGCATCTTGCGGCTACGATGGGAGATGCGGCAATCCAGAATATGTCGAAATTTCATGTAGACAAAGCGTTTATCGGAGTGCACAGTATTAATTTTAATGTGGGACTTACATCGATTGCTACACCGCAGATGGAAGTGAAAAAAGCAATCATGAAAGCAGCAGAGAAGGTCTATGTACTGGCAGACAGCAGCAAGTTCGGTGGTGGCTATCTTTCGGTTATCTGTCCGACAAACGAAGTGGATAAGATTATTACAGATGACGGTGTATCAAAGGAAAATATCCAGAAGGCGAAAGAACTGGATGTACCGTTGGTTATTGCGTAGCGGGAGATATTCGGATGGAAAGACAGCAGAAGGCCTATAAAGGTGTCATTGATTATTTTAAAAAGAAGATTATGGACGGGGAATTACGTCCCGGTGAGAAATTACCGCCGGAACGGGATATCGCAGAACAGTTGAATGTAAGCCGCAATTCGGTGCGTGAAGCAATCCGTATTATGGACATGACGGGAGTGATTTCTTCGCAACAAGGTTCGGGAAATTACATCACATGTGAATTTCAGAAGAGTCTTGCAGAGACTATGACTATGATGTTTGCTATGGATCAGATTAATTATAAGCAGATCAGCCAGATCCGGCAGGCGCTGGAACGTCTGGCTTTTTCGCTTGCTATAGAGTGTGCCTCAAAAGAGCAGATTGCAGAGATGGAAGAGGCTGTAAAGGAACTGGATCAGAGCGGAGATGATGAGAAGAATGTAGTACTTGATAAGAAGATTCATTTTACATTGGCACAAAGTTCGGGAAATATACTGGTGCTTGATTTTCTGGAGGCATGTTCCGGGGTGATCGATATGTTCATTAAAGATGTAAGGGAAAAGCTTCTGAGAACAGGAGTTACGAAAGACCGGCTGAACCAATGTCACAGAGCATTGGTAGAGGCATTGAAAGAAAAAGATGAAGAAAAAGGTCTGGAAGCATTGGAAGAACATTTCCGCATGATCGACCAGGTCCTTGATCAGGTATAAGAATATAGAAGGAAACATAAGGGACGGAAAGAGTAGTTCTCGTAAAGGGAAAAGAAGCTCCGGGATCTTATGTTTCTTTTTGTTTTGGTACATTTTTTGCGTGTGTATCATAATTTATATATGGAAGAATAATTTAAAGGAGGCATTTTATGGCATATTCGATCATGCTGGATGCCGGTCATGGCGGTGCGGGAGATCCGGGGGCTGTATACGAAGGACGTCAGGAAAAGGATGATAACCTGAAGCTGGTGCTTGCGATCGGGGAAATCTTGTCGGACAGAGGGATTGATGTGGAGTACACCAGAACGACAGATGTCTATGAGACACCATATGAAAAAGCAATGAAAGCAAATAATGCAGGAGTTGATTTTTTTATTTCTATCCACAGAAATTCATTTCCTGCTGACAATGAGGTGGAAGGTGTTGAAAGCCTGGTCTATGATCTGTCGGGTCTAAAATACGAAATGGCTCAGAATATTAATGAACAGTTAGAAAGCGTGGGCTTTGTGAATCTGGGTGTGAAAGCAAGACCGAATCTTGTAGTACTGAAACGTACAAAGATGCCGGCGGTACTGGTGGAAGCAGGATTCATTAATTCCAACACGGATAATCAGTTGTTTGATGATAATTTTCAGGATATCGCACAGGCAATCGCAGACGGAATTCTGGATACGCTGGAGAGTAATGGTCTGATCCAGGGAGAAAAAGTTCCGGTATACCGTGTGCAGGTAGGCCTGTTCCGAAATCAGCGGTATGCGAACCGCCTGTTGAATGAATTACTGGAGCAGGAATATCCGGCGTATATTGACCGATCCGGTCCGTATCACAGGGTCTATGTGGGAGAGTTCGATAACTTAAACGATGCGGTGCAGATGGAGCGGCGCCTGAAACTGGCAGGGTATCAGACACTGGTTGTACAGTAAAAAATTTAACATAGATTTTTCATTACTGAGATATTCTATTTAACATAACCTTCTTATACTTGAATCAGAAAATGAGATAGAAAAAAGATTCAAAGAAAACGGGAGGCGTTTTTGGATGAAAAGTTTATGGAATGAGTTGAATAAAGTATTTACAATAGAAGGAGCAGTCAGTGCATTTCTGGTAATCAGTATTATTGCATGGACACTGATCACAATGGCAGCAGGAATGGGAGTATGTAAATTCTTCGGATTTTCAATTGTGGGTAATATGGCAAATCTTATGTGTGCGGGAATCTATGGAGGACTGATCGTAGGACTGATCGGAGGAAGCCTGTATCTGTATGAATTGTACAGACATCATTCTATGGAATAATAAAGATAAAATATAATGATAATGTGAAAAAAGGTCTGCTTTACAGAAAAATGTGGGGCAGATCTTTTTGTGTGCAAAAGTATATAAGAGAAGCGTCCAGTGGCAGAAAGCAGATTGACATGACCGTATTTTCATAATATGATGGAATTACTTTGAGATTATAAAAATGATAAAGAGAAAATGTTCAGGAGAGACGGAGGATTAGCGGACATGGCGGATAGATTGGAATTTAAAGAAAAACTGGCGGGAATTCTGGCACTGGCAGAAGGACAGAACGGTAAGATCACAGTAGATGAGGTGGAGAAATACTTTGAGGAAGACAGACTTTCGCAGGAACAGATGAATTTGGTCTGCGATTATCTGTTATCAATGAAGATGGCAGTGGTCGGCTATAAACAGACCGGAAAGACGGTAAAAGAGACTGAGGAAAAAGAAAAACAGCCATTAAGTACGGAAGAACAAAAATATGTAGAAGAATATCTGCGGGGACTCAGGGATATGAAGGGAGAGACGCAGGAAGAAGTGCGTATGGCCTATTACCTTCCGAAAGTAGTAGAAGAAGCGGTCAGATTGCATCATCCGGAAGTATTTATTGGTGATATGATCCAGGAAGGCAATATTGCACTGATGATCGCGTTGAAAGAGATTCAGAAGGAAAAGGATGAAGAAGAGATTCTGGAGCAGGTGCGCGCCGGAATGATGGCTTCCATGGAGTCTCTGACAGAGGTGAAGAGAAGAGACCATAAGATGGTTGAAAAAGTAACGGAGCTTGATGAAGCAATCAAGAGTATGAAAGAAGAATACGGACGGAAAGTCAGCGTGGATGAAGTGGCGGAACGACTTGGAATCAGTGAGGAGGAGATTGAAGACATTTTGAAGCTTGCGGGAGAAGAAGTAAAAGACGAAGAGTAGGTTTAGAGCTGGTCTGAGGGAGGAAAATGTCAGTGCCGGTATTGGAAATGAAAACGGGAATAGAAATAAAAAAGGAGACGGGATTAATCCTCGTCTCCTTCGCCATCTTCCGGTTTGGGTTCTGGAAGGTATAAATGTACACTTTCGATTCTGTTTTTATCTAATTTTTCGACAACCAGATGAATGCCATCTTCTGTGGTAATTCCGTCATTAATTTCAGGAAGGCGGTCCAGGTGCTCAATGATAAATCCACCGACGGAATCATATTCTTCTGAAGTCAGATCAAGATCCAGCCGGTCGTTAAGATCATCCAGATTCGTGGAACCTTCTACGATGTATTCGCGTTCTCCAACCTGTTTTATGAAGTCTTCTTCATTTTCATCATATTCGTCATGAATCTCTCCGACGATCTCTTCCAGAATATCCTCCAGCGTGATCAGACCGGAAGTCTCACCATATTCATCCAGAACGATAGCGATATTAAAAGAAGCCTGCCGCATCTCTACGAGTAATTCGGATATGTTCTTATATTCATAAGTGAAATAGGCCTCACGCATAAAGTCACGGATGTGAAACTCTTTTTCCTTGTCGTACAAGAGAAGGTCTTTCATGTTGATCGTACCGACAACATTGTCCGTTGTATCTTCGAAGATCGGAAGACGCGTGAACTTATCTTCACGGAAAATGTCGATCAGTTCTTCGTAAGTAGCATTTACATCAGCAAATGTTACATGAACTCTCGGTACCATGACATCTTTGGCTTTTGCATCGCCGAGGTCGAACACATTGTAGATCATTTCTTTTTCGTCAGATTCGATGACACCGCTTTCATGGCTGACATCCACGATCGTACGAAGCTCAGATTCGGTCATCTGGTTATTCTTTGCATTCGGATCGACATGAAGAATGCGTAGAATGATGTCAGAAAGCTTGTTGATGATGAATACAAATGGTGTCATTACCTTGATATACAGGTTGATGACAGAAGCATAACGAAGAGACATCTTTTCGGCATGCAGTGTAGCCATCGTTTTTGGTGTTATCTCTCCGAAGATAATAATCAGTACGGATAAGACACCACTTGCAACTGCAACCATAGAGCCGCCAAGGTTATAAGCCAGAGTTGTAGTAAGAGAAGCGGCAGAAAGATTTACCACGTTATTACCGATCAGGATTGCGCTTAACATCTTGCTGGTGTCATCCGTGATGTGCATGACGGTCTTTGCTTTTTTATTTCCTTCGTCGGCAAAACCACGGATACGCATGCGGTTGACTGTTGTCAGAGCCGTCTCCGCAGATGAGAAAAATCCCGAAAGTATCAGTAAAATCAATAGAATAATGAGTTGTATCGCGACACTCGTGTCCAATTGTAAAATCCACTCCTTTAAAAAATAAATACTTGGCATTAATATACAGCATTTACGCCAAATTTGCAAGTGTACGTTGAATTTGCGGGGCGTTTAGTGTAAGATGTAGATATTGTTTGAGGGTAGGAATTTTCAGGACTGAAATTCCGTATGATACAGTAGTGGTTGGAAAGACAGCAACCTGGTGAAAAGGTGGAGATAAGAATGAATCAGGAATTAGAAAAGAAATTATTGAGTATCTTAAAAGCGGAACAGGTGAAAAAAGCGGAACCGATGAAAAGCCACACAACATTCCGCGTGGGCGGTCCTGCGGCATATTTTGTGACTCCGCAGACAGCAGAAGAAGTGGCGGAAGTGATAGAAGCGTGTACACAGGAAAATGTCCCTTATTATATAGTAGGAAATGGAAGCAATCTTCTGGTATCGGATAAAGGATATGAAGGAGTGATCATCCAGATATACAAACAGATGAATCAGGTAGAAATAGAAGGTACGCAGATCCATGCCCAGGCAGGAGTGTTACTTTCTGTGATCGCAAAACGGGCACTGGATGCAGGGCTTACCGGATTTGAATTTGCAGCAGGAATTCCGGGAACACTTGGTGGAGCCTGTGTGATGAATGCAGGGGCATATGGCGGTGAGATGAAAGATGTCCTGCAGTCTGTAACAGTGCTTACAGATAAAGGAGAAGTGAAGGGTCTTGCAAAAGAAGAACTGGAACTGGGATACCGTACCAGTGTGATTGCGAAAAAGGGATACATCGTATTAGAAGCAGTGATCGGCCTTCAGAAAGGAGAAAAAGAAAAAATCCAGGCAGTGATGGACGAACTGAAAGAAAAACGCGTGACAAAGCAGCCACTGGAATATCCAAGTGCGGGAAGTACATTTAAGCGTCCGGAAGGATATTTCGCAGGAAAGCTGATTCAGGATGCGGGACTTCGCGGATTCCAGGTTGGCGGGGCACAGGTATCTGAAAAGCATTGTGGATTTGTGATCAATAAGGATCAGGCAACGGCAGCGGATGTGATGAATCTGATGAATCAGGTGTCTGATAAAGTATATGAAACATTTGGAGTACGGCTTGAGCCGGAAGTAAAAAAACTGGGAGAGTTCTAAGATGAGATGTGTGATCGTTACCGGAATGTCCGGGGCTGGAAAAAGTACAGCACTTAAGATGCTGGAAGATATGGGATACTTTTGCGTAGATAATCTGCCGGTGCCGCTGATTCCGAAAATGGCAGATCTTCTGAGTGTGCCGGGGACAGAAATCAATAAGGCGGCTCTGGGGGTTGATATCCGAAGCGGACAGAGTTTTCATGAACTGGAGAATGTTCTGAAAGATCTGGATGAATCGGGAACCGGATTCGAGATTCTGTATCTGGAATCCAGTGATGATGTGCTGATCAAAAGATATAAAGAAACAAGGCGTTTTCATCCGTTATCAGGAAAAGGCGGAAGGGTAGAAGAAGGAATCAAAGAAGAGAGAAAGAGACTGAAGTTCTTAAGAGAGCGTGCAGATTATCTGATCGACAGCAGTCATATGCTGACAAGAGAGCTGCGTGCAGAGCTTTCGAAGATATTCGTAGAAAATAAGGAATATAAGAATCTGTACATTTCTGTTCTGTCATTTGGATTTAAATATGGAATTCCTGCGGATGCGGATCTGGTATTTGATGTCCGTTTTCTGCCAAATCCTTATTATATCGATAAACTGCGCCCGAAGAGTGGAAATGACAAAGAAGTAAGAGAATATGTCATGAATAATGACAAAGCGGAGGAATTTCTTGCAAAACTCACGGATATGGTAGAATTTCTGATTCCGAATTATGTGCAGGAAGGAAAGACACAGCTGGTGATCGGAATCGGATGTACCGGAGGAAAGCACCGCTCGGTTACACTGGCAAATGAGCTTTATGAAGCACTGAGTAAGAATGAAAATTATGGTATCCGTATTGAACACCGTGATATAGAAAAGGATGCTGTTACCAAAGCGAGGTAGAAGATTAGATGTCGTTTTCGGGAAAAGTAAAAGAAGAATTATTAGAACATTATGCCAGGGCCAGACATTGTGATATTGCAGAATTATCGGCAATTGTGCATATGTCGGGAGAATTCGGGGTGGGATACAAAGGTGTATGCTGTCTGAAAGTGCATACGGAAAATTTGGGTGCTGCAAGAAAATGCTTTACATTATTGACAAAAACGTTTAATATAAAAACTGATACCGTAGTCCGCAGAAATGCAGGGAAAGATAACTACAGTTATTATATTTACGCAAGAGGTGAAGAACTGCTGGCGATCCGCGATACGATCGTGCAGGCGGTCTGCTGTAAAAGGGCATACATCAGAGGCGCATTTATAGCATCGGGGTCTATGAGTGATCCGAGTAAGTCCTATCATTTTGAAATTGTATGTAATAATGAAGTACAGGCAGAATATCTGAAAGATATGATCAACAGCTTCGGTGTGGAAGCGAAGATCGTACAGCGTAAGAAGACATATGTGGTGTATCTGAAAGAGGGATCACAGATTGTAGATATTTTGAATGTGATGGAAGCGCATGTGGCGCTGATGGAACTGGAGAATGTACGCATTATAAAAGAGATGCGTAATTCTGTGAACCGCAAGGTGAACTGCGAAACTGCTAATATTAATAAAACCGTATCTGCTGCAGTCAGGCAGATGGAGGATATTACATATATCAGAGATCAGATCGGTTTTGATAAGCTGCCGGAGGGGTTAAGAGACGTTGCCCTTACGCGTCTGACATATCCGGAAGCAGCTTTAAAAGAACTGGGACAACTGATGGCGAGCCCGCTTGGTAAATCAGGGGTAAATCATCGACTCAGGAAGTTAAGTGAAATAGCACAAGGGTTAAGGGAACAGCAAGGAGGAACAAGTCGTTATGATTAGAAAGCCTGTTACCATCCAGAACAATATGGAAATGGAAGACCGTCCGGTGGCTCATCTTGTACAGGAAGCAAGCCAGTATGCGAGCCAGGTATATATTGTGATGGGAAGTAAAAAAATTAACGCAAAAAGTATTATGGGTATGATGAGCCTGAAGCTTCAGAAGGGTGAGGATATCACAATCGTAGCAGAAGGTCAGGATGAAGATGCAGCTGTAAGTGGTGTTGCAACATTTCTGGGAGTGCAGAAGTAATACGGAAAGATATAGAAAAGATATGTAAAATAAAGGGGCCGTTGTGATGGAAGTTGCAATAGCCTCTTCGTTATTAAAAAAGATAAGGAGGAGGCATGTTATGAAGCGTTTGCTTTTTATCTATAATCCACATGCAGGAAAAGAACTTTTAAAACCGAAGCTTGCAGATGTCATTGATATCTTTGTAAAAGCCGGATATGAGGTTGTGGCATATCCGACACAGGCATACCGTGATGCCTATAAGAAAATTAAGAAATATGACTCGGGCGAATATGATCTGGTCGTGTGCAGCGGAGGAGACGGGACACTTGATGAAGTCGTGACAGGAATGATGAAGAGAGATAAGGATAAGAGAGATCCGATCGGCTATATTCCGACAGGAACAACGAATGATTTCGCAAGTAGTCTTCATATCCCGAGAGGATTATTGGAAGCTGCGGATAATGCGGTGAACGGAGAAGTATTTTCCTGTGACGCAGGAAGATTTAATGATGACATATTTGTATATATTGCAGCATTTGGCCTTTTTACGGACGTATCGTACCAGACGAAGCAGTCGGTGAAGAATGTACTGGGGCATCTGGCATACGTTCTGGAAGGTGCAAAGCGTCTGTTTAATATACCTTCTTATAAAGTGAAGGTGACACATGACGATGAGGTGGTCGAAGATGAATTCGTATATGGCATGGTTACGAATTCAAGATCTGTCGGTGGATTCCGTAATCTGGTCGGAAGGCAGGTAGGATTTGATGACGGAGTGTTTGAAGTAACACTGATCAAGACACCGAAGAATCCAATTGAACTGCAGGAGATCATTGCGGCGCTGATGATAGAGCAGCTGGATTCCAAATATATGTATACATTCAAGAGTGGACGTATCATGTTTGAATCCATTGAAGAGATTCCGTGGACGCTGGACGGGGAATTCGGCGGCGAACACGATGAAGTTGTGATCGAGAACCTGAATAAAGAACTTCAGATCATGGTTCCGGGAACGCATGAAGAAGATTAAAAATTGAGAAATTGTAGAAAAATGCAAAAAAATTAAAAAAATTAAAAAAAGTACTTGCCTTTTTGCAAAATCCTTGCTATACTAGGCAAGTACCAAACAAATGGCTCCGTGGTCAAGCGGTCAAGACGCTAGCCTCTCACGCTGGAATCAGGGGTTCGATTCCCCTCGGAGTCACTGATGAAGATCTGCAGAATATTCTGCAGATTTTTTTTTATTTGCAAGGGATTTATAATCAGCAGGAATAAAGTTTCTTGTCTTTTTAGACGTTATGATATATAATGCAATTGAAACAAATTTGTCATATGAAAAAGTAGAGATACTTATGGCAGTAAGAATTGGAGGAATAACATATGTTAGTATCAGCAAAAGAAATGCTCGATAAGGCAGTAGCAGGTCATTACGCAGTAGGACAGTTCAACATCAATAACTTAGAGTGGACAAAATCTATTCTTCTTACAGCAGAAGAGTTAAAGTCACCAGTTATCTTAGGTGTATCTGAGGGTGCCGGAAAATACATGACCGGATTCAAGACTGTAGCAGCTATGGTTGAAGCTATGATGGGAGAACTTAACATCACAGTTCCGGTTGCATTACACCTTGACCACGGAACATACGAAGGATGTAAAAAATGTATCGATGCAGGATTCTCTTCAATCATGTTCGACGGATCTAAATATCCAATCGAAGAGAATGTAGCAAAGACAAAAGAACTCATTGCTATCTGCAGAGAAAAAGGAATGTCTATCGAAGCTGAAGTAGGTTCTATCGGTGGAGAAGAAGACGGAGTTATCGGAAAAGGTGAATGCGCTGATCCTAATGAGTGTAAGATGATCGCTGATCTTGGTGTTGACATGCTTGCAGCAGGTATCGGAAATATTCATGGAAAATATCCAGCTAACTGGGAAGGATTAAGTTTTGAGACTCTGGATGCAATCCAGAAGCTTACAGGCGATATGCCATTAGTACTTCACGGTGGTACAGGAATTCCGGAAGACATGATTAAGAAAGCAATCAGTCTCGGAGTTGCAAAAATCAATGTTAATACAGAGTGCCAGCTGTCATTTGCTGATGCTACACGTAAATATATTGAAGCAGGAAAAGATCTGGAAGGAAAAGGATACGACCCTCGTAAACTCCTGAAACCAGGTGCTGAAGCTATTCAGGCAACAGTTAAAGAGAAGATGGAATTATTTGGTTCAGTTGGAAAAGCTGAATAATTAAAAATTTTCACTTGCCTTTTTTGACTTGTTGAGTTATACTAACTGGCATAGGAAGAACAAAGGCGTTCCAACGAAAGTTGGAGTGCCTTTTTTCATACCAAAGTATGCAGAAAAAGCTGCCGCGGCAGATTTACATATATTCTGGCATGTACAGAAAATACAGATTTTATGCATACTTTAGTATGAAATATTACCCCCAAATCACAATAAGAAAGGAAACGAAGAGACATGAGTGAAGCAATCAATGTAGCCAAGATATTTGGCGAAGACGTATTTAACGATACTGTAATGCAGGAACGTCTTCCAAAGAAAGTCTATAAGGATCTGAAGAAAACAATTGAGGAAGGTAAGGAATTAGACCTTGCTACAGCAGACGTAATTGCACATGAGATGAAAGAATGGGCAATTGAGAAAGGGGCTACACATTATACTCACTGGTTCCAGCCTCTGACAGGTGTAACTGCTGAGAAACATGATTCATTTATTTCCGCACCACTTCCAAATGGAAAAGTGCTGATGAGTTTTTCAGGAAAGGAACTGATCAAAGGTGAGCCGGATGCATCTTCATTCCCATCAGGCGGACTTCGTGCAACATTTGAAGCAAGAGGATATACAGCATGGGATTGTACATCACCGGCATTTGTAAGACATGATGCAGCAGGAGCAACACTTTGCATCCCTACAGCATTCTGCTCATACAAAGGAGAGGCACTTGACCAGAAGACCCCACTTCTTCGTTCTATGCAGGCAATCAATGAGCAGTCACTGAGACTGTTAAGATTGTTCGGAAATACAACATCTAAGAAAGTAACACCTTCCGTAGGACCGGAGCAGGAATATTTCCTTGTAGATGCTGAAAAATTCTTACAGAGAAAAGACCTGATCTATACAGGACGTACACTGTTCGGAGCAATGCCTCCAAAAGGTCAGGAGTTAGATGATCATTATTTCGGAACCATCCGTCAGAGAATCGCAGGATTCATGAAAGATGTCAATGAAGAACTCTGGAAAGTTGGTGTTACATCTAAGACACAGCATAACGAAGTTGCACCTGCACAGCATGAACTTGCACCGATCTATGCAGAGTGTAATGTGGCACTGGATCATAACCACATTGTAATGCAGACACTGAAGAGAGTTGCATGCCAGCATGGTATGAAGTGCTTACTTCATGAAAAACCATTTGCAGGAGTGAATGGTTCCGGTAAACACGATAACTGGTCCCTTACAACAGATGACGGAAAGAACCTGTTAGAGCCAGGTAAAACTCCTCATGAGAATATTCAGTTCTTACTGGTACTTACCTGTATTCTGAAAGCAGTTGACAGACACGCAGATCTTCTTCGTGAATCCGCAGCAGATCCAGGTAATGATCACAGACTCGGAGCTAACGAGGCACCACCGGCAATCATCTCTGTATTCCTTGGAGAACAGTTAGAAGATGTGCTGGAACAGCTGATCAGCACAGGTGAAGCTACACATAGCCTGAAGGGTGGAAAACTTCAGACAGGAGTTGATACACTTCCGGATCTTGCAAAAGATGCAACAGACCGTAACAGAACATCACCATTTGCATTCACAGGTAACAAATTCGAGTTCCGTATGGTAGGTTCCCGTGATTCTATTTCAGGACCAAACGTAGTACTGAATACAATCGTTGCAGAGGCATTCTCTGAGGCTTGTGATGTTCTGGAAAAAGCAGACAACTTTGATGAAGCAGTACATGATCTGATCAAGCAGTATGCAACAGAGCATCAGAGAGTTGTATTCAACGGTAACGGATATTCAGATGCATGGGTAGAGGAAGCTGAAAGACGTGGACTTCCAAATATCAGATCTATGGTAGAAGCAATTCCTGCGCTGACAACAGACAAAGCTGTAAATATGTTCGGAAAATTCAAAGTATTTACAAAAGCTGAACTGGAATCACGTGCAGAGATCAAATTTGAAAGCTATGCAAAGGCTATCAATATTGAAGCACGTACAATGATTGATATGGCAAGCAAACAGATTATTCCTGCAATCATCAAATATACAAAAGATCTTGCAGATACAGTGGTTATAGTAAAAGAAGCCGGAGCAGATGCATCTGTTCAGGCAGATCTTCTGGCAGAAGTATCCGGACTGCTGACAGAAACTAAGAAAGCACTGGAGGCACTGAAGGGCGTTACAGATCAGGCAGCAGCAATGGAAGAGGGAGAGGATCAGGCAAGATTCTATCACTTTGATGTAGTGCCTGCAATGGAAGCTCTCCGTGCACCTGTTGACGCACTTGAGATGATTGTTGACAAAGAAGCGTGGCCAATGCCTTCTTATGGAGATCTGATCTTCGAAGTATAGATCGTTTGTTAGATGAAGAAATTATTTTAGAAATACATTAGAAAAATTTAAGAACCCTGGACTTGGAATGGACACATGATTGTGCTATTCTAAGCTCAGGGTTTTTAATTGTCATGTGTTCGGTGGATATATGTATCCGGAGATACAGGAGCATGAAAGATTTGAAAATCGGTAAGGAGGAAGGGCAAAGATGACAAAACGAGAATTTTTAGATAAATTAAAAAAGGCGCTTGCCAATGACCTTTCAGGAAGCGTAGTTCAGGATAATGTGAATTATTATAATGAATATATTACAGAGGAAGTACGAAAGGGCAGAACGGAATCGGAAGTAATCGAAGAACTTGGTGATCCGTGGGCAATTGCGAAGAATATTATTACTTCGGAAGAAATCAAAGGAAATACACAAGAGACATATGACAGCTATGAGACGGGAAGACAGAGAGCACAGTCTTATGAACAAGATTATGACAATGAATCAGGACACAATGGCATGCATGTCTTCGGTCTTGACACATGGTGGAAGAAACTGGTTCTCCTGCTTGGTATCATCGGAATTATCGTACTTGTTGTGGCGGTGATCGGAGGAATCATCAGTATCCTGGCACCGGTATTTATTCCGCTGCTAGTACTCTGTCTGATTATAAAGCTGGTTAAGGGTTCCAGAAGATGAACGGATTTATTAAGACATTAGAAAAATTGATATACAGAAAAATAAAAGACCGATGGGGGAGCCATCGGTCTTTTGAGGGGAGTATAAATAATTAATAAGGGGTTGTAGAAAGTGTCCTTTCTACACCAACAGTATAATATAGCAAAAGCTAAAAATCAAGAAAAATATTAAAAAATTCTTAATATATAACAGAATGTATAATTGAAAAATAGCAGGACATACTAATCACGTAGCAAAAAGTGATTAGGAGGAATTCAAAATGGCTAAAAATTACAACTCATCAGAAAACTGTCATAACGAAGCAGACAAGAACACATCGAACAGAAATGCATCCAGAAACACATCGAATAAGAATGCATATGGCAAGAACGCATACGACAAAAATGCATACGACAAAAATGCATATGACAAAAATGCATCGAATAAAAATGCGTCCAACAAAAATGCATATGATAAAGATGCAAAAGACAAGAATTCATACAATTATGGAAATGAGAACAGCAGTTATTAAAAAGTTTACCTGGCAGGACGTGCGAAAGCGCGTCCTGTTTTTTGTTGCATGTATTTGAAAACGGCTGTCAGTGGCTGGTTCTGCAGATGATGCTGTAGCAATACTGACCGGATTACGGTATGTGAAATGGGTTGACAAAGACAGGCGGTTATCAGTAAGATAAGTAAGTAGGAAATAATAACGAAAATACAAATTTACTGCATGAATATAGCAGATAATGGAGAATTGAATGAAAAAAATGGAATTGATCGCTCCCTGTCATTTTGGGCTGGAAGCGGTATTAAAACGAGAGATACTGGATCTGGGGTATGATATCTCAGAAGTAGAAGACGGAAGAGTTGGATTCTGGGGGGATGCCGAGGCTATATGCCGTGCGAATATTTTCCTTAGAACTGCGGAGAGGGTGCTTCTGAAAGTTGGAAGCTTCAAAGCTACGAGTTATGAAGAATTATTTGAAAATACAAAAGCACTGGACTGGGAAAATTATATTCCGAAAAACGGTAAATTCTGGGTTGCAAAGGCAGCATCGGTAAAGAGTAAATTATTCAGTCCGTCAGATATTCAGTCCATAATGAAAAAGGCGATGGTAAGAAGACTGCAGCAGAAGTATCAGGTGGAGTGGTTTGCGGAAGACGGGGCTGCTTATCCGGTACGTGTATTTCTGAAAAAAGATGTTGTGACAGTTGGAATCGATACATCCGGAGTATCACTGCATAAAAGAGGATATCGGGAAGTGTCTGGAAAAGCACCAATTACAGAGACGCTGGCAGCAGCATTGATTATGCTCACACCATGGCATAAAGACAGAATTCTGGTAGATCCGTTCTGCGGAAGCGGTACATTCCCAATAGAGGCAGCGATGATCGCAGCTAATATTGCGCCGGGAATGAACCGTTCCTTTACAGCAGAAGAATGGACGAATCTGATTCCGAAGAAGCTCTGGTATGAGACGGTAAATGAGGCAAATGAAATGATTAACGATGATATCGAAGTTGATATCCAGGGATACGATGTAGATGGGGCTGTAATCAAGATCGCAAGACGTAATGCGAGAGAGGCGGGAGTTGATCATCTGATTCACTTTCAGGAAAGAGATGTAAAAGATTTAAGCCATCCGAAGAAATATGGATTTATCATCACCAATCCGCCATATGGAGAGAGACTGGAAGATAAGAAGGATCTGCCGGTGTTATATAAGGCATTCGGTGAGAGCTTTAAGAATCTGGATTCGTGGTCTGCGTATATGATCACTTCATACGAAGATGCGGAGCGTTATTTTGGACGGAAGGCAGATCGTAACCGTAAGATTTATAATGGAATGTTAAAGACGTATTTTTATCAGTTCTTAGGACCAAAGCCGCCGAAGGCAAAGCGTCCTGGTGACAGACAGGAGAAGAAATAAGATGGAGAAAATTATATTTGCAACGGGTAACGAACATAAGATGATTGAGATTCGTGAGATTTTAAGTGATCTTGGAGTAGAGATCCTTTCGCAGAAAGAGGCTGGAATCAAAGCGGACATAGTAGAAGATGGAGTGTCATTTGAAGAAAATGCGATGATCAAAGCGACAGAGATTGCGGAAATTGCACATGAGATGCCGGAATATACACATGCAGTTGTGCTGGCGGATGATTCTGGACTGGAAATCGATTATCTGAATAAAGAACCGGGAATTTATTCTTCAAGATATATGGGAGAGGATACCTCATATGATATTAAGAATCAGGCTCTTCTGGACCGTTTGGAGGGTGTGCCGGATGAAAAGCGGACAGCAAGATTCGTCTGTGCGATCGCGGCAGTCATGCCGGATGGTTCCTGCGAAGTGGTAAGAGGAACAATGGAAGGAATCATTGGATATGAGATTGCGGGAGAAAATGGATTCGGATACGATCCAATCTTTTTCCTCCCGGAATGTGGGTGCACCAGTGCGGAACTTTCGCCGGAAAAGAAGAATGAATTAAGTCACCGCGGAGAAGGACTGAAAAAGATCCGTAAGATTCTGGAACAGAAGATTAGATAAAAAGACAGAAGAAGCAGACGGAATAAACAGATAGGGTAAGAGAATATGAAGATACTGATCATAAGTGATACACATGGTTCACACAGGAATTTTGACCGTGTGATCGAAAAGGAACAGCCGTTAGATATGCTCATCCATCTCGGCGATGTAGAAGGAGATGAGGATTATATTCCGGCAGTCGCAGATTGCCCGGTACATATGGTGCGGGGAAATAATGACTTTTTTTCCGATCTTCCAGGTGAGAAAGAGTTCATGATAGAAGGGTATCATATATTTATTACACATGGGCATGGATATTATGTGTCTATGGGAGAAGAACGACTGAAACAGGAAGCAAGAGGGCGCGGAGCCGATATTGTAATGTACGGACACACACATCGTCCATTCTATGAAAAAGAAGAAGGACTGATTACTTTGAATCCGGGAAGTCTTTGTTATCCAAGGCAGCAGGGAAGAAAACCGAGCTATATGCTTATGCAGATTGATGATGATGGGAAAATGAAAATAACACAGGAATATCTGAATCCATAGTGGATGATTTGTGCATAGAAAATCGAAAAAAATTATATAAGTGTAGAGTTATTTGTATTTGAACAGTGCAGAAACCCTTGAAAAATAAGGGAAAATGCACTGTTCGAAAAAAGAGCAAGATTTTCAAGGTAAGTGCAACATATGATAAAATAAGTAAATGCAACGGAAAAAGTGGCTTAAAATAGTCACTT